>DDST01000114.1 GCA_002343485.1 Proteobacteria bacterium UBA2383
TCGGCGCACCACTCCCAGACGTTGCCGTGCATCTCGTACAGGCCCCACGGATTGGGCGGTAGGCTGGCCACCGGCACAGTTTCTTGCCGATAACGACCCTTTTTTCCGCCTGCGTAGGGATAATTGCCATCATAGTTGACCTGCTCGGGGGTGATGGTGACGCCGAAGCTGAACGGGGTGGCCGTCCCGGCGCGGCACGCATATTCCCATTGGGCTTCGGACGGTAGGGCCAAGTTGAGTCCGGGTACTCGCTCGTTGAGTCGTTCGAGAAAATCCCGGCAGTCGTTCCAACTGACATTTTCCACCGGCCGGTCATCGCCTTTGAACCCGCTCGGGTTCTCGCCCATCACGGCTTTCCACAGTGCCTGGGTGCAGGCGGTATCGAACAGCCAGAAGCCTTGGCCGATCGTCACCGGATGCTGGGGGCCTTCATCGTCGTAGCGCCCCGGCTCGTTTTCCGGCGAACCCATCTGGAAGGCGCCGGGTTCGATCCAGCGCATTTTTTGGGTGACCCCTTCGACGCTGAAGGTGACCCAGTGGCCGTAGTTGTCCGTGCCCCAGTCGTCGGCCCATGTTGAAGGCGCCTCAATTTGGATCAATCCGTTGCGGGTGGTCAGCGCAACCACAGGGCTACCGCCGGTGTGCACTTCCGCAGTGGCAAGATGCAGCATCTCACCCTGCTGGTTGATGCGGATGCGCTGGACTGGTTGATTCGGTCGGCGAATCAGGGCCGGGTCAAAGCCGGCCGGAGGCCGATAGTTCGATTCGTGCTCATGGAGCGCAAAACTCAGCCGTTTCAGATCGTCGCCCACCCGTTCATCGTCCCAGATCAAGCCGGCACGACCCTCAACGCGGCCATACCACTCCAGATCGCTCCCACTCAGCGCCACCTTGTCTTCATCGCTCAGGCATGCGAATTTGGCGAAGTAGTCGCGCGCATAAGGGACATCCTCGGCCACCTCGGCTTCCGTCCGCGCGGCCGGCGGCAGATTCAACAACTCCTCGAACCAGATTTCCTCCGGCAAATATCCCCGCCAGGCGCGCAACAATGCGCCCAAGCGAGCCTGCAATCCGGAAGGGAATTGCGTGGCGAACTCCAGACGCAGTTGCTTGGCCCGCTCCCGATTCAGGGTGCCGGCGGCGGCGGAGCGCCCCACCAGGTCGGCGTGTTGCCATACATCGGCTTCGGTGCCGGCATCGGCTCGATCCGGCGGCAACAGCAAACGGGCGGCGCGCAGCAGTCCCGGTTCGATGCGAAACGCCGGCGATACCAGCCGCAGCAGGCGTTCGGCGCGTAGCGCAAGGGTATCTTGCGGGCCGGGAGGGCGCGGGCGTTCCCAGGGAATCAGCCGCCATACCCCGGCCAATCGATTGGGGCAGCGTTCCAGCGGGCCAGGGATCAACGCCACCGGGATACAACCCACGGCGCGCAGATCACGGCCAAAGCGCAGCCAGTAGTCACACAGCGCCGATCCCGTGCTGGACAGACAACCGAGATCACCCAGCAGCAACACAATATTGCCTGGTGCGGGCGGGATGTAATGACGCACCTCACTTCCGGCTCGATAAGGAGCGCTCAGGCCATCACGAAACACGCAGCATTCCAGCATGTGGGCGGGCAGCCGTCGTTGCAGGGCCTCGCGAACCCAAAACTGATCCAGGCGATACGGGATCAGCCGCATGCTGCGATCTTCAATCAGTTGCAGGGCCGGCCCCCAGCGGCGGTGGCGCTGGCGCGGTAATTCGGCGAGAAGGGCGCCTTCACCGAGCCGGCGCACGGTCAGTTCCACATCGATCGCCTGACCGGGCTGTGGCAGGCATAGCAGAAAACGCAGTTTCGGTTCTAGCTCGCGCCACTCAGCTAGGGGCGGAATGCTCGGCGCAACCCGAGGAAAATTTTTCCAACCCTGGTACGGTGTGCTGGCCACCGGCGGTAGAGGATCATCGCTGCCGGCAACGAATTCATACTCAATGGGTAACCAGAACGGGGTCGGGGTAAGCGGCCGGATGATCAGCCGTTCCTTCGGAGGTTTCGGCGGACGCCTGGGCGGGGGCTTCTTTTGCGGGGTTTCTGAAGGTTGTGCGCGGGCCTGCCGCTCGAAGCCGGTCAAATCGGCGATCGTCTCCGCCATGACCGTATCTCCGTCGGCCAGTACCGCCGCCAGATCGGCACGCCCGCAGACGTTGCGGAGTCTAACCGGCGGCTTGTTCAGCGATTTGTTCGAAGGCATCGGGGTGTTTCTTCAAGACAAACTCGGCCACTTTTTTCAGCAAGGCCTCTTGTTCCTTGGCTGTGCGGGCGCGGGTGATCACGACGCGCACCAGGTCCAAATACTCGGCCTGGCCGGGCAACGGCAGCCAATGATTGGCGCGTGCGGTCTCGCGATCCTTGATCAGCAGCTCGGCGGCGTGCCGCAGTACCTGCTGGGAAACCCGCCGGCCACCGCGATCGAAGTGCACGCGGCCCCGCGCAATCAGGCGCTCAGCCAGCTTTTCCGGGTCTGTGGGCAGGCGCAGATGGAGGACCAGGCAGCGGCGCACGAAGGCATCGGGCAGGGCGCGTTCTTCGTTGGTGGTGATCACTACCAGCGGGGTGATACCGGTGGCCGCGACCGGTTCGGTGCAGCCCTGGGGATGGAAACAACCGGCGCCAAGGGCTTCCAACAGGCCATTGGGCACATCGGTCTCAGCTTTGTCGATTTCATCGATCAACACCAGACAGCCGTTGGCCGGATCGCCGCCATCGGGTTGGGGAGGCGCGGGAATGCCGGCGGCTCGCGCTTGATCGAGTGCATTTTCCCAATTGAACGCCCACCACAGCGGGCGTGGATGCAGGTAGTCTTGGATGGGCAGCGGGTCCGGCGGGTCCGGCACCGTCTCGGATTCGGCCTTACCGTTCTTATCCCGCGCGTTCGCCGCCGCCGGCTCATTCACCCGCCGCAGCGCGCCCAGCAACTGCGCCTTAGCCAGGCGCGCCACGGCGTCGAAATACCACAGCAGGTCGCGGGATTCCGTGCGCACATCAACCGTGCAACTGACAAAAGCACGCCCCAGCTCCTTGGCGGCGGCGCGGGCGAGCTGGGATTTGCCGATGCCCGGTTCGCCGCGCACCAGCAACGGCCGGCGGGCGGCGAGAGCGGCGTTGATGGCAAATATCTGGCGCGTCTCGAACTGGTGCACGGCTTCCGGCATGTCGCCAGTAGGGGCAAGTTCGACGACGGCGTCGTCGGCGATTTCGAGGAATTTCATGCGTCGGGCTCCAATTTTCGATCTAGCAGCCGAACAAACTCCAGGTAGCGCGCGTATTCCACATCCATTCCTTCTCCGCCCAGTAACCGCAGGAACGCAATCGCTGGAAAATCGCGCTTGAGCTGTTCGAGCAACGCCCTCTGCTTTGCCGTGGCTTCGGGGTTGCCTTCATTCATTTTGGCAATGAAGTAATGCGTCACATGGTCCTGTCCGGCTTGGAGAGCCAACTTGTGGGCCACCATCCGGCGCAGTTTTTCTTCCGCGTCACGCGCCTGAGGATTGCGCAGGTCGCGCTGGATGAATCGGGTCTTGAGGTAGACGTGGAAGTCCTCGGCGAAACGTTCATCACCTTCCTCAAAGGACTGCAGCAGGTTGTCCAGAAAACCATGTTCGAACACGTTGCCGTCAGCATCGCGACCGCACTCCGGCGGCGCTGGCAAGCAGGGGATTCCGGTAGGAAAGTAGTCTTTGTCCGGCTTGGGCCAAAAGCGCGCGGCGCGGCCATCGGCGCCGGCCATAATGATCTCGGCCAGCGTTATCAATTCAGTCGGCAAGTCAATCGGGATGGCGTGGGGGTCGCCTTGACACCGGCAGACACCGGCCACGAAAGCGGGATTGTAAATCGCCGGCAACACCGCGAGGAGCAATTGTTCCACCCCTTTCATGCCGGCTTGATCGCGCTTTTCCCGCCGCTTTTCCTGAACGGAGTAGGCCAGGTGGAACAAGTCCTCCTGGGAGGTATCGTTGAGCAGCTTTTCGACGATTTGCGCCCGGCACGGCGGCATGTTGGCGGACGAAATTCCTAACCCGGCTGCAAAATCGCGCGCCATTTCATCGTGACCCGTCAGCAGACGGTGCAATATTTCGCTGGCCCGTTGCCGCTGCTCAGCCGCCTCGTCCCCACCTAACCACTTTTTGAAGCTGTCGTCCCGCAATAACCGCCAAGCCGGAACGGCTTCGAGTTTCTTGTTTCCATGTTTCGGCGGGATTTGACACAGGATACCGAGAATCCCGGAAGCGACGAATATCGGCATTCCGGAAGCTCCTCCCCACTGTTCTTGAGTGATTGGCTCCTGTGGTGTCCCAGCGGGCGGGGCGCTCTCGACCACCTCGAAAAAGGGGGCTGCATCCGCCATCGACCGTACCGTTCCGCCAAACTCGCCGGGCTTACGCACCTTGCCGCGTTTGTTCATGAGCGCGAACCCAGAGCTTTCCCAGCTCTCGTCTTTCATTGGCTTGCGCTCGATCAATCGATCAAGCGGAAACGCGCGGAGGTGTGCTGGCCGGGGACAGCGAATCAGCGCGGCGTCCAGATCGCCGGCTCCGCTCCAGACCAGATCGGCTTTGGTCCAGGCTGGCGGCTTCTTGTCGGCCGGCTGGTCGTAGAACCACTTAACCGTAATCGGTGCCCGAAAATTACGGTTCTCAGGCTTAACCACGTGCCGCGAGGTCAGTATCAGGTCATCGGTCACCGGATAGCCAGTACCAAAAATGCCGTTGGTGGTGCTGGTACCCGTTGGAGCAAAGATAGCAACGATCAGATCCTTCTTCATGGGTATGTCCCAAGCAACCAAGACTTTTGATTCAATCGCCCCGTTCACCTTCGCCACCGGCTTTGAATGGCGAATCATCATGAGCATTCACTGGTTTCAGCTTCAGCTTGAGTTTCTGAGTCTTGGCCTGAGAAGCATTGATCTCGGCCTCGGCATTGTAAACCCAGAACTTGACTCCGCCCCCGCCCTTGCCGCCTTTGGTGGTGACAATCTGCAATTCAATCTCAATGTCTTCGATCTGGAATTTCAGGTCTGAGTCTTCACTCTTGGCCCGTGCTGTTAGCAATTCCTCACGCAACTGACCAAGCATTTCTGACAGCGGGATATTTTCCATTGTTGTGTCCTTAACGATACAGTAGATATGAAAAAGCGTAGCGTAAAATCTTTCATTCTCTACGAAGCGCTCGGCATTGCATTTCAACGGGCCTATACCCAGGCGGGTTACCCCGAACAGATGCGCTTGGAACGCTGGATGGCATCAACCACCCGTTCCAGGCACACCCAAAACAATGTCCCAGCGGGCCTGAAGTTCCGCATCCGGTAACGCTGCTGCGGCACGGACAAATTCTGCCGTTACCAGGTGGCGTTTCTCCGCCGGTACCTGATCGTACAAAAAATCGCGGGCGTTGCGCGGTTCGCCCGCTACGTAGAGTTGAGTGATAAATGGCTGCTCACTTTTCGGGTAAACGGCCACGTGGATATGCGGAGTCCGCCCCGGATACGGCACCGGCTTGATGGTCAGAAACCGGTAACGCCCCTCACCGTCGGTCAGGGTATGTCCGATTCCATGAAACCCAGGGTCGACCGGTTGCCGCCCCGAATCGCGAGGATGCCGATAGCGCCCGTTCGCATCGCATTGCCAGATCTCAATGCGTATTCCTTGCAATGGGTTGCCGTTAGGGTCGAGCAAACGCCCCGATAGGTCGGTGATGGTGCCTTTCGCCACCGTGTTGGACCCGGCGGCATGCACCAGGTCATTGTCGTTATCCAGCGGTAACTGCGGAGGGTAAAAAGGTCCCGCTGTCTGGCAGGGGGTCAGCATCGCGGCATGAACCCAGCCAGGCGCTGCCGCTGCTGCCGCGAACCCGGCCCATCGCTGTAAAAAATCCCGTCTGCTTTTCTGCATCACGTTTCTCCTGCCACGGGCCAGCGTCAATACTTGACCGAACAGCCGTAGGGCCGGGTCACGGGGATGCTGACCGGCTTGCCAGCCGCCCGTTCCTGCAAGGCGACCCGCACATACTGGGTGGCCTGGGGAATATCGTCCAGGTCAGCGGTGGTGAGGCTGTCGATACCGCCCATGTAAACCAGCGTGCCGGCTTCGTCGATGATGTACATATGCGGCGTGGTCTTGGCCCCGTAAGCGTGGCCGATCGTCCCTTCGGGATCGAGCAGGCTGCCCGGTGGCTGGTGAGTACAACAGATAGAGCGGTACGCCGCTGCGTCCATAGCGTTCCAGCTGGCGGGTAATCGCAGGGTCGCGCCGGGTCCAATCGGCCACGAGATAGGCCACGGAGCGGGATGCGAAAAGCTGCCGGGTGTGTTCCGTGGCCAGGGCGGCCTGTTCATTGACCTTGCAGGTGATGCACCAGGCCGCGGTAAAGTTGACGAAAACCGGGCGTCCTGCCGCAGTGAGTTGCTGTACCTTTTGGCTGGACCAGGATTGCGGGCCGTCCTGGCTGGCGCGGGAATTCTCGGGTGGGTCCGATGTCGCCAGCGGGCTGAGAATCAGTACCAGGGATTGGCCTGCACCCATCAACCCGCTGCCCACAGTAAACACCCCGGACAGGTTGAGTCCGGTCAGCAATAGAAGGTAGGCCAGCAGGGTCACCAGCACCGGGGATTGGAGTTGAAAGCCCCAGCCCAATGCTGCACCGCTGGCCCGCAGCATCAGCAGAACCGCCGCCAGCAGTGCGAAACTGACCAGGATGCCAGCGCCGTACATCAGCCCATGCAGTGCCAGGCGCCCGCGATTCGCGCCAGCTTCCCGGACAAAACCCAATACTTTGATGCCAAGCACCGGCAGCACACAGGGCATGATGTTCAGGATCAATCCTCCGAGGAAGGCGAAACCCAGCGCCGTTATCCAGCCCAGGGTTCCACTTTCCGCCACAGGCGGCCCCGCCACGAGCTGCACGGCATATCCCCGGCGCACGGTCGAATCATTATCCAGAGATTCCACCACCAGCAGTCCCTCCAGTGGCGCATCGCCCGCTGGTGGCACATCGCCGGCGGGCACGCTCAAATGGAAAGCTGCGGTGGTTTGCTGCCAGGACTGGACGCCACTGGCATCCACGGGACCCCACTGATGAGCGGCGAACCAGATATCGGCCGGGCGCGTCGTCATGCCGGGTATTTCGACAGAGATTTTCAGGATGTCGCCATCAAGGCGGTAGTGGCCGGCACCGTTTACGGCTTCAGGCCATTGCGCCCGGGCGGCGGTGAAGATCTCACGGGTTTCATCGGTTGCGGCCAAAGGAGCGTTGGCGTGATTGAGCTCCAGGGTGAAGCGTCCGGCTTCGGGAATGCATGCCTCACGGCATACCAGCCATCCGGCGTCGGCAATAATGGTCAGTGGACCCGTTGGCAGCGGGCTAGCGGGTACCTGGACCGGGACCAGGAGAGTGACGGTATCCTCGTAGCCGTAGTTGGTCAGCGGCCCGAAGCGGATTCGCTTTGGCACCGGCCAGTGGATACCGCCGGCTGTCCAGCCGCCGGGCAGCGTCCAGCGGATGACGGGTGCGGTGCCTGAAGCGCCGGGATTGCGCCAGTAGACATGCCAGTGCGGGATCAGCTCGAAGCGTAGACCGAGCCACAGGGTTTGCCCCGGTGCGGCTTGTGGCTGTTCGCTCAACAGGGTCACCGTCACATGCTCGGTCGAGACCACTGCCGCGCCATAGGCCGGGGTCGATACCGGCGTAAAGAGAAAAAGCAGCACGAGCAATGCTGTCAAGCACAGCTTTTTATGCGTTTTCTGCTTGGGCTTAGAACAGCCAATGGCCCCAGCCAGGATAAATCTCGCCACTTTTCGCACACCGTGATGGTGACCGTAGGACTCTACGGGTTGATCAGTGCTAAGCATATGGCTTTATTGGACGCTGATACGCGCCTTGGGTTTCCGGCGGGCGACGAGTCTTGCTGTCTAGTATTTCAGAAGCGGTATCAGCTCAATCGTTACTCTCCCTCTCCTTTTGGGAAAGGGTCGAAGCAGGGGAGTGAAGGAGGTGCGAATCATGCTCAGAGCGTGGCAAGATGTGCGCGCTGATTTCAGTATGCGTCAACCGGGCCAGAATATCGCGGGACGGGTGGGGTATGGCATGGACCGTTCCAAAATGCAGTTCCGCGACCATCGCTGGCTCACCCAGCAACCGCCATAGATGCGGCAGCAGCGCATCATCGCCAACGAAGGGTACGCGTGGATGAGCGCCTTCAATACCATCATGGCGGGGATAACGCAGGGCGATGGCTTGTACCGGACAACGGGCAAGAATCGCGGCCTGGAACAGCCGGGGAAAGAACCGCCGGACAGTTCCCCCTGACGTTGAAGTGCCTTCTGGGAACACCAGCACCCGCTCGCCTTGCCGTAAGCGCCAAACCAAGTGTTCCGCGGCGGCCCCGTTGTCCTCCCCGCGACGGATGAAAGCGGTGCCAGCCCGTCGGCACAACCAGCCAAACAGCGGCCAGGCAATGACATCCTGCTTGGCGAGAAAATGGGTTGGACAAACGGCGGCAATGCAAAAAATATCCAGCCAGGAAATATGATTGGCTACGAACAACGCCGGTCCTGGGCATACCGTTCCTGACGGTTGCAGGCGGACCCCGAGAATCCAGCACAATCCCCGGCTCCACCACACCAAGGGGCGCGTGGAGACATAAGACCGTTGTTGACCGGGTCCCAGTGCGGCAGCGATCACCACCCCGGCCAGAATGTGCAATACCAGCAATGGAGTGCGTATGCTTCGCCGGCCTGCGCGGGCCAGCCGTTCCCGGTAATGTTTCTTGAGCATGGTTCTCTCTCCTGGAGAAGGAGAGCGGTCAGGCGATGCGGTGATCACTGATCCCGATCCAGAAAATGCCGGGCATAACGCCGCTCAATCTGCTGGGTGGATAGCAGGATAAACACGTCAGCAACGTTGAAATCGGGGTCCAGGCAGGGTTCGCCGCCAATTTGCGCGCCGAGCCGCAGATAAGCTTTCAACAGTGGCGGCACCACGAAGCGGCTCTGGGCAATGCCGTCATAGCGCGGTAACGGCAGGTGAGGCTTGACGCGCAATGGCTCTGAAACCAGACACCGCCGCGCCAGTTCCGCATACAGCGCCCGCGCCTCGCTACCTCCATCTTCGCCCAGCGGGATGCTGGCACAGCCGATCAGGTAATCGATTTTTTGTCCGGCGATAAATGCGGCCAGCCCAGACCACAAGGCGCTGATGGTTGCGCCATTGCGATAGTCCGCATGGACGCAAGTGCGGCCGATTTCCATAAATTGCCCAGGCAGAGCCAGCACCGGCGCCAGATCAAACTCAGTCTGCGAGTAGAAACCGCCAGCGCGCTGGGCGGCCTCAGTGGTGAGAATACGGGTGCAACCCACCACGTGACCCAGAGTGTTGCGCACAATGAGATGTTGGCAATAGCGATCAAGCCGGTCGTGATCAAGGCCGGGAATCCGGTTGTGCAACCGGGCGCCCATTTCCCCGGCAAAAATTGTATAGCGCAGGCGCTGCGCCGCCTGAATGTCCTCCCGGGAACGGGCCAGCCTTACATCAAGGGCGCGCGATCCCGAGGCCGGAAAGGTTGAAGCCGCGGTAAAACCGCGGATGAGGTCATTTACAACGAGCGATTCGGTGCTCAAAGCAGCCTCCACGGACAGCATTTCGGAAGGCTTCCAGCTTAAGAAGGATGCATTGCAACACCTTTACTAACCAGTTAAACATGGATGAATGCCATGCTCTCCTCACTCCAGATTTTTACGGGAAGAAGTGACATTACCCATGGATTTTCTCCCGTGTGGCGCTAAAAAATAGAGTTTCCAGCCGGTCGTAAAGATATTCACTATCGAGTTGCAGCATTGCTTGGCGGGCTGTTTGGCCCATGTGCCGGAGTGTGCTCACGTTCTGCGTCAGAGTGGTTGCGGCAGCGATGAATGCATGGGTATCGCCAAATGGCGCGAGCAGACCGCTGTGACCCGGTTGGACATGAGCGTGTGCGGCGGCATAATCGAATGCCGCGACCGCCAAGCCGCTGGCCAATGCTTCCAGGATCACATTGCCGAAAGTCTCCGTCATGCTGGGGAACAGAAATAAATCTGCCGAAGCGTAGTGCGCCGCGAGGTCCGGGCCCTGCCGCATGCCGCAGTACACGAAATCAGGATGGCGAGCGCGTAACCGGGGCGCGAGGGGTCCATCGCCGACCAAGACCAGCCGGGCCTTAGGCTGCATCTGGCGGATGGCCTGAAAAGCCGTGATCGCCAGTTCCAGATTCTTCTCTGCGGCGAGCCGTCCAACATACAAAACCACCGGTGTGTCCGGAGCGGCATCCCATTGCTGGCGCAAGCGGGTATCGCGATGTTGCGGTGAGAACAGGCGGGTATCGACTCCTCGCGCTAAAATCTGGGTGCGCAGAAAACCGATGGATTGGAGTTGTTCAGCCAATTCCTGCGTTGGAACCAGCGTTTGCACCCCTTGATTATGGAAATGCCGCAGGTAGGCGGTAATCGGCGCCGCCAGCCAGCCTAGATGATAGTGGCGGCTGTAATTATGAAAATTGGTATGGAAACTGGTTGAAACTGGAATTCCCAGCTGCCACGCTGCACGCAGCGCCGAATAACCAAGCGGTCCTTCCGTGACGATGTGAATCAGATCGGGACGGTTCTGCCGCCAGTGGGTTAACAGGGATTTTTGTGCAGGCCAGCCGCCCTGTAATTGCGGATAACCCGGAATCCGGAAGCCGGGCAGGGGCAGGATTTCCAGCGTATCGCTGGATTGCGGATGATCATTTCTCCCTTGGCGTACCCGGATGAGTTGCACGGCGTGGCCGCGTGCTAGCAGACCTTGGACCCAGCGGGCGATGGTCAAGGCGACGCCGTTAATTTCCGGTGGATAAGTTTCCGTGACGATACTGAGCCGTAGCCGGGCGTGGTTAGGATGAAAAATCTGTTCAATAGCCATGCTCCGGATTTTCCGGAGTGGCAGCAACAGAAGGATGACGGTTTGATGAAGGAATTAAGACAAGCTTCCAGAATTGGTTACACAATTTGGTGCACCGTATTGCCCGCGCTGAAAGCCATTCATACTGCGACAGTGCAGCTCAGTATTCCAATCATGCAGCGCTTGGTGGCATTGTTTTCCTCGGTCAGCCGATAACTCTACGCTGGGCAGCCGCGCCCGTAGCTGTACTCGGAGGAATCGCTCTGGTAATTTTCGAAAAGCAACGAGATTGTAAACTTACGTGAGTTTTTCACGAAAAACTCAGGCATACAGCCGCTCATCAGGGGAGAAACACCATCCATGAATTTCACACCAATCGGCCTACAGCTTCCCATACTGCTGCTGCCTCGGGCCGGCGTGGATCTCACGAAGTGGGCGGTGGTTGCCTGCGACCAATACACTTCACAACCGGACTATTGGGCGCGGGTGGAAGCGTTAGTCGGTGAAGCGCCTTCGACCTTGCGGCTGATTCTGCCGGAGGTGTATCTGGGTGCATCTGACGAGGCGCAACGCATCGCCGCTATTCATGAGGCTATGCACCGCTATCTGGCTGAGGGCGTGCTGGCGCCGCACGCACCGGGCATGGTGCTGGTTGAGCGCGAGACAGCGCGGGGCCAAACCCGGCGAGGGCTTATGGTGGCACTGGATTTGGAACATTACGATTTCAGTCCAGGTGCTAAGACGCTGATTCGCCCCACCGAAGGCACCATTTTGGAACGCTTGCCGCCGCGTGTGCGCGTGCGTGAGCATGCGCCGCTGGAACTGCCGCATGTCATGGTGTTGATTGATGACCCTGAATGCAGCGTGATCGACCCGCTATTCTCCGAACCGCTGGAATTGTTATATGACGTTCCTCTGATGCTGGATTGCGGCCGGGTGCGCGGCTGGCGGCTTGATCATCCATTGTTGGTCCAATGGGTCATTGAGCGCTTAACAGGGCTGGCGAGTCCAGCGATCTTCAACGACCGGTATGGGGTAACGGATGAACCGGTGTTGTTGTATGCGATGGGCGACGGCAATCATTCCTTCGCGACCGCTAAGACCCTTTGGGAGAATCTCAAGCGCACCGCACCTGATCCAGTGGCCATCATGAATCATCCAGCCCGTTATGCGTTGGTTGAATTGGTCAATCTTCATGATGAAGGGTTGGAGTTTGAAGCCATTCACCGTGTTGTGTTCCGTATTAATCTAGATCATCTGCTGGGAGCGCTCGCGGCATTCTGCACGGCTCAGGATTCGGTACTAACGGTCATCGATCACCCGTCATGGGCAGCCGCGCGGCAGGCATGGCAAGCGATGGCGCAACGATCTGAGGGTCATGCTATTGCCTTCACCAGCGGCCATCATCACGGTGTCCTGATGATCGAACAACCGCGGCTTACGCTGCCGGTGGCCAGTTTGCAGGCATTTCTGGACCAATACCTGGAAAACCAGCCCGATGCCCGGATCGATTACATCCACGGCGAGGACACCCTGGAACAGCTTGGCGCACAACCCGGTAATATCGGTTTCTATCTTCCGGCTTTGGCCAAAAAGGATTTTTTCCGCACGGTAATCCGTGATGGCGCACTGCCCAGGAAAACCTTTTCCATGGGCGAAGCCGATGAGAAGCGGTTTTATTTCGAATGTCGACGGATTGGTTAAGCGAGAATTCCCATGTCTAACGCTCCGGATCTTGCGCGAGTGCGCAACATCGGCATCGCCGCGCATGTGGATGCTGGCAAGACGACTCTGACAGAACGGATCCTGTATTACGCCGGTGTCTCTCACAAGATCGGCGAGGTCCACGAGGGTGCGGCCCACATGGACTATATGGCCGAGGAGCAGGCGCATGGTATTACCATCACCGCGGCCGTGACCCGGTTGCCTTGGCGGGAGCATCTGATTCAATTGATCGATACGCCCGGCCATGTCGATTTCACCATTGAGGTGGAACGCTCGATGCGCGTGCTGGACGGTTGCATCATCGTGCTGGATGGGGTGCGCGGGGTGGAGCCGCAAACTGAGACAGTCTGGCGGCAGCGTACCCGGTTCCGGTTACCCGCGTTGTTCTTCGTCAATAAACTGGACCGCCCTGGCGCTGATTTCAGTCGTGCGCTGGCGACGGTGCACGAGCGGCTGGGTGCCGAACCGGTCGCGGTGACCGTGCCATTGCCCGATTACGACGGCACGATCATTCACCTGATCGATAAAACCCGCTGGCGTTTCGCCGGTGAACGCGGCGAGCAGGTGGATATTTCACCCTGCGATGAAGCGGTTTGGGAACAGATGCGGCCTTGGCGGGAAAGCCTGTTGCTGGCGGCGGCGGAGATGGATGATGCCTTGGCTGAGCAGGTATTGGCTGAGGAGGAACCGGACCCGGATGCCGTCTGGGCAGCACTGCGCCAAGCGGCGTTGGCCGGCAAGGTCTTTCCCTGTTTCGCTGGCAGCGCCTTGCGCAATCAGGGGGTGCAGCCGGTCATGGATAGCGTGTTGCGCTTGTTGCCAGCCCCCACTGAGCGCCCGCCCAGTCTGGCGCATCGGCCCGATGGTAACGAGGAGTGGGTCGCGATGGAGGCCGATGGGCCACTGGCGGCGCTGGCGTTCAAGGTCCAGATGTGGGAAGGCCGCCGCCATGTCTTTGCCCGGATCTATCGGGGGATGCTGAAACCGGGCGATGACGTGGCGATTCCCGGTCCGGAAGGAACCGTGCGTCATGAGCGTGCGGCGCGGCTGTTCGAGGTGGATGCCAATCACAAAATCCGGCTCGATCAAGCGGCTGCCGGGCAGATCGTCCTCATCGCCGGGCTGCGCTGGGCAACCACCGGCGATACGCTGTGCGCGCCAGGTGATCTGCTGTGGCTAGAGCGCATTGAGACGCGTGAACCGGTGTTAGGGCTGGCGATTGAACCTCAGTCCAGCGCTGACGAGGGGAAGCTGCTGGAGGCCCTGGACAAACTGCAACAGGAAGATCCTACGCTGCGCGTCGAAGAGGATCAGGAGACCGGTCAGCGGGTGTTGCGAGGTATGGGTGAGTTGCATTTGCAGATCGCTGGCGAACGGTTGCAGCGTGAATTCCATGTCAACATCCGGGTTGGCAATCCTGATGTGGTGACCCGCGAAACGATTGAGCAGGCCGCGGAAGCCGATCACTTGTTTCATCGGGTGATTGAGCAACCCGACGGCAAAAAGCTGGAGATGAAAGCCGGGGCGCGAGTGGCGGTCGCACCGTTGCCGCGCGGCGCGGGTTTGACCGTGACCACGGAGCCGGTGGTGCGGCCAGAAGGCGTCCAACTGAATCCGCTACAGAAGGAAGCCATCTCCAGCGGCGCTGAAGATGGGCTGGCCAATGGTCCAGCGACCGGTGCGCCCTTGCAGGATTTGGCGGTGCGGGTGCTGGAGGTCGAGCTGGCCGGTGCGCTCTCCAGCCCGCAAGCGTTGCGTATTGCCGTTGCCGAGGCAGTGCGCAAGGCGCTGATCCGGGCGGGTGGCCGTGTGCTGCGGCCGGTCATGACCACCGAGGTGGTCGTGCCCGAAAGCGATGTTGGGATGGTCATGGGTGATTTGCAGGCGCGCCGGGCAGTGATCCGGGACACGACCAGTTTAGGGGATATGACCATTATCCATTGCGATTGCGCACTGGACCGGTTGCTAGGTTATATCACCGATCTACGCGGTATGACCCACGGCCGCGGTCAGTTCACCATGACCTTTGACCGGTTTGATGGGGCTTGATCAGGGTAGAAACAAGCGGGCGGCGGCTTCCGGGTGGCTGGCAAAGTACAGATGCAGATACGAAGCGGTCAGCCGCCCGGCCCGGTAGACGGCCTCGCCCGGTTTGCCGTCGCGCTGGCGGCGGCCATGGGCCAACGCGTGTAGCGGTGTTTCTAGTTTCGAGTGATGGAACGTATGTCCGCGCAATTCACCCTCCGGCAATTCCACCGACTGCATCCCCAATCCTGCCAGCTTGGTTTGCAAGGCGGCATGGCCCGGCAATAAACCGAGCATTGGCGCCCGATAGCCTGCCTTGTCCGCTAGCGTTTCCAGGGTGTACAGCAGACCGCCGCATTCGGCATAAATCGGTTTGCCGGATTCATGGTGGCGGTGCAGCGCCGCGCGCAGGGTTGCATTCTCAGCCAAGGTATCGAGGTGCAATTCCGGGTAGCCGCCGGGCAGATAGACGGCGTCTACGTCCGGCAACCCGGCATCGTTCAAGGGCGAGAAGAACGTTAGTTCCGCGCCCAGCGCCCGCAACGTCTCCAGATTGGCCGGATAGAGAAAGGCGAACGCCATGTCGTGGGCGATGCCAATCCGGACACCCTCTAGCAGGGGCGGCAGAGGTTCCACCGTCATGGCGGGAAAGGGGACTGACGGCGGCAATTCAGCCAACCCTGTTTTAGCGATCAAGGCAGCGACCGCATCAAGACGGGTCTCCAGATCCGCGATTTCTGCCGCCTGCACCAGGCCCAGATGCCGGTCCGGCAGGGTAATTTCGCCATCGCGCGGCAGCCAGCCGTAATAGCGTGTCTCGGGTGGCAGGCTTTCAGCCAGCAACTCAGCATGGCCTGGTCCCGCTACCCGGTTGGCCAGCACACCGGCGAACGGCAGACCCGGGCGGTAGTGCGCTAACCCGTGAGCAATCGCGCCAAAAGTTTGAGCCATGGCGTGAGCGTTGATCAGCGCTAGGATTGGAACTCCGAATAAACCGGCCAGATCGGCGCTGGAGGGCTTTCCGTCAAACAGGCCCATGACCCCTTCGATCAGGATCAAATCCGCTTCTTGCGCGGCTTGGTAGAGCAGGGCCTTGCAGTCGCGTTCCCCGACCATCCACAGATCGAGTTGATAGACCGGTTGGCCGGACGCTCGCTCCAGAATCATCGGGTCCAGGAAATCCGGGCCGGTTTTGAACACGCGGACCGTGCGGCCCTGGTTGCGATGGTAGCGCGCCAAGCCGGCAGTGACGGTGGTTTTCCCCTGGCCAGAGGACGGGGCGCTGAGAAGTAAAGCGGGGCAAGTTGTGGCGGTCATGCAATAAAGATTAAAGGTAAAAGATCGCGGTTGAAAGCCTTTCACCTTTGATCTTTTGCCTTTAATCTTATGTTATGCGTCCTGAAACCTCTGAAACGCCCCATCCCCTGCGCTACGGCTACACCACCGGTGCTTGTGCAACCGCAGCGAGCTTAGCCGCAGCCCGCCGGTTGTTGGCGAATAGCGAATCCGGTCAGGTGGAAATTACCCTGCCACGCGGCCAGCAAGTACAGTTCCGGCTGGAATATTGCCGGCGGACTCCGCAAGGCGCCGAAGCGGCGGTGATTAAAGACGCGGGCGATGATCCCGACGTGACCCACGGCGCGTTGATCTTCGCCCAGGTGGCGTTGAGCAAGCCAGCAGGGGTGCGTTTTCATGCCGGGCCGGGCGTCGGGACGGTGACCTTGCCGGGTTTGCCGGTTCCGGCCGGTGAACCGGCGATTAATCCCACGCCGCGCCGGATGATGGTCGAACATTTGACCCGCTTGGCAGCTGAGCAGGGTTATCGCAATGGCTTTGAGGTCACCATTGGGGTCAAAAACGGTCAGGAGCTGGCCCAAAAGACGCTCAATCCCCGTCTCGGCATTACCGGTGGACTCTCTATTCTCGGCAGCACCGGCATCGTCCGGCCCTTTTCCTGCTCGGCTTATATTGCTTCCATCCAGCAAGCGATTGACGTGGCCCGTGCCAATGGTCTGACCCACATCGCCGCCTGTACCGGGGCGGCCAGTGAACAGACCCTACGAAGCTATTATGGATTGCCAGACATGGCGTTGATTGAAATGGGCGATTTCGCTGGGGCGGTACTGAAACATTTGCGGCGGGCGCCCATTCCCCGGCTCAGCGTGATGGGTGGCTTTGGCAAGATCAGCAAGCTGGCTGCGGGACATCTCGATCTGCATAGCCGCAATTCCAGTATCGATCTGGTATTGCTGGCGGTGGAAGCCGCGGCGCTAGGGGCAGATACCGGTTTACAGCAAGCAATCCGAACCGCTAATACCAGCCAGCAGGCGCTGGCCTTGGCGCATGCCGCTGGATTACTGCTGGGCGAGCGCATTTGCACAATGGCTCGTGACCAGGCCTGCGCTATCTTGCCGCCCGAAGTGGCGGTAGAAGTGTGGGCGACCGACCGGGAAGGAAAGCCAGTGGGTCATGCTGAGTTTGCCGATGGGGTCCACTTGCCTGCTAAGCCGGTTCCAGACAGGCTTTGAACGATGCGGTCTGAACTGTTTGGGAAAGCATGCACCTCCTGATTCTGGGGGGCATCGGCGAGGCACTGAAGCTGGCGCGAATGCTGACGCCGGCTCATACCGTGACCTACAGCATGGCAGGCAAGGGCCGCGTCCCGGATTTGCCTTGTCCGGTGCGCGTGGGCGGGTTCGGCGGTGTGGACGGCCTGGCGGCGTTTCTACGGGAACACCATATTGAGTTGCTGATCGACGCCACGCATCCCTTTGCTGCGCAAATCAGCCAAAACGCAGTTCAGGCGGCGCGGCGAGTGCGCATTCCCGTTTGGGCCTACCGGAGACCGGCATGGCAACCGGAAGCAGGGGATGATTGGCGTTTCGCTGCCGATTGGGCCGGGGTTCGATCCGCCCTGCGGGAATTCCAGCGGCCATTCTTCACGCTTGGTTTGGAACCTTTGCGCCATGTCGTAGATATTCCGCCGGATCAACGCTGGCTGGTGCGCTGCCTGGCGGCGGAACCGCCGGTCTCGCCGCGTCTGACGCTGCTGTGCGCGACCGGGCCGTTTGCGCTGGAGCAGGAATTGACGTTGCTCAGGGATTACCAAATCGATGTGCTGGTGGCTAAAAACAGCGGCGGCGGCGCGGTCGAGGCCAAACTGGCGGCGGCGCGGGAAATGGATATTCCGGTGGTCATGCTCGACCGTCCAGTGTTGCCAGTGGCGGATTGGGAG
>DDST01000005.1 GCA_002343485.1 Proteobacteria bacterium UBA2383
TGTGTTCTGACAAAGTAGAATTATATATATCTTAAATTGAACGCTACTCTCTGGAGGGCAAGATGCTGCGAATCCCTATCTTGTCATGAGCCAGTCACATCAGATTTAGCGCAACCCATGTTCGCGAGTGGCGGCGAACCGCACCTCGGGCCAGCGTTCCTGAGTGAGCTGCAGATTGACCCGGCTAGAAGCGATGTACACCAGTTCGCCATGGTGGTCGAGTGCCAGGTTATCGCGCAGCTTGTTTTGAAAATCCTCGAAACGCTTGTCATCGGGACAGCTCACCCAACGGGCGGTGGCAACATTGACATTTTCGAAGCCGCATTCGACCCCGTACTCGCTGCGTAGCCGGAAAGCAGCGACGTCGAATTGCAATACGCCTACTGCGCCCAGAATAAGATCGTTGCTGTTGAGCGGGCGAAATAACTGAGTGGCGCCCTCTTCGCAGAGTTGTGCCAGACCTTTCTGCAACGCCTTCATTTTCAACGGATCGCGTAGCCGGGCGCGGCGGAATAGTTCCGGAGCAAAGTCGGGGATGCCGGTAAACTGCAAGTCCTCGCCCTGGGTAAACGTATCGCCGATACGGATGGTGCCGTGGTTGTGCAAGCCGATGATATCGCCAGGGAAAGCGACTTCGGCATGCTCACGCTCGGCGGCCATGAATGTGAGTGCATCGGCGATTTTCACTTCGCGGCCGAGGCGGACATGGCGAACTTTCATCGCAGGCTGATAAGCGCCGGAGCAGATGCGGAGGAAGGCAATCCGGTCACGATGTTGAGGATCCATGTTCGCCTGGATTTTGAATACGAATCCGGTGAATGCTTCTTCCCCAGGTTCAACCTCGCGGCTGGCAGTGGTACATGATCGCGGTGGCGGGGCGTGTTCGATGAACCCATCTAGCATTTCCTGCACTCCAAAATTGGTCAGCGCTGAGCCAAAGAATACAGGGGTGAGCCGTCCAGCACGGTATTCAGCAAAATCAAAAGCATGACTGGCGCCGCAGACCAGCTCGACCTCTTCGCGCAACGCCTGGGCGCGTTCAGCACCCAACGCCTGATCGACTTCGGGGCTGTGTAAACCTTGGAGGGTGCGGCCGGTATTGATCCGTCCATCACGTGAAGGGTCATAGAGATGGATGAAATCCTGCTCAAGGTGATAAACACCTTTCAACTCCCGGCCCATGCCAATCGGCCAAGTAATTGGAGCGCAGCGGATTTTCAAAATCTCCTCGACTTCATCCAATAGCTCAATAGGTTCACGGCCATCCCGGTCCAATTTGTTGATGAAGGTAAAAATCGGCGTATCGCGCAACCGGCAGACCTCCATTAATTTGATGGTGCGTTCCTCGACGCCCCGGGCGCAGTCAATCACCATCAACGCTGAGTCGACGGCGGTCAGAGTGCGATAGGTGTCTTCGGAGAAATCTTCGTGACCAGGGGTGTCGAGCAGGTTGACGATGCGGTCCCGGTAAGGGAACTGCATCACTGATGAAGTGACCGAGATACCGCGTTGCTGCTCTAATTCCATCCAATCGCTCGTCGCGTGACGCGCTGCCTTGCGGCCCTTGACCGTGCCAGCCAACTGGATGGCGCCGCCAAAGAGCAGCAACTTCTCCGTCAAGGTCGTCTTGCCGGCGTCAGGATGGGAAATAATGGCGAAGGTGCGCCGCCGTTGCAGTTCGTGAAGCAGATTGATCATGATTAAGAGAATCGGATAGAAATCGAAGTTGGAAAGGGAAGTGATTTTACCTGAATTGATGGAAGCAGCCGTCTTATCATAAACAATTCAGTTTTTAATCAATAATGAGGGACATTATCATGCAGCATCCTCTGCTTGCCTCACTGCATATTTCCGAACGTGGCAAGGTGGTCAGCGCCCGCGAGGCCGTGAGTCTGATCCGCCCTGGCGATACCCTGGCCACCAGCGGCTTTGTCGGTACGGGCTTCGCTGAGGATATCGCCTGTGCTATCGAAGAACTGTTCCTGGCGCAGGATGCCGGCGCCGATGCGCCAGCGCTGGACAGACTTCGTGATCTGACCTTGGTTTACGCCGCTGGTCAAGGTGATGGAAAAACCCGAGGGCTCAACCACTTCGGTCACGAGGGGCTGGTTAAACGCATCATCGGCGGGCACTGGGGTCTCGTGCCGAAGCTGCAAGCACTCGCGGTCGCGAATAAAATCGAAGCCTGGAATCTGCCGCAGGGTGTGATCACGCATCTATATCGCGACATCGCTGCCGGCAAGCCGGGTACCTTGACCCGTGTTGGATTGGGCACTTTCGTTGATCCGCGCCTGGGTGGCGGTAAGCTCAATACCTGCACACAAGACGATCTGGTCCGGCTCATGGTGATTGACGGTGAGGAGTACCTGCTCTACAAGGCGTTTCCGATCAACGTCGGCATCATCCGTGCTACCACGGCCGACACCGATGGCAATTTGACCATGGAAAAGGAGGCACTGACTTTAGAATCGTTGGCAATTGCCACGGCGGCACACAATTCTGGCGGTATCGTCATCGCTCAAGTGGAGCGGGTTGCCGAGCGCGGTTTTTTGCGGCCCAAGGACGTACGGGTGCCGGGTATTTTGGTGGATTGCATTGTCGTTTCGCCGCTCGAACATCATTGGCAGACCTTCGCTACCTCGTACAATCCAGCTTTCTCAGGAGAAATCAAAGTCCCGCTGGCCTCGATTCCGCCGATGCCCATGAGTGAACGCAAGATTATCGCTCGCCGCTCGGCTCTGGAACTCACGATGAATGCTGTCGTTAATCTCGGCATCGGCATGCCGGAAGGGGTGGCCAGCGTCGCCGCTGAAGAAAAGATCATCGATTTGTTGACCCTGACGGCTGAGCCGGGAGTGGTCGGCGGCATTCCCGCTGGCGGGCTGGATTTCGGTGCCGCGACCAACGTCCAAGCGATCATCGATCAACCCAATCAGTTTGATTTCTACGATGGCGGTGGCTTGGATGTTGCTGTACTCGGTTTGGCCCAGGTCGACCGGCAGGGCAATCTGAATGTCTCGAAATTCGGTCCCCGGATCGCCGGTGCTGGCGGTTTCATCAATATCAGCCAGAATGCCCGGAAAGTGGTGTTTGCTGGGACGTTTACCGCTGGCAATCTCACGATTGCTGTGGAGGAGGGTCAACTATGCATCCGCAAGGAGGGGGAAGCTGTTAAGTTTGTTGAAGCGGTTGAACAACGCACCTTTAGCGGTCAGGTTGCCAGCCGTAGTAACCAGCCAGTGCTGTATGTGACCGAACGGGCGGTGTTCCATCTGACTGCGGAAGGACCCGAGTTGATCGAGATCGCTCCAGGCATTGATCTGGAGCGGGATGTGCTAGCCAAGATGGCGTTCCGGCCCGCTATCAGTCCGCAACTTAAGACGATGAATGCCTGCATCTTCAACGATGGGCCAATGGGCTTGCGTGAATTGCTGGTCGTGCGGCCACTGGATCAACGCCTGTCATATGATCCGGTCAAGAATCAGTTCTTCGTGAATTTCGAAGGCTTGGCGATCCGCAGCCACGCTGATATCGAAAAAATTCAGGCCATAATCCGTGACCGGCTGGAGCCTCTGGGCAAGCGGGTATTTGCTATTGTTAACTATGACAATTTCTCGATCACCCCGGAATTGATGCAAGAATACATGAATATGGTAAGCGCTGTAGTACAGCGTTACTACCTAAGCGTAACCCGGTACACCACTAACACTTTCCTTCGCGCCCAGCTAGGCGATGCCCTCCGCCAGCACAATCTCACACCAGATCTTTACGCAACGGCTGCCGAAGCCGCGTCACGGCTTGATCCATCCCTCTAGCACGGGTCTTTGGCAGAGGCATGAATTGCAATATGCTTACGGGCAGGAGGCCCGTTTCTCAGTGCTGAGGATTAACAGCATCAGTGGTAGCTGAGTCAGCGAAAACTAAAGATCCAAGCCATTGCGTAATGTGGCAAAAGCGGGTAGCGTACCGCGCTTTCATGGAATACGACGACTATAAACATGCGGATCGAATCCCCCCTGAGCCTATATACCGGAATCGTACCTCCCGAATGGATCGATTTTAATGGCCATATGAATGTAGCGTATTACGTTCTGGCTTTTGACCATGCGACTGATGCCTTTATGGATTGTCTGGGCATGGGTCAGGATTACCGTGAAAGCCAACAATGCTCGGCTTTCGTGGTGGAGAGCCATGTCAACTATCAACGCGAACTCATGGCTGGTGATCCAATGCGTATCACCACACAATTGCTCGGCTTTGACAGCAAGCGCATCCACTATTTCCACCGCTTGTACCATGCCAAGCGTGGATTTCTATCGGCGACGACAGAGCTGATAGCGATCCATGTGGATCTGACTGAGCGGCATAGCGTATCAATGCCCTTATCCGTTCTGGATCAGTTAGGTGCCATCATGACCCAGCACATTCAATTACCACGACCTCCACAATCAGGACGGGTGATCGGGGTGCGCGCCAAGCCAGCAGTCGCTGGGATCGCAAAGATCACGCCTTCGCTGGTGTTGTCCCGAGGTCAACGTTGAGGGTTTGATCATAAAGATCCGGGGCTAGCTGCGACGATTTTTTGTTATGCTGAAGCATAATGCAGTGATCCTCCCGGTCTGAAGTTTTATCTGGTGAATCTTATACAGCGTGCCTTGTGGACGATAAGACAATCTCTGCTTCCAGCGCAGCCCCGCTCTGAAGCCTGGTTGCGGATGGCCGTAATCGCCGTCAATATGTTACTGGTGATCGCTTTGGCGCACACGTTAGCCAAATTGACTCTGGCGCTACTGACCGGTGAACCGGCATCGCTGACTTACATGAAAACGCAGCCGGTAACGGGAGCTGCTACTGATGGAGCTTCTGCCTCGCAATCGGCGGATGTTAGCGCTATCGGTGCGTGGCACCTCTTCGGTAAGGCCGAAGTGGATCGCCCAGTAGCGGCATCACCAGTCGCTGTGCCGGTTACACCACTCAATTTGCGCCTGGTAGGTGTCTTTTTCGCTGAACGCAGTGATGGTCTGGCGCTAATCGCTGATGGCAACAATCTGGAACGCGGCTATCGAATTGGCGATCTATTGCCCGGCGGCGCCCGGCTGGAACAAATTGAACGCGAGCAGGTGATCGTATCCCGCAATGGCCGGGAAGAACTCATCAAGCTGCCGAGGCTGGATGATCTCAACCGTCCATTGCTTGCGCCGGCATCGCCGCCTGCATTGCTTGTTCCTGCTGAAGAATCCGGTCCGACGGCATTTAATGGGCCTCAGGTGATTGATGCCAGTGCCATTGCTGAGCGATTGCGCGGCGAAGTATTGAGCCAGCCACAGGCGCTGGAAGAGATCGCCTTTGCCAATCCTTATATGCAAAATGGCTTGTTTGCTGGTTTCCGGCTGCGGCCAGGACGCGACCGGCAGATTTTCCAGCAACTCGGCTTAAGAGGGTGTGTGAAAAGGTACA
>DDST01000051.1 GCA_002343485.1 Proteobacteria bacterium UBA2383
TCGAAGAACAGCGGACTTCTATAGTGCCCAACGATCCCATAACAGTGGCGTATATCATCCTGATTGGCTTCGAGCAGGAGATCATGAGGATTTTAGAAGCAGGAGAAAGCTTTCTGTGAGGTCCGAATTCGCTATCGACAGTGGCTGTTTCTTGGCTGACATTGTCCATCGCATCTCCCATCAGAATTTACAACTCCGCAGCATTTCTGGGTGCTGGAACATCGGGGAAGCGGTGGGCGCGGCGGACGCGGTGGAGGAGATGGTTGTGCTTCAACGAGAATTCGCGGGAGTTGCACTTCTCCACCACCGAAATTTAGGGCATGCGTGCTCACTTCGTAACTCACGCTGACCGAGGAAGTCTTCCTGGCTATTAACTCGTGCGATACCCGGCGTTCAGTACATCCTTTCTGGCCTGGCGAGCCGGTATCTCGGTTGCTTGCGGTGGGTTTCCCCAATAATCCTGGCCCGGCACACGTTGCATTTCCTTCTGAATCGAAAGAACAAGACTCAGTACCGATCCAGAGCTGGACATCCTTAACCCCTTGGTCGTCGCTGGCTTTTGCGGTTAACTTGACGGTGCTGCCTGATGGCGCGGTGACTTTGGATGGAAATGGGCTAGAAGACGTGCTCAGAATCTGTCCATTTGGCAACTGAATATCAAGTACAACTGTTGGATTTGTTTTGTCCCCAGATGGAATGACGACTTCCCGCCCGGCTAGGCACTTAGCACAATTTGGATCTCTTCGGGCATCCGCTTGGCTATTGTCATGCGCTGTTTGAGTGCGGGTGGTCACGGTTACACATACATGATCGCCCGGGAAGGCATCGCGCCAAACGTAGCCTTGAAGACAAGTGTCGCGACCAAATGAACATTCAGCACGAGCTGCTGCCGTGATGGAACTCAAAGCAAGCATTACTAAAAATCCAAGGAAAAATTGTTCTGATTTCATACACCCTCCTGGCTAGTTACTTGTTTGCATCAGGTTACACACCGAGAAGATTCATTGGCTCGTTGAACAAGAACCCGTGTAAAATTTGCATGGTTGTTTAGCCTGTTCGTCGCCTTTTCAGTATTTTCGTACATCGCCTTAAGGGCCTTATCGGCTATGTGGTTATGGCAAGGTTGCTCGCCCAACGATAAGCGGGATACATCAATGAAGGGGGTCGATCAGTGCTACCGGCCACGATGAAGCCTCGAACGGCCATTTTGTCGTCGACCACGGGCGCCCCAGATGCCCCAGGCGCTACAACAGCTTCGATAGCGATCAGGCGGTCTACGTCGCCAATCGGAACGATGGACTGACGCTGTTCGTTCAGGTGCTCTATCAGGCCGGAAGATACGCCTACCCGTTCTCCAGCCGCCACTCCAATGTGCACCAAAAGGTTTTGCTCGAATGGCGTGACATCCAATCGTAATCCGGATACTTTGAACTCATCTGGAACCTGCAATAACAGTGGCCCAAAGGGATGAGATGATTCGTGTCGTATCACCCTGGTGCGCAAGTGGCGCTTGTCGGCGGTAATGATAGACACCTGTTCGCTGCTGAACTGGTGTGTGTTACCCGAATAGCCATCAGTGATGATGAGACGAGGGTCCGCGAGAACGAAACCCGTGCAAACCGGCTGGCCCTTCGGCGTGGCAAGAGCCACTACGGAAGCCATGAAATCATCCATGGTCGTTGCAGCCTGAATGGCTACAGTCGGTCGAGCGACTTTCTCACCTACTGTTGGTTCCGCTTCGGTTGTCGGCCGTAGGCCTAAAGCCTGCGCAAGCTCAGTGAAAAGTCGCTCGAATTTACATTCCTTTCCCACTACGGCCCGCACCTTTTCGTTGCTGGTAAGGAAATCTGGGACCGAATCGGGGTGCGTGTACCAAATAGTGCCGCCGGCTTCAAGCACCAACTCCCGGATGCGTTCATCGCGAAGGCTGTATCCAACCACCAGCACATCTCGCGCCGCCAAGGCAAGTTTGAGCTGGGGAGCGATGTCCGCGAGGAAGCGATCCATCTCGGCCGGAGTCCAAGCCATGCAGCGGTGGAACAAGTCGCCGTGCATTTTAAGCAATTTTACCCGTGGGCTCTGTGCCGTCAAAAGAAGTTTCAGCCAATCGGGTTGAATAATCCCATTGACTAATAAAAGATAATCTTTACGCCACAACCGAGCGTGCGATAAAGCATCCTCCAGCAAAGGGTCGAGGTTGGTTGTCAGAATAGTATCGAAGTAGGCTGCCGCGCAGAGCGCGGAGAGGGCCTGATAACCGGGCGTGACTTGCGCCGGCTGCCGAGATTGGAGAAAGCGAGAAAGAAGTCGGTAACGCTCGGAAGCGGATCGCGAATCGATGTAATCACAGAATTGCTCGAAACTCGTGCAGCCAACAAACTGAAAAAGATCCACCATGGCCCCAATGCCGGTCTCTACTGAAGCTCCAGCCCCGAGAAGCACGACCGGTGGTAGGTCGCCCACCTCCCGGCGCTGTTTCAGGTCTTGCACCAGTTCCTTAAAAGTTCGATTTATCACAATATGTATTCACTTCGGGCCGAATACTCTGTGACTTGCCTACAGAGAGTATTCTTGTTTAATACCCAACAGCCTATAGCAAGGTCTTTCATTACTGAGCGACGGTAAAGATTCTTCACCTCATCAGTTCATACCTAACTGGTTTCACTAGCGTTCTTCTAACCTCACTGGTAATGGCTTTCCACTTGAAACCGACCCAGTCGCTGGTTTCGGGGCGTACGTGAACTCGGCACTGGAGGTTTTGAGTTGACTGGTGAGGCTGAACACCAATACCACTAAGACAGCCGCCCATATCTTGCTTGTCACGTCTTGACTATCTTTGAGTTTTTTTCGTTTCTCAGCGTCCGATTCCAAATGGTATTCAAAGAAAAACCAGATGGGCGGTCCCAGAGCCCAAAATAACAAATGGATGAAACCCCAAGTGGTAAGTGTAGGTGGTAACCCGGGATAGACGAACCAACGCAATGCCCCTATAGCTTGGATTTCACTTCTCCGACCCAACCATTGAGAACCCGACCAAATAACACGGATGTCAAGGTGCCCATGTTGTCACGCGCCCATTGCGCCGTATCTTCTTCATCAGCAAGTACTTCCAAGACGCTCACTACCAAGAGGTCTACAACATCGTTGTCCTCAGCAGCCGCCATCAGTTCCAAGAAATTCCAGGACTTTCGGAGGGATTGGCTGTCAGTGCCGGTACGATCTCGAAGATAAAGAGCAAAACTGCCAAGGACATCGCTTGGCAAGTCCCGATTCCAGTCTTTGTCGGTGTTTTCGAATTCGGGGACTGCATCTAGCAATTTGTCGACCACTTCGCTGTACGAAAGAACCATCCTCATTGCCCCGACAGAGAATTCTGGAGGTCACGCAAAATGTAAGTGGCTATTTTCTTATCCCCCGGATTCAAATCCCCTGATTTTCTCAACCTTTGCAGGGCCGTACGCATTTCTTGGCCCTTCAAAAAATGCCCTTTCGGCGACAATAACTCCCCAGTCTGCAACTCGTGTCGAATGGCATCGGCTGTACTGCCCGAGCCAATCCTCGCATTTCGCCGATACATCTGGTCTATTAAGTTGCGTAGTTTCGGATGCTCTGCGGTGCTTAGGAGATTGTCCCGAGCCGTCCCAAGTAGCTTCGGTTCGCTCTTTGCGGCACTAAACTTCTCAGGAAATCTTATAGCGTCATCTAGATACTCAGACCCTTGACTAAGAGACTCCGTTTGCCTTGCTGCAACCCTACTCATAAGGGGAGACCGGATGCGTACCAGGGCCGCTGCAGAAACACGCCCAACACCTAGCGTAGCTGCCGTATACTCAACTGTTTCAAAACCATGCTCTCCTGCTGTTCTAAATTCTCCTTTCTCCGCCGCCTGCATCATTTCATACGCTGCGACAGCGGCTCGGTAAGCAGGGTTCATGTTCGATATAGCCCAATAGAGGCCACCTTCTTTCTTAGCCGATTCGTTTAATTGCTTTATTTGCGAATAGATTAGTTTGGGAACTAGAATGGGAGCTAGAGCAGGATTTAGAGTTAAAGCTGATTCTGCAACACCTTTTGCATTGCCTATTGCAGACTTCGCGGCTCCTTTACCGTAGCCTAGTAAAAAATTTATTTCTGCTATTCCAGGTGCGTATCTTAATCGAGGGTTCTCTAATGCGCCCAGCAACCCAGAGACGCGCTGTTTTTCGATCTGAGCAAGCTCAGTTTTTGCCAAACCGGCCGTTTCACGCTCTAAATCATTCATGCGTGCAAGGTCGCGTTTTGTCTCTTCCAACCATTGGTCGAGATTAAAGCGTTTGCCGGGATCAGGTTCCTTATTTACATTTATAGGCGCCGCCTTTTTACTAGAAAATCCAACGTTGGTAATCTCTATTTCACCTTTTTTACCACGACGGTAGTAATATTTTTCACCACCAACCTGAACAGCTTGTTCTGAAGCATTCGCTTCTGTGGGTTGATATCCGATCAAATCTACGAAGCGTAGCGGATTCCCATAGGCGTATAGATACCGATGCAAACTCGGCGGCGTATTGATCTCGC
Source organism: Proteobacteria bacterium UBA2383 (assembly GCA_002343485.1). Taxonomy (GTDB): domain Bacteria; phylum Pseudomonadota; class Gammaproteobacteria; order Competibacterales; family Competibacteraceae; genus UBA2383. The sequence goes on from DDST01000051.1 coordinate 4,558, forward strand.
CCAAATAGGGATCTTGCGTGATAAAAAGCCCGACTTCGTCGTCGTAGTACCGTGCTCCGAAGTAATGCAGGTCGGTTTCCTGGTCGAAGTCATGGCCGGTGTACTTCTTCGGGTTGACGGAGTCGCCGGCGGTGCCCCGCAAACTACCCCAGGCGTCGTATTGATAGCTGACCAATGCATCGTTCGGCTTGGTCAGGTTGGCGGTGCTCCCTAGACCATCGTAAAAATAGAACTGGGGCGCGCGGACACCAGGCGTCGTCTTGGCGTCGATCAGGGAGAGGAGTTGATGGCCGTAGTCGTACTTGACCGTCGTCGTGCCGGTCTCGTCGTACTCGATCAGGGTCGCCTGATCATCGTACTGATAGCGCGTTTCGCCGGTGCTGGGAGTGATCTTCTTGACGCGCATCCGATCATGGCCGTAGTCGAACGTCGCAAAACCACCGCTTACATCGTTCGTGCGCAGCAACTCGTCTCGGATACCGTATTCGAGCGCGGTGCGCCGAACGGACACGCTGAAATCGATGGCGGGGTTACCGATACACTCCTGCGGGGCCGAGAGCGTCGAAAGCGTCCCGACGGTCTTGGCGATGCGGTTGCCATTGTCATCGTAATCAAAGGCAACACTTTGAGTCACATTCGCCCGGTTGAAGACGAGGTGTAGACGGTTAAGGCGATCGTAGGTGTAATGGCGGTCGATGGCGCGAGTAGGATCGGCGGGATCGGCGCCAACTTCCGCACAGCGGTTGCCGTTGGGAGCGTAGGCATAAGTCAGCCGGCCGTTGGCGCCGGCACCATAGGCCACCGAACGCAGGCGATTCAAATGATCGTAGCTATAAGCCGTCGTTTCCGGAGAGTGCGGCAAATCGCGCTGCGTTTCCACCTGGGTCAGGCGATTCCCGTTGGCGTCGTAGGTGTATCGATATTCCGAGAAGACCGGCTCGTTCGGCGCTGCGGGACGGTTGACTATATGAAGAACTCGATCCGCGGCATCATACGCATCGGGAGCACTGCGGTCGCTGAGCGTGCCATTGGGATACTCGACACGTTTGAGCAGGCTATCTTCCCACCAAGCATATCGGGTGACTCCCGCTTCCGTGGTGACGGTTTCCAGCCGGTTGCGGGCATCGTGGGTATAGGTCGTTGTCTTGTTATCGGGATCGATCACCCGGAGGCGATTGCCCTGCACGTCGTAGTCGTATTGAATCAGCTTGCCGGCGTCGGACAGGCAGGGCTCTCTCGGAAGGATGGCGTCGTCGTAATCAAGATGTCTGCGCGTCTGGATTCGATCCAGCGGGTCGTAAGTGTTCAGGGTAAGCTCCAGAACACCCCCGGAACTCCCACCCTTTTGCTTCCGTTCGATGATGCACGTCACATTGCTATTGTCATCATAGACATAGGAAATGGACTGCATCTGGAAATCAAGTTGTGGCTCGGCGTGGTGGCTAAACTGTTTCATCACCAGCCGATCCAGATAGTCGTAGGTCATCGCCTCTTGCTGCGGTTGCCCAGCGACATCGAGCCGAGGGTGATAAATACGCTGGAGGTTGCCGTTCGGATCGTACTCATACCGCCCGTGCAGGGCACTCGCTTCCTCTCCACCCGCATCCAGCAATCCCCCCCGGGGATCGCTCCCACGCACCGTACCGTCGCTCAAGGCCCCGGCTACCGTGTGTTGGAGCATGTCGGTCAACCGGTTGAGCCCGTCATACCGATAGGTCACCAAATTGCCGTTGGCATCCTGTTGGGCGATCTTGTTGCGGTTGCCATCGTAAAAGAACCGGGTCACGCCCGCTGCCGTTCCGTCATCGCGGCGCGGAGTTTCATCCACCGCCAGGAGTTGATTCAGCTCGTCGTAACGGTACAGTGTCGCGAACGCCGCGCCGGCGGGCTCGGTTGTGCGGATGAGATTATTGTGGGCGTCATAGCCGTAGGCCGTGGTTTCTCCGTTCCCATTGGTGGCCGCCACTTTGCGGTAACGGGCGTCATAAACGTACTCCATATCGAACGCGCCGGCGTGTGGCCGACCGTCCTTGATGGTCACGGTCAGCAGGTTGCCCACCTTGTCGTAGGTGTAGGCCGTGGTGGCCTCGACGTGCGAGCCTTTTCCTTCCGTCGCCGTGCGTTGCCGGTCGGCGCCGTCGTAAACATAGACGGTGCGATTCTCCCGCCCGTCGACAAAAGCAGTCTTGTTGCCGTTGCCGTCGTATTCATGGGTTTCGAGCAGCACCGGGTCGCTTCCGTAATGCGCGGCCATATCGAGACCGGAACGCCTGAGCTGCACCAAGCGTTGTAAGGCGTCGAGCTGGCGGATCGTTTTGATGCCGCGCCGGTCGGTTTCCTCCACCCGGTTGTCCTGATCCTGGTACTCCACCCGCAGAACGCTTTGGGCACTGCCGCTGCAAGCAGTCTCGAACCCCTCCTGGGTCAGGACCAGGCGGTTGATGGCGTCGTAGTCGTAGGTGGTGCAATACCCTTTCTTGTCGATTTCCCGGCGCTTGTTGACGCCGTCGTATGCAAAAATCAGCACCCCCGTGGGGTCGGGATCGTCGATTCTGACCGGTCGATGCAGGCTGTCGCTGTAGGTGACGGTCTCGTTGCCGTTGGCGTCGGTCTCGGTCGCGGCGCTGTTAGCATCGTCATAGGCGTACCTCGCAAGCGCCAACTCCTGGCCACCGTTGGTGAGGGTTTCGCTGACCCGTTTCCCCAGCACCCGGTTCAGGTTGTCGTAAGTCGTGGTGAAAACGATACCGCGCTTGTCCTGGTAACGAATCAGGTTGCCGTTGCCGTCGTAGCTGAAACGTTCGGTCACCGGCTGGCCGCCATCGTCCGGGGTCGCTACAAAAGTGGCGAGGATCTTGCGGTTGAGGCCATCATGGCGATAGGTCACGTCGATATCCTGACCCTCCGGATCCTCGACGGTGTGGACGTTACCGTTGCCGTCGTAGGTGTAGAGGGTGGACAAATCGAGACCGCCGACATCGACCACGGTTTGCCAGACTCGATCAAGCCCGTCCTGGTCCGTGCGTGTTTTGAAGCCGCGCGGGTTGGTCACCACCACCGCGTTGTCGTCGTCCTCGTAATTGTAAAGCGTTTCATAACGGGCCGGTGCCAGTTCCGGCCCACCCGGCGGAACACGCTGGCGCCTGACCCGCGGCCGATTCAGACCGTCATGGCCGGGCTGGGTCCATTCCGTCACCAGACCGGTGCTGAGATTTTCCTCACGGATTTTGTTGTCCGCCGCGTCGTAGGCATACGCGAGGGCGTTACCGTCCGCGTCGGTTTGGCGCGTCAGACGGTAGAGCGTATCGTAGCCATAGGTCGTGACCCGACCATTCGGATCGGTCTCGCCGAGCTTGTTGCCCACGCGATCGTAAGCCGTTTTGATAATGGCGTTCTGCGACGGCACATCTTGAAAGGAATGGGTATAGGGCAGCTGCGTCTCGACCCGTCGGTACAGACCATCATAACGATACGTGGTCGTATGGCCGTGCAGGTCGGTTTCAGTGAGCAGGTTCCCAACCAAGTCATAGGTGTACTCCGCCAGTGTTTGATCGCTGGTGGTGGGCCCGGAAAAAGGCCCCGCCACCACCGTCTTGACGCGCCGGTTCAGGTCGTCGTAAGCGTGGTTCTTCGCGACGCCCCGGTAGTCGATTTCGCTCGCCAGGTTGCCGGCTTCGTCGTAACGGTATTCCGTTTGGATAAAGTCAGCGCCAGTCCCCGGATCGGGGATGCCCCGCTCGATCGTTAAGCGCCGCCGGTTTAGCGCGTCGTAGCGATACTCCGTCGTCTGTCCCAGGCCATCGGTCGCTTCCTGGACTTCGCCGTTAGGAGTGTAGCGAGACGTCGTCACCTGATCCGTGCCCCCCTCGCCGCGATCGTCGAGCCGCTCCTCCCGAATCTTGCGGTCGAGTCCGTCGTAGGCATAGCGCCCATGGTGGGTGAACGTGTCGTGGGTTTCGATCAGCCGGCTGCGCTCGTCGTATTGGTAGGTGGCGACATTGCCGAGCGGATCGACGCTCTCCTCGAGGTTGCCATAGCGATCATAGCGGGTATAACGGGTGACGAACCCACGGGGATCCCGCACGCTCAGCAGGTCACCACGAAAGCTTGGCCGTTCGTCGTAACCGCGGCAGACGGTGTGTCCCTCGGCATTCTCGACACCCAGCAAATTGCCCGTGTTGCGCCCCGGATCCGGACAAAAACTCTGTTTGCCGTCATAGTCGGCATCGATTTGGTAGTACGTGGTATTGCCTTCGGTATCGATCTTCTCGATCAACTGGTTAAATGCCGGCTCATACCGGTAGCGGGTCGTTACTTCATTCACGCTGGTTACGCCGTCGCCGAGCGTGACGGGCGCCTGATTGCCGGTTAACTGGATGGTTTCCTCAACGACGTTACCGCGCGCGTCGTACCGGTATTCGGTCCGGCGGCCTTCCGCATCGGTCCGAGTGACCATGAGCACATCACGAATCCCCCCGCAGAGGTCCGGTAACGGTGCCTCGACGCACCACTCCATCGTGGTGATTTTCGGCGTCCCGCCCGGCTGCGGTGGCGGCGCTTCGACTCGTCGCGTGGTCCCATAACTGTCCAGCGTGTAAACGGTCGGTCCGATATTCGGGCGCGGATCGCTCACCGTGCGGGTATTGATCGTGGACCCGAAATGGTAGGTAAAGGCCGTCACCACCCCTTCCGGCTGCCGGATGGTCTTGATGATCTCGTGCTTGGGTACTTGAAAGGCCACCACTCCCGGGATGTCCTCGGCCTCGGTGTAGTAGAGATAACGTGTGATCTGGTGATTCGGATCGGTATAGCTCAACAGGTTGTGCCGCTCCGACAAGGCGCCATCGCGGGTGTAGCGGTACTCTTCGACCCGTTCGTCGTTGCGCTTCGCTGACGGCTGGGGGCTACGACGGGTGACCCGAACGAGATTGCCCTGATCGTCGTATTCGTAATCGATCAGCAGCCCGAGGAGATCCCCGGCAACGGGACTCAGCCCTTGCAACCGGGTCATGCGCTTTTTCAGGAACACATCCGTAACGGCGTGGGTGAAAACCAAAGCCCGACCGGATGAATCCATGACCATATCCAGGGTAGTGGGATCGTGATCACCCACCGGCGGCGGTTCGTCGTAGCTTAAGGTCACCCGGTTGCCGTTCGGCTCTTCGATAAAACGCAGCGTGTAGACCTCGCCCGGCAACGCTGGCTCGTACTGAAAGTGGTAGCGAATATGCGCCTTGGTGAAAAAGTCGAATCGGGAAAGCTCATTCGGATCCCGCACCAGGGTCGAGTGGTAGCCGATCTGCGGATGAAACTGGGCGCCGTCGTACCGAAAGGCATTGCCGCTTCCCTCGCCGCCGATCACCACAAATCGGCCGCACCGATCCTTGATCAGGCGGACGTTATAGCTGTGCGTCCAGCCCGCGCCGAGCGGACCCGCGCTCGAATCACCGGAGCTGCTATAAGTTCGCGTGAAATCGAGCGACAACCCCCGGCCGGGGATCATCACGTCCTGGCTGGAGTGAGTGAGATGGCCGTCCCAGAGATCGACGCCTTTGATCATGGTATGGCCGATGGGCAGACTGGCATGGCTTTCCGTCTCATGCACGAGCGTGCCGCTGTCCTCCAGGGTTTCGCCGGGATAGCCGGCGATCCGAGCGGCCTTGAGTTGATAGGGGTTCTCGCCGGGTGGCAGGTTATCGGCAAATAACGTGACGGTATGCGTGCCGGCGGGATAGGGAATATCGGCGAACGGTGAGCCGATGGGCTGACCATCCGCATCGCCGAAATCGTCCACCACATGGCCATTGATTTCCAAGGTGACCTGCGCCGCTAGCGCCAGAGTGAAGGTGAAGCGGGCGGAGCCCGGACAGAGCTCCTGGTTGATGCGATCCACCTGCGTCGTCAAGGTCAGAAGGGAGGGACCGTCGATACGCGCCGGTTTCAGGGTGACGCTCAATTCCTGCACGAGATCGCCGCCGCGGTCCGTAATGACGATCGGCACGCGGCTGCCGAAGAAAGTCGGAAAGGCCGCCCGATTGACGGTCAGGCAGATTTCCCGACTCGGCGCCGACAGCTCACCAGCGAAATCGTGCGGGCCGGAGCCAAGGATGGGGCTGCCGGGCACGGCACCCCCCGGCTGGGTGGGATCGACCATCGGCTGTTCGTGGATTTCATAACGCAGCGTGGTTCCGGGCGGTGCGAGCGAATCGATGGTCAAACAGAAGGGATTGTCATCCCGGTCGAAGAGATACACGTCTTCATCCACGCGCACGCGATCCGTGGAGCGGAATTGACGGCCCGCGCTAAGCACGGCGCGGTCTCGGTTAAAGAATGCTTGCACGGGCTGGACCCGAACGATGGCCAAGCCAGCTTCGTCGTTGGCCAAATACAGCAGCCCGCGCTGGGGATCGAGCGCCGTCTTGCGCACGACAGCACCCGGTTCCGCAAGATTGATGATCCCCAAGATCCGATCGTCGGTGTGGTCGCCATCGCGATCCAGACAGGGCTGACCCGCGCAACTGGCCGTACCTTGCACAAAATGACCCTGGGAATCGAACAGCCCTTCAAGGTCGGCGATCAAAAGAGTCGATCCGTGGGTGCTGAGATAGGCGAGTTTGGCCGCCCGATCGACCGTGATCTCATAAACCGATACGGGATTATCCTGGACGGCCGTGGATAGGGTACCCAGAAGCGGACAAGCGAGAGAGGCGTTGTCACAGGCCATGACATGGACCCCTGGATCGGCACCGACCAGCGCGAGCTGGAAGGTCGCGATGGCATCCAGGCTGCCATCGCCGTCGCTATCGAGAGCGGCAGAAAAGCCCTCTACCCCGGTGACCCGATTGGCACCCGCGAGCGGTAGTTCCATGTAGCTGGCCAGATCCGGGGTGAGCATGGTCAGTCCGGAGCCACCCGCGCCGCTCAGGTTACCGATGGCGAGCACTCGACCCGCCATAAAGTCGACTGCCCGAAAATTGCCCTCGAACGTGTCTCTGATGGGTGCTAGTGGTTCTCTACCCCCGTTGGTGAGGGTGCGTTGGCGGGGGATGGCGCGGGGAATATCGATGGCCTGAATACCCAGGGACGTTGTCGCCACGTAGGCCACACAGGAGTCCCCCGGTGCCGCAGGGTGGCACACGTTGCTCGTGGCCACCGCCACCGGGATTCCCGAAGCGGCTGGAATGGGCGGGAGAGGGCTACCTCCAGATGGGGTGGTCAGCAGTTGAGCACCCATATACGGGGGATTGGCCACTGGATCCAAGTGGTAGATCCGCAGGTTGCTGAAAATCTCGGTGCTACCGCTGACCACGAGGGCCAGATTGCCCGTCAGTGGGTCCACTATGGGGGGGTTGCTGGGCTGACAAGCCGTGCACGGCCGAGGGCTAATTTGGACGTCGGGCACCAAGGCCACGTCGTAAGCCAAGCCGGCCGTGATCTGCTCGGTGCCGAGCTGGACCGGATAGGGCGGGAAAGAAACATCGACCAGCAGCAGACCGGTACTGTGAGGATAGCCGTTAATGCGCTTCCCGTTGGCGAGTAGCACGGTCTTGGTGATCGGATCGTAGGCAATGCTATTGGCTGATTCCAGGGTGGTGTTGGAATCGCCGGGCTGCAGCGTGCTGATTACGGAGGGTGTAAAGGTATCGAAGCGGGCCTCGAAGCCGGGGTCTGGCAGCGGTTCGCCGGAGCGATCCTGAACGCCTTGCAGGCGGTAGTGGTAGTTTTTGCCGAAGTGCAGTCGGTGCTGGGGAGTGAAGGTAATGGCCTGACCGTCGGGCGAAAAGTGGAGCGCGCCTGCGATCGTTTGCTCGTTGTCGTCGCGCAGTTCAAAACTGCCGACACCGGCGCGGAGCGGCTCGCTGAACTCCAGGGTAATCGCCGTATCGATGGCGACTTGGCGCATGCCATCCGCCGGCGAGGCGCCGACCACCTGAGGCGGTACGCTATCGGGACCAGCGGGTTGGGCCCAAACCGCAGCGCTGAGCCAGAACAATACCACCAACAGGCTCCAGCCAATGAGTGGGCAGTCCCTCCGCGTTCGCGACCAACCGCTTTTCACCCGACCGTGCATGTGCTCTCTCCCGTTCGTCATCCTGCTGTGCCGCTTGCGGACAGTGGGCCAGCCGCGAGCTCGTTGGTATCGAACCCAATCACCCGTCGTGCTCTATTACTCCAGCAGCCACAACCGCGCCGTTCGATCCCCACTGCCGGTAAGCAACCGGTCGCCGGCCGGTGCCGTGGCCACGGCACTGATCTGGTCGCCATGACCGACGGCAAAAAGGAGCTGCCCGGTCGTGGCATCCCATACATACGCCACCTGCCCCGCCGCGGTCACGATCCACCGGCCGAGCGGCGGCGTGAAGGTCACCCCGGTCACTTCCGCTGGATGACTGAATACATGCAGAAGTTCGCCGGTCGCCGCATCCCACAAGCGGGCGGTTCGATCATAGCTGGCGCTGAGCAACCAAGCGCCGTCAGGGGACACCGCAATCGCGGTTACCGGCCCGGCGTGAGCGGCGATCTGGCGGCGCGGGGTTCCCGCCGCCGCGTCCCACAACCGTATGCTCCCATCTCTGCCGCCCGTGATGAGTTGCTCCCCGGCCGGTGGCATCACCGCCAGGGCGGTGATCTCGGCGGTCTGCGTGACCGTGTCGCCGAGCTGGCGAGTCGCGGCGTCCCAGCGTTGGATCGACGCGCAGTCGGTTCGACAAAGCGCGGGATGTTGGTCCTGGCCCGCGGTGATGATCCAGGCGCCGTCCGCGGAGAAGGTCAGCCCGTTTACCGAGAGCCGCTGGCCCGGCAGTCGGGTCAGGAAACGACCGTTTGCCCCCTCCCATAACCGCAGGACGGTGCCCGCGCCGGTTAAGATCAGGTCGGCCACGGGCGAGACGGCCACGGCGGTGACGGCCTCCTGATGGACCAATGGTGTCCCCAGTGCGGCACCCGACGCGGTCCGCCAGCGGCGCACGGTGGCATCCAGGCTACCGGTGACGACTTGCGCCCCATCGGCGGAAAAGGCCACTGCGGTCACCCCCCGAGCATGGCCGCTGAGGGTGTGCGAGGGTCGCGGGGTCGTGGCGTTCCAGAGCCGCACGGTGTTATCGCCGCGCCCCCCCGCCGTGGCGATCCGCGCGCCATCAGGGGTGAACGCCACCGCCGTGACGGCGGCGCGATGGCCCTCGAAAACGCGCAGGAGCTCGCCGGTATCGATCTGCCACAATCGCGCCCGATCGTCCTGGTGTCCCGTGACCAGCCGCTGCCCGTCCGGCGCAAAGGCAACCGAGGTGACGGCGGCGGGAAAATCCCCCGTTCCGGTCAAGATCTGTTCCGGCGTGGCGCTCGCCCCCGCCGGCCAGAGTCGCACCGCGCCATCCCGGCTGGCCGTCACCACCCGGCTATCGCCCGGCGCAAAAGCAACGGCCGTAACGGGGCCGTCATGCCCGCCGAAGGTGGCGATCTGATTTCCGCTGTGGGCATCCCACAGCACGGCGCTGGCGTCCTCGCTACCGGTCAGGATTCGCGTGCCGTCCGAGGCAAATGCCACGGCAGTGACCCCTTCGGTATGGTGGTCGGCGAAGGTCCACACATTTTCTTCGGTCGCCACGTCCCACAAGCGGGCGACCGGATCGCCCGCGCCATGGCCGGTCAGCACCTGGGCGCCATCCGGAGAGAAGGCGACCGCCAACACGGGCGCGGAGGATACCGGGCCGGGGAAAGTTGCCAGCAGTTCACCGGTAGTGCGATCCCAAAGTCGTGCCGTGCCGTCGGCGCTGCCGGTCAGCACGCGGGCGCCCGTCGGACCGACAAAATACGCCACGGCGTTAACTTGCGTCGTGGGTCCAGCTAACGTCCGCAAGTTCGCTCCCGTGACGCTGTCCCAGAGCTGAACCGTGCCGTCCCAGCTTCCGGTCACCACTTCGCTGCCGCTGGGAGACAACGCCAATGAAGATATCCCGTCCGCGTGCCCGCCCACCCACAGCCTTTGGGTCGTGCCCGTCTCGCTATCCCACAGCCGTGCCGTCCCATCCCGGCTTCCGGTCAGCACGTGATGGCCGCCTGGCGGCACGAAAACGGCCGCAAGCATGGCTTGGCGGTGTCCTTGCAGGGTTTGCAGGCGCTGGCGGCTGACACGGTCCCACAGACGTGCCGTACCATCTTCACTGCCCGTGAGAAGACGGTCGCCATCCGGCGAAAAGGCGACGGTGGTCACCGCTCGGGTATGGCCGAGCAAGGGTTGAGAAACGCCCGTCGCGACATCCCAAAGCCGGGCTGTGGTATCCGCGCTACCGGTCAAAATTTGGCCGCCATCGGGCGCCACGGCTAACGCGAGGATCCCACGGCTGTGTCCTCGCAAGGTGTCCAGCAACTGGCCCGTGCCGGCATTCCAAACACGCACGGTCTTATCCAGGCTGGCGGTCAGCACCCGCGCACTGGAAGAGCCCGGCGTGAAGAAAGCCACGGCGGTCATCGGGGCCTCGTGGCCGGTGAACCGCTGCAAACGAGCGCCGGTGACGGTATCCCAAAGCCAAGCGGGATAGTCCGCCTCCCCAGCCATGACCGACGCCACAGTCGCGACCAGCATCCGCGTACCATCCGCCGAGAGCGCCAGGCCGGTCACCTGAAAGGAGCGCCCGCCGTCATGATGATCGAACATGCGTAGCAGGGTTCCAGTTGCGGCGTCCCATAAGCGTGCCGTTGCGTCCAGGCTCCCGGTCAGAACCCGCTCACCCGATTCAGTAAAGGCCACGGCGGTAATGGCGTCGGTATGCCCGTACAGGCGTTGTTCGAGGGCGCCCGTGGTCAGATTCACCAGGCTGGCGTAACCGCTGCTGCCGCCCAACAGCGCCTTTTGCCCATCCGGGGATACCGCGACTGCCGTGATCGCACCCAAACCCATCAGCGCCTCGAAGGGAACGGACACGCCCGGCGGCGGGGCTGGCAACAAGGTACCGCCCGTGCCGACGAATATGGCGGTCACCGCCGTTCCGACATTGACGCGATCGTCTGCCGCCAGGGCCTGGACGACACGCATCCCGCTTGGACCGGTGAGGTTGCCGAAGGTGGCGGTAAAGGTATTCTCCCCCATGGCCGTGGCTTGAATCTTCTCGTTGGCCCCTTGGGCAACGCCATCCCCGTCAGCATCCAACACAACCACCACCGAGCGAATCGCACCCGTGTCGCTGGCCTTGACCGTGACGGACAGGGAATCGTTGACGGGGACCCGTGTGCCGAGGCGAGGTATCTCAATGCTGACCAATGGTGGGTGATCATCGGCGCCCTGGGCAACCGCGAAGCCCATCGAGAAAAGCGATATCGACAGCATCCATACGAATCGTCGCACCGTTATCATGCCTTGCAACATGACGTTCTCCTTTGCCAAGCAGTTAACCTGGCGAGTGGCGGCAAGAATAATTCTACGTTACGGTCTCACCGCCCATACTTGCGCGGTTCCATCATCGCCGCCGGTGAGCAGTCGTGCGCCGTCAGCCGAGAAAATCGCGGCATTAATGCCGAGCTTGTGACCCACGGCGCCGAGCAACGCACCACTCGCAGTATCCCATACGTAGGCCGTCTGGCCAGCCGTCGTGACCACGCGATCGCCGCTAGGGTCGAACGCCACGGTCTCCAAAGCGGATGGATGGAGAAATATTCGCAAGGGCGTCCCGGTATCGGCATCCCATAAAAGCGCGGTTTGGTCTTGGCTGCCAGTCAGGACCCAGCGTCGGCTCGGGTCGGGGGAAAAAGCCACGCTGGTAATGAGCCCGGCATGGCCGGCGAAGGTCTGCATCACCGTCTCGCCCGCTATATTCCAAAGCCGCGCCAGTCGATCTCCACTCCCTGTCAGCAACTGGCTACCATCGGGCGAAAAAGCAATCGCCCGGACGCCAACCGGGTGTTGGAAAAGGTGTTGCTGGATGCCGGTTATGGCGTCATAGAGTTTGACCGATCCACAGTTTTGAGAACAAGAAACGGGATTGATCTCCTGACTACCGGTCGCTATCCAGGCACCGTTGGGCGAGAAGGTAAAAGCGTATACCGCATACTCGCGAATTGGAAAATCCCGTACTTTGTTGCCACTACCCTTATCCCACAGCCGGATTGCATTACCGTAATTTGTTAGTACCAGAGCATCATCTGGCGAGAGAGCAACCGCTCTTGGGCAGTCAGGGGAATTTTCATACAGTGCCTGTAACAGCTCCCCAGCCGTGTTCCACACATGCACGCTACCTTGTGTGGAGCCGCCAATCCCCCCACTTCCTTTGCATGTCGCAGTAAGAATCTGACCGCTATGGGCGGCTGAGGCGATCCCCTGAATACCTCCATCCTCGGTTATCGTCTGCTGTATTGGCCAAGTCACGCTACTCCACAAGCGTGCGGCGTTGGAGCCATCGTTGGTCAGTACCCACTGCCCGTCGCCGGACATCTTGGCTGACTTCGGGGTCGATCCAGCTGCGTTAGGTCCATAATGCTCGAAGGGTCGCAGCAAACGACCCTGCTCATCCCATAATCGAGCCGTACCATCGGCACTGTTGGTTAGAAACTGACGGCTGTCAGGGGCGAAAGCTACTGAGTTAAACGCAACTGGATTGGTACTCCCTCCCGTCCGCGGCGTGCCGTAGTAAACTCTCTGCAGGGGAGATGTAGGCGCCGATGGATCCCACAACTGAGCGGTGCCGTCGTCGCTACCCGTTAATAGGCGCGTACCATCCGGGGAGAAGGCTACTGCGGTCACAGCGCTTGTATGGCCGAAGCTGGCTTGCTGCGTCGTGGTTGCCGTATCCCAAAGCAGGGCCACATGATCTTGGCTACCCCCAGAAAGCACTTGGGCGCCTCCCGGCAAGGAAAAGACGGCCGCATTGATTCCCCCTGTCCCTGTATGGCCCGTAAATGGAGCAAGCGGCGTCTCGCCTCCAGTGGTCGCCCATTGATAGAGGCCGTTTTTGTTGTCACCGGTCAGAAAGCTCGCGCCATCCGGCGCAAAATTCACTGTGCTGATAATCGGGTTGTTGCCCGGTACGATGACAGTGTGTAGTGTCGTTCCGCTGCCGCGATCCCAAACTCGGGCTGTACCATCGCCGCTGCCAGTTAATATTCGGGTGCCGTCGAGCGAGAAATCTATGCTGTCAACACGTGTTGTGGCAGAAGTATTGCTCACCTGATGACCTCGCAAGGTCTTTAATTGCTCGCCATTCGCTCGATTCCACAATCGAACAATGACATTATTCCAGCTACTGGTGGCGATCTGATCGCCATCGGACGGAAGTCCGATGGCGGTAATCCCTGTGATATCTCCGCCCTCAAAGATCAACGAGGTCATACCGGCATCAGCTGGGCGCGCGCGCGCCATGCCATCGGAACCGGCGGATAAAACCTGATGGCCGTCCCTGGAGAAGGCCACGGCGTTCACCATGCCGGTATGTTCTTTAAATTGGTTGATTCGATTGCCGGAAGCCGTATCCCATAGACTGATGGCTCCAGTTATGTCGGCGGTTAACATCCGGATGCCATCCGGCGCAAAAGCCACTGCCTTAACGTCACTCCGATTGAGCAAAGTGCGTTCGGCACCGGACGCCACCTGCCAGATTCGGGCAGTCGAATCTTGACCACCGGTCAGCACATAAGCGCCATTCTCAGAAAAAGTGGCGGCTAATAAGGAACCGCGATGACCGGTAAATGTCCGCAGTAGTAGGACTGGATCGGTATTTAGACGCCAAAGCGTGACGGGCTTGAACCGACTATTGCTTGGATCCGGTGATCCATCTCTTAGTACCAGAGTTCCATCGGGAGAAAATGCCATGACTTGAACCGTTCCTCCGGGGAGCGTTAACGTCGAAACCGGACGTGGAGGATTGGTGGTCAAATCCCAGATTTTCACGGTACCGGTAGCCGTACCACTAAGTACTCGCGTGCCATCGGCGGAAAATCCAATGGCGCGAATTTCTCCGTCTTCCTTCGGGAATACATAAATTGGCACATCCGTTTCTGTATTCCAAAGGCGAATCCTTCGATCTCGAGAACCCGTGGTGCCGGTGAGGACACGGGTACCGTCAGGCGATATCGCGACAGCCGTGACGGCTGTCGGATGTCCGGGAAAGGTTCGAAGAGTAACGCCGCTCGCCGCATGCCACAGCCGGGCCGTACCGTCGGCACTGCCCGTCAACCTCACTTCGGTGCGATCCGGCAGGAGACCCGCCACCACCGCGTTGATGGCCGCAGTATGTTCGGTATAAGTCAGGGTGGCTGCATCGAGGCTGATATCCCACAAACGCGCAGTGCCGTCGGCGCTGCTGCTGAGCAGTTGCCGGGGGCCGACGCCAGAAACAAAAGCCAGCGCCCACACATCGTCCTCATGCCCTTCAAAAACCTGTAATTCCCTGCCATCGGTGGTATCCCACAGACGGATTGTGTCGTCGGCACTCGCGGTCGCGGCAAGAGCACTGTCGGGAGAAAAAGCAACCGCGTTAATATTGCCTCCATGTCCAGTTAATAATTTAAATGCCCCCGTAGCTACATCATATAATCGTGCGGTGTTGTCGCTTCCTCCAGTCAGGAGTTGCGTGCCTGAAGGAGAAAAAGCGACGGCTTGCACTGAACGGGTATGGCCTGAAAAAGTGCTGATGGGATTGCCCGTGGCGGTCTCCCACAACCGGACCGTTTGGTCGGCACTCCCGGTGGCAACCCGTTGACCATCTGGTGAGAACGTCACTGCCAGCACATGTCCACCATGCCCGGTAAAATGATGGATTAGTTGACCGCTATCAATCTCCCAGAGCCAAGCTAAAGGTGGTGTACTACTGTTAGCACGTTTAGTTCCTGTTAAAAGCTGAGTGTCGTCTGGAGAGAACGCCACCGCATTGATTTCTGGCAACCCGTTTCCGTAAAGATGCGTAAAGATACGTCGCAAACTGCCCGTTGTCGTATCCCATAGCAGTGCCTTGCCATCCTTGCTGGCCGTGACCGCAAGGGGTTCGTTGTGAGCGAACGCCGCCGAGGTTATGGCCTCCGTGTGACCAAACAAATGCCGCACGATGTGGCCTGAAGGTAGATCGATCAACACGGCGAAACCCTGGCCGCCACCGAGCAAGGCGCGCGTCCCATCTGGCGAGACCGCCACGGCGGTTATCTCGCCCATGCCGAAAATCATTTCGAAAGGCCGGGAGACCCCGATCGGCGGTGACTCTTGAGGAGACAACGCGATTCGACTGACCGTGCTGGCGGTGTGCAGGGATGAATCCGCGGCGATGGCCTGAATAGCACGGATTCCCGATGAGCCGGATAAGTGCTCAAAGGTCGCCAAAAAGGTATGTGAAGCCGTTTGCGGGAGGGCCTGACGAACTTCGTCAGGCGCCTCAATAACGCCGTTACCGTTGCTATCGAACGCGACCAGGACTGAAGCAATGTCGACATCGCTGGTGGCGGTTATCCTGACCGGAAGCGGATCGGCGAGGGACTGGTAACTACCCGGTGAAGGCGCATCGATCCGTACGCTAAGCGGGGGATTGAGCCCTTGAGCCGCTGCGGATAGATTTAGCAGGAGCAAAATCCCTATTGCTACGCCACTGATCGATCTAGGCACCATCTTGAAAGACATGGCTCACTCTCTCTGCTATTCAAATATACGGTCCGGCGTGCCGTGCGTGGTCAGCCTTCGCGGCGCAGAACCACGGCGCCGTAGGGCGGAATGGAAATGCCGTCGTCCACGGGCAACGCCTGATCCCCGCCACGCGAGCGTTCCGGCACGCCACCGACATTGAATTTCGGCCAACTGGTATTGGCCAACTCGCGGTAGCGTCCTGATACGCCGACCTTGTATTGATCCCAGCCCTTTCCCTTGAAATTGAGAACCACCAGGTACTTTCCGTCGTTGCGCGTAAAAGCAATGACGCCGTTGCCGTCGTGGATATGGGTGATCTGAATATTGGGCCAGGCGAAGCTAGTTGGATCGTTTTTGCGGATCTCCATCATCCGCGCGTACCACTCACGCACCTTGGTTCGTCCGCTGTCGGTTTCATAGTCGTTGAGAGGTAGGCGTTTGTCGTTATGGTCAATCTTGAACTGTTCCCATTCGCCGCTTTCCTGACCCATGAACACCATGGGAATGCCACGGGCGAGCAGGGTACCAGCGGCGGCAACCTGCGATAACGGCCAGCCTTTACCATCGCGGGCAATGCGGGCGACCCGGTCATCTTCGTTGCCCACTTCGTCATGGGATTCCGTGTACACGACCGCATCCTGCCAGCTATCGCCATAGGACGCGAGGACGGCCTTCATCTTGTCGAGGTGCCCGCCTTTGAGAACCTTCTCGAACTCGTCGTGGAACGGGTCCGACCACTGCGCATCGAAGGGAGCATGCTGGTCCCCGGGCACTGTGTCGTCGATATCCTCGCGGGTAACGTACCAGTCGTTCGGCAACTCTTCGGCGATCAGGACGATGCCGGGATCAACGGCCTTTACCTTGGCGCGGATTTCACGGAGGAAGTCCCAGCCACCGCCAGAACCACGCTCTGTAATGTTCCAATCATCGTCGATATGAATCGGCCGCGTGAAGTCGAAACGGATCCCGTCGAGATGGAACTCTTTTGCGAGATACGCGGCGTTGTGGGCGAAGAAGTGGCGAGTGACGGGATTATCGAAATTGACGAGTGGACCCCATTGCGTTTTACCGTCGTAATATGTGCCGTCGTGTATATCCTTCTGCGCGATTACCCACAGAATGTTGTCATCGTTGCCACCGTGGTTGTAGACGACGTCGAAGATGACGGCGATACCGTGGCGATGCGCCGTGTCCACCAGCTCCTTGAGTTGATCGGGCGTCCCATAGTTGGATTCGATAGCGTAGAAGAAGGACGGGTTGTACCCCCAGCCCATCCAGCCGTTGAACTCGTTTACCGGCATCAGCTCGATGGCGGTCACGCCGAGCCGATTCAGATAGTCTCGAGTTCCGTTGTTGTTGAGTTCCTCGGTGATCTGCTGAAACGGTGTTAACGGTTTACCGTCTACGTCCAGGTTGCGGTCGGTAAAACGCAGCGGGTGGAGTTCGTAGATGATGTGTCGGTACCAGGCCGGCCGAATCCACTCACCGTCGTGCCACGAGTAAGCTGTACTGAGCGTTACGATCGAGCGCGGTGAGTCGAGCGGGATGCCACTCTGCCGCGCCCGATCGGTGTCGATCACCTGCCGTGCCGCTGGATCCTGGCGGATGACAGCATCCGGATCCTGACCGATCAGAAAGGCGTAACGATCACCCGCCTGCGGCGGCCGGACGAAGCTCGCATCGGAACCAAGGAACCACCAATATCGCTTGTCCGGTGTTTGGGTTAAATCGATGGCGTTGGCGCGGGCATTGGTGAAATCGCCGAACAAACGGACCCGCTGGACGGAGGCTGGCGCGTGGATGATGGCGTACCACATGTCTCCTTCCTTGTAGAAACCGGGCGCCTGTTTTTCGATCATGGCGGAAGAGCATTCTTGATCTTGTTGGCAGTCCTGCCACTCGGACAGATGCCCAATCCGTTTTGGCGATGGGGCTGCCCGATAGTCGCGGATGAAGCTGGCGTAACCCGCCTTATCCGTCCCCCAAGGGCTGCTGGCGGCATCGCCCGGGCATCCTCGATCGACAAGGCGTAGCAAGGTGAAGCCCCGGTAGGATGCATAAGTGAAAACGTTGCGGATGCTTTCCCAAGTCCGGTCGTCACCGGGCTTGTCGATGCAGGCCAGGGCATTTTCGCTCTTATGGCGGATGTTGCGATCCTGCGCGGCCTGCGAAATCCAGAAGACGAGCGCCTCCGCCATTGAGTTGCCGTCGCCACAAGCGGAGTCGTTGTCCATCTCGGCGGCGGTGAAGTGAAGGATGACGTCACGACCGGTCTGGTGCTTGACGTCGGCAATCATATCCAGGATCCGCCGGTAGCCGTAGGCGTCCGCCCGCGCGGCCGACTCCGGTTTGAGGTCGAGCGTCGTCTGGATCAGCCCCGCCGTGACCTCGGCGATGCGCGGATACGGGGCACACGACATCATCTGCCAGTGCACCCCAGGGATCTTCATTCCGAGGGGAATCGATTGAAAGGCGCCACCGAAGGCGGCGTCGGCGGCGACCAGCATCCGGCGCCCGTGCTCCACCAGCGATTCGTTGTACCAGTCGATGAAATCCCGTCCGTAGGGGGTATCGGCGTAGTCGCGGTCGTTGACGAACGTTTCCGCCCGCTTGCCGGCTGTCGGCGGCAAATGACCGCCTGGAACCCGGATTTCGGCGGGACTGGCGAGCGGGATTCCCCACCGGTTGGCCACGCCGGTCAGACCGCCGAATTTACCCAGCGCCCAGTTGCGGAAGCTGGTCTGGGCCAGTGCACTGTAGGCCTGGAAATATCCCCGGTCCGGATAATTCCAGCCGTCGGCAGTGTTGTAGGACGGATAACGGAGTTCGCCGGTCGGCCCGAGACTGATATTGAGTTCGACGAAGTCGCTGGCGTGGGCAGCATAATGCGTGGCGAAGGCTTGCATGAATTCACGGAACTGATCGAGGACGGCCTGCTTCTCCGTCGCCCAGGGGACGATCGCGTCGTCCTGCAAGCGACCCGTCTCGCTTTCATACTGCAGATCGTTAGCGGCGATGCCTACCTGACCGAAGTGCGTGGACAACCATGGCGGCAATGGAATAGCGCAATCGTCGCCGGGGCCGCCACCACATTTATGAAAGGAGAGAATCGGCACGATTTTCAAGTCTCGGGCGCGGATTTTCTCGAAGACTTCATCGTAATAGCTCCAATCGAATTGCTGATCGCCCTGCTGTTCGACCTTGCCCCACCACACGTCGACGGTGACTGTATCAACGCCGATCTGCTTTGCCTCATCGAGTAACTGCTCGAATGCGGGCATGCTGATTTGGCGTGGAATGTCGAGTGGCGCCATGACAGCCGCCGTTTCCAATGCCGCCCTTGCCTCCACCGACCATCCTGAAAAAGTAGGGAACCCCAAAAATAAACCGATAGTTATCCTCGCGAACAAGCGCCCTAAAATTGTAAAATGTGGATGTAACATCGTTTGCATTTAATGTCCTCTCCTCATTATTGATACGAGTTACGCAATTGCTGGAAGGTATAAAGCGGAATGGCTAAATAGATCCGAGCAGAGCGGATGATGGCGGTTTTGGCCTCAAACCAACTCACTCCGGCACGATAGCAATACCCTTTCAGACGCAGAAAGGCTCGCAGCGTCAGTCCGATGCGATGGCGCTGGGCGCAGGCGGCACGGACCTGATGGGCTTGACGCCACAATATTGTTTGATGCCGCGATGGTCGTGTTCAAGGGTCTGGCATAACCGGCAAAACGTATCCGAGCCAGAGAAGTCATGTTCAGGTCGTTACTGGCCCACCCTTCCCTGTCACCGTCTGGGGCAACGATCGAGAACAGCCGAATAGACCATACCCTTTCAGATGGACGACGGCATCGTGAATGTCGGTGTCCACCCGCGCCGCCAGGCACAAGCCACTTTGGTCGGGGTTGACCAAGCGCTTTTCTTCGGCGTGGCGATCAGAAAATCGATGTAATCTTGATCATTTACTTTGGGTGGGTTCATCACACCTTATTCCTAACTGAGTAACAATGACATCACCACTGTCGGTTGCAACGACATCAAAGTGCAACTGCTATACCACCAAGCTACTAAAATACCCAAAAAATTTTTAACTATTTGTTATAAATGATAATTTATGAAACCGTTCCTCTTTTTGAAAAGAAGAATTAGGAATCGAATTGTTTCAAAATGAAACAGTCATCATTCCATTTGTTTCATTGTTGATCCCGATGACCTTCACGACACGCTCGTTGCTATGCTCTTTCATGGGTCCGCTCCGCGATCTCGGTCGACGATGTTTGATAATATTACTGATTGTGCCCGCTTCGGGCTCGTTGGGAGAGCGGGATGGACCATCTCATTACATGAATTTAACAACGGATGAGCTTACAGATAACTTACAGATTCGAAGTTTTTTGATTGCCCACTGTTCCGGTCAAAGGGCTTTCTGGAACAAAGAATGGATTCGGTCTTTCGAGTGCGGAGAGTAGCCAGGCGCAGCCCTACCCAACGGGTATTAGTACGCCGTATAGAGATTTACTGCGTCGGTTGAAGCCTGACTTTCAAGTACCGATCAAGTCGCCCCCCGCCCTTTGGTGGACTGCCTGGATTCTATCAGCGAGATCTGCGCCAACTTTTTCACTCATGTTTTTTCTTTGAGAACGTTCACGATAGGCTTTCTGTTGGCAGGCGCGGGCACAATAGGTTTTAGTAGAACGTTGTGTAGTCAGAGGTTGGCCGTAGACCACGCAACACGCAGAGGACGATTGCGATTCAACGGTGCGGCGAGTATGCCGTGCTTGATAGATCTGGGTTTGGCAGTCTGGGCACCGCTTCATCCGGCCATCGTGGGGATGTAAGCCCTAACCGCCGAAATTTCCGGCAACCGTTTTTTTCATAGTGCCCAAGACTAAGATGTTAAGTCTTAACCTGATTTCTGGATGAAATGCATACAGTCTGAGCATGTCTTTCGCACTATTTTATTATGACAAGCTGGATAACCAATAACGCTCGTTATCACATATACAATAAATGTTTATATTTATCAGTTTCTTACGAATAACTTGATGTCGCGCGGAAATTTCGGCGGTTAGGGCTTACATCCCCATCGTGGGCAACAAAGGTTTGTCCGCACCCGCACGTGACAATCCGATACTTCGTTGCCTTCTGGGTGTGTCGGATGCGGCCCCAGGCATCGATAAAGGTGCGCGGTGCGTAGAGTTGCCCAGCGTGGCCGACGATGAACGTTTTCCCCTGGTGGTCGACGTGGCTAGCGACGCATGGCGGCATGTGATCACCCTCTGGGAAGTCGTGATGCTAGTTGATGGGTAAAAGTTGATTTTATCAAGATTAGGCCCGTTATCAGGAATCGATTGCAGGCGGCTCATTTGTACTAAATAATATGATTACATGTTACGTTATTTACCATAATAAACCGAGACAGAGAAATTTTCTGTTACAAAAAGAGTGTTTTGCCATGATCAGCGTGGTGACTACAACTCAGCCGGACATGGGCCAAAATCATGATAAAGTGAGCTTTTGGTGATTAAATTAACATCACAGCTTGCACGAAGATAAAGGGCTCCGTTGCGTTAATTTTTATAGGGCAAGTTTTTCGAGAAGAGGCGCTGATGTCAGGCGCAATTAAGCGGCGAGGGAATAAAACGGCTTGGCAGCCGGAAGGATTGCACATCTGGCCCTTCTTGATCATGTGCATCAGCTCAATGCCCTGAAGGGTGGTCTGAGCAGAGGCAAAAGTTTGAAAGCCGAGCATCGGCTGAATGAGCCGTTTGATCGCGCGGTGATCCTGTTCGATCACGTTGTTTAAATATTTCCGCTGCCGGATGCCGATGTTGGAATCGGCGTCGGCGTCAGTGTTAAGCGCGATCAGGGCGGCGGTGTTGGCCCCACTCTGGTCGATGGTGACCTTCACCGGGCGGCCGTGCGGGCCGATGGCTTTCTGCAGAAACCGCAAAGCGGCCTGCTTGTCACGGTGCGCTGTAAGAAGAAAGTCAACCGTTTGCCCTCGCTTATCGACAGCGCGGTACCGGTATTTCCATTGACCCTTGATTCGAATATAGGTCTCATCCATCCGCCAACTCGTGCCCACCGGGCGCTTTTGTCCTTTGCGGAACTGCGGCGTAAACTTCTGGACCCAGCGGTCAACGCTGGAATGATCAACTTCAACCCCGCGCTCCGCCAACATCTCTTCCAGGTTTCGGTAGCTCAAGGGGTACGCCAGCTACCAACAGACACTCGTCAGGATCATGTCTTGTTCGAAACGATGGCCTTTGAAGTCAAGCATGCGGGTTCTCAGCGAGAGGACGGGGTGGGCGCGTAGCTTATCGAAATCGGACCTTCTCAGCTAACGCAACGGAACCGCCTTAGCCCCTCCACAATCCGTTCGGGTATCCCGACTAACGGTAGCAACATCGTCAGGCTCTCTTTGCAACAACACCCTCTATCATCCCTCTTCAGCCGCTAACTTTCCAAGTCGTGCAATGGAGCCTCCTCAATTCCCGGGGCGGTTCAAAATGACTTCTATATAACAATACCTTCGCCAAATAGCCCGATCTTATGCTGCACTAAGTGGTTGATTAATCCGCCCCAGATTTGCAGCCTGCTCAAGGGCTTGATCAATAATATTCGTCTCGGGCATTTTCGGAAGCATTTTTAACACCTCCCGGACGTATTTCCGGCCTCGGAAGTGGGCTTTGAGGTCATTGACACTAAAGCTTGGACAGTGCTCGCGTACCGGTCGCATCAGGATCTGGGACACATTGATCATCAGCATCGCCAGGTTGGCACTGTTGTAGACCGGCGTTGGCCTGATCACCATGAAGTCTTCCAAGCCCCAGTACTGTTTGGCGTCTCGGAAGTTGAACTCGATCTGGAAGCGCAAGCGATAGTAATCGATGAGCGTTTCGTAGCCTAACTCAAGATCGCTGCTGAAGAGGATGACATGGGCCTGAGCACCGGTGCGTTGATGGGTCTTCACCAGGATCACGACATTGAGCCGGTCGGGGAATGTTTTATGCCACACCGACAGTTGATAGATGGCCGTCTGAAGATGTCCTTCCACGATAGTGGCTTTGAGAAAGGCCGAGGGCACGTGTTGATAATCGAGCTTGCTGCCATACTTGCACCGTGGCCCGCGCCCGGCATAGGGGCCGTCATAAGGCAGATACAGCGCGCTGTTGTGGCGCAATTTGCTGATCAACGCTAAGCCCGCGCGACGGACCATTTGCAGCGCTTGATTATTGCCGAAGGCCCCGTCGAAGACGAAATAACGCACCGTCAGCGTCTGGCGCACCAGCGCCAGCACCTGGCGCAGCAGGCCTTGAACGAACTGCAAATACGGCGACAGACTCACCTCCCGGCGATGGCCATTGCGGCTGCCCTTCGGCCGCCCTCGGCCTTGACCCCGGCCCGCCTTGGGCGCTTTCGGGCAGCTGGTGGCCGCCCCTTTGCGAATCGGCTCCAGGCGCAACGGGTACGAACAGCGCCGCTGCACGCTGATCAACGTCAGGCTCAGACAACACAACCCCGGGATCGTCTTGCCAACCACCGAGGAGAAAAAACGCTCCAGACCGTGGGTCTGCTTGCCCGATTTGCTCACCATCACTTCATCGCCCGCCAGCAACCATTCCGTTTCATTGCCCAGCAGGTGCTGGCGAATCAACAACCAATGCACCTGGCCCCAGCTCAGCGTCGTGTTGAAAAACCGCTGCAGCGTGCGGTAGCTCCCCCCGCGCTCAGTCCAGCGCGACAGCCCCCGCATCGTCACCCGCCCCGTCATCGCCAACAGCCCTTCCACAAGGCAACTCAAACGGCTAAGGCTCGTCTTATCCATGCTCTGGTTCAAGCAGCTCAAAATCAGCATAATGTCGGGCATGGGTGACAGCCTCTTGAGAGAATAGGTCTTTAGGTGTGGTGCCTGTAACCTATCATCTCGGGCTGTCGCTCACCTCAGTTTTTGGCGAAGGTATTGATAATTTATAAGGTTATAATAACTGAATTGGGGGAAATCAGATGAACACCGAGAAAAAGACAATTATAGGCGTCTTAGCAAGTCATGATGACCAAAAACCTAATGTGCGCTTAGTATCAATTTTCACTCACATCTATCACGATTCCACACGAAGTCATCGGCTTGAGAAATTCCATTTTGTTTTTACTGGCGGTACATATGACCGTCTCTTTTACGGAGACGAGCAATTGGAAGTTCCCGCCTTGCCAATTGAAGTCGCCAAATGGCTAAAAGAATCCTGTGGTGTAACCCGTCTACCCTCGACACACGAGGGCGGTGTTATCATTCTTTCCTACCTCATTAGCCAACGAGAGTGCAGTATCGTCTGGCCATTCTATGCTCCGAACGCTAATCATTGGCAGCGCCACGAAAACCTTGCATTTATGCGACTCTGCGACCAATGGCATGTGAAACGACTTATGAATGCAGGCTCAGTGATGGCATGGTTCGATCATGAAGCGGAATTCGATGCAAAGCGCAACTTGCATTCATGTCCTCCAAAATTAGAGCTTGAGCGCAAAAATGGCAAGGTGCCGCTTACGCTAAAAGATGCACCTATCAAAGATATTTGGCCAAGTATACCGGGTGCTCCCGCCGTTGGACGACTGAAAGCAGAGTCGAAGTCTTTCCAAGATTTGACTCTAGCTCTCATTGCACACGATGATATGAAAGCTCGAATGATTGAGTTCGCTGTGGATCACGAACATGAATTCAGTATGTTCGGTACAATCATCGCTACAGGAACAACTGGACGAGAAGTTGCAGCAGTAACTTCAAAGGATATCGATTGCAAGATGATTCGTTACCATTCCGGGCCAAAAGGTGGAGATATAGAAATTGCAACTGCGATTCTTTTTAATTATTGTGACGTCGTGATATTTTTTGTTGATCCGCTTAAACCTCATCCACACATTGAGGACATACGTGTGGTGTTTCAGGCGTGTATGGTTTCGGATCAAGTAGTCATGATCACTAACGAAATGCACGCACGAGAATTTATGGCGCGGATAGTTCGTGGCAATGAAAGATTGACTCTCTATTCCCCAGAAATATAGTAAATAATCTTTCTGACTAGAAACCCACAAGCGGCCCGTTCAGCAGCATGGCGGAACTCTGGGGGCAGGTCTTCAAGTGCATCGGCCAGTTCCGGCAAGAGGGGTTCAGTGCGCTCGGTGAGCATCGCCCGGCGCATTCTCGATATTGTCGATCAGCGCCGCCAAGGCGTAAGCAATATCCCCGGTTTGCATTTTCTTACCGAGTACCAGATCGGCTAGATCATGCAATCGCCCGGGTAACTGCTCCCTCGTTTCGTAGGGAATGTCCTGGCGCTGAGCGTGGGCCAGCGCGATCAAGTCCTCGGTGGCGAGGGGTGGTTCGGCGTTGTCGATGGGGCCAGTATCGTAGGGCGGTCGATCTTCCATATCTCAATTTTAGCGCCTCTGGGTTGACCTTGAGGAAATCCGATTCTACGATAAATCGTGAAATTACAAATACGGAAATAAGATGATCCTGGCGTTCCTCAACCAGAAGGGCGGCGTGGGCAAAACCACACTGGCCGTGCATGTCGCGGCGGCGCTGGCCCGGAACGGCGCACGAGTGCTGTTGATCGACGCCGACCCACAAGGGAGCGCCCTCGATTGGGCAGCTTGCCGAACCGCCGATCCTTTGTTTCCGGTGATCGGGTTTCCCAAGCCGAAACTGCATAAGGAAGTCCCGGCCCATATCCCGCATTACGAGTACATCATCATCGACGGCCCGCCACGGGTGAACGAGCTGGCCCGGTCGGCGATCATGGCGGCTGATTGGGTGGTGATTCCTGTTCAGCCCTCGCCTTACGATGTTTGGGCGGCCAAGGATATTGTGGATTTGATCCGCGAAGCGACCACCTACCGGGAAACCCTTAAAAGCGTATTTGTAATCAATCGTAGAATCGTAAACACAGCGATTGGCCGGGATGTGGCCGAGGCCCTTGCAGGCTACGACATTCCGGTGCTGGCTACGCATATCGGGCAGCGGGTGGCGTTCGCCGAGAGCGCAGCGAACGGTAGCACTGTGTTGGAAGATGACCCTGGCAGTCTGGCGAGCAAGGAAATCCTGGCGCTCGCCGAAGAACTGTTAGGACGGAAGACCAAGCAAGAGGCGGCGACATGAACAAGAAAGTAGCCTTCGGCGTCAAGCCAAGTACGGCGCGGGTGGATGCCTCCAAGGCGGATGACTGGGTGAACAACCGCGACCCGGAAGCCATGAAGCGGTTGACCATCGACGTACCCGCCAGCCTACATGCCCGAATCAAGAGCCAATGTGCCCTGCGGGGCGTGAAGATGGCGGATGAGGTTCGGGAACTGTTGGAAAAACATTTTCAGTAAATACGATTATCATAAAAATCGTATTTCATCAAAAAATGAAATGAGGAACATGATCCCGATCCACCTCGAACGCCGCCACCCCGCCCGAAACATGCAGCGGTACTACACCTTCACCCTAACTCGCACCCTGTTCGGCCAATGGGCGGTGATTCGGGAGTGGGGCCGGATCGGTCATCCGGGAACCGTGCGGGAGGCGTGGTTCGCAACGGAAGACGAGGCCGTTGAGGCGGTCATGCAGATGCGAGGGCAGAAGGAACGGCGAGGTTATCGCGCTCTGCGATGATCCTACACCGGGCTTGATAAAGCCGGGTTTTTTCTGAGTTAGGAGCAAAATGAAAAGTTTAAGCGTCTGGCTAATCATGCCCCTAGTCGTGGCTTGGGGTTGTTCATCAAATTATGCTACTCAAAATCCACCGCCCGGTTCGTTACGACCGGGCGAAGTGGTCTTGGTCGATGACGGGACGTGTCCGCCCGGCAAAATCAAAAGAGTTGTCGGCGCCGATCGGCAACGCGGTGAGCCGCGTCGTGTTCACTGTGTGAAGCGTCCACGATAAATTTCGAGTAGGCGTCATGAACCGACATTCCGCATTAACCTTTTCCCAGGAGATGCAGAAAAATAGTGAACATTCGCTGCAAATCGAAGAAGATTTAGACCTGGAAAATTAGGCTAACTTATTGGTTCGGAATGCCTTTATTTTTTATCCCCGAAGATCGGTGCTTTTGACAGCAAGATCAATACACGTTTATGACATTTGGTGTGCGGAATGTCGGGTGCAATCATGCCCTCGATCCATTTGGAGCAGCGCGAATCCGCTCGCAACCGGCTGCGGTTCTACGCCAGTGCCGCAGCCCGGACTCTGTTCGACGTTTGGGCCGTGATTGGGGAGCAGGATCGAATCGGTGACCGGGCAAACACGATGATGAAAGGATCAAGATGCGCATGAATGAATTTCGCCGATTCGCGGCGAAGATGGATCAACACATGCAACAGCTTGCGGCCCAAGGGGTCAACGACGCGCCAACGATCATCCATCGCATGATGGGCTACGTGCCCGACCTGCACCGGATTTGGGTCGGGACGACCGACGATCAACTCCTGGCGCTGTCCCATGAATTCCCCGGTTTCTACCGCTATGCCCGCATCATGGAAGAAGCGTTTGCAGCCGAACGCCAGAAGGCAGCACGGCCCTATGACAACCTGGCCCCGCTGTCCGAACCGTACAAGCAACGCGCGGCGGAGTTGCTGACCACGGCGGCCACTCTGGAGCGCGGCTATCAGGCGCTTCGTGGCCGTGGCCACCGGCAAGGCGTTCAGCCTCAAGTCCATGAGATGGACAGACTCCATCAGCAATGGCTTTCCGATCTGGAACGCTTCAAACGCGCTTTACAGGCGCAGGGCGCAGAACCGAGAGCATTGGAGTATGTGAATGAAGCGTTCGGACACCTTGCCGAACGCATCAAGCAGCTTGCAGGCTGCATGGAGTGACGGAGTTTTTGGCGGTTGGCTGACAACCCATTAAATAATTGAATCTGCATAAGTTGTATCTCTCACCAGAATACCGGTTGCCAAAATAAAATCAGCCGCCTCCCGCAAAAACCGTTCGTCGCGACATCCTCCGGCGCGACCTTTGATAGAGGCCGCGTATTTTTGGAGGTCTGGATAGTATTGACCGGGGAAAACATTCCCATCTGGACACAGCAAATTGACGTTTACTGACTTGGGCTGAACCAAAAGGTAGGCGTTACGAGGGTGGCGATAGCGCCATACGCCGTCACCCTCATCGGGAAGGTCCGGCGCTTCCAGATACTTTAACGCCCAATCCTGCGAATACTCGATGACCGGATAATCGGCGAATTGAATCCGCACGCTCGGCGCGAAGCCGCGTAGATCAATCAACTCGTGATCTACTGCTTTCAACCATTTCACATACCTGTCGTGATCCCTCCGGTTGGTCACGGCAGCAACTTGCGCGTGGAGGCTATTCAACCACCCACCCGGGGCCTTGGCCGCGCTGAGCGTGCTGTATGCTTCTAGCAAGCCCTCGTAAATTGAACGCTGCTCGCGCTTGAGCATCGACCAGTAGGCGCTTCCCAGTCGTTGCGCCCGATCCAACCGCAGATTCCGCAATGGCGCAAGTAGTTGGAAAATTTCGCCGATGGTGTGAGAACCGTCGAATTGAGCCAGCCTCAGCCAGTGGGAAGGCTGGTTATCTGGACACGTCAACCAGATTTTTCCATTCACTGCACCCCGCGCGACTCGCCCAATACGTTGCAACAAGGCGGCGGCATCGTTACCTGGATCGAGGATGGCGTAACGCAAATTCTTGATGTTGACCCCCGCCTCGATACAAGAGGTGGCAAGAATAACCCGATGTTTTTCTTCTGGTATCAAACCCGCCTCGAAACCGCTGCCATCCAGTGCCCGTCCATCGCTTTTGCGGTCCTGGCCGTTGATCATGAAACATTCGTCCGGTTGAACGCCAAGTT
Source organism: Proteobacteria bacterium UBA2383 (assembly GCA_002343485.1). Taxonomy (GTDB): domain Bacteria; phylum Pseudomonadota; class Gammaproteobacteria; order Competibacterales; family Competibacteraceae; genus UBA2383. The sequence goes on from DDST01000051.1 coordinate 33,014, forward strand.
TGATGAACTCGTCCTTGAGTGCGTTGACGTCACCCACCAGGTTTTTAAGGCTATCGTACAGAATCAGCAGGCGGTAACCTTGCATGAGCGGTTCGCTGGCGTATTGCCTGATACAGGACGATACGTCGCCTGCGCCGATTTCAATATCCACATCACCATGCAACATGCGTAACGCATCTCCGCGCTTGCTCTCGATCGTCTCGTCGAAAAACGCCACGGCATCCGGCGGAATGTAGGATTCCTCTTTATCGTCGGATTTGCACAGGCCTTCAAATAGATTGCTGTGGGTAGCGGACAACAAGCTGAGCTTAAGTCCATTGGCCGGATCGCGGCGATGCCAACACAAGACCAGCACCGCCCAAAAGTGCAGAAAGCCGAAGGCTCGCTCGGTCAAGGTATGAGCTTCATCAAACACGATATGGCGGACTTGCTGGAAATCATCAAGAGTTAATTGGGCGCGGGCTTGCGGCTCTTTCTGCTGCTGTGGACGACCCAGCAGGATCGCGCCGAGGGTTTCGGGCGTGGTCACCACCATGCCGCCATCCCGCTTGAGATGCTCCAGTTCAAGTTTGCGCTCAATCCACGGCTCCAAGCCGTTTGCCCGTAATTGCGCACTCTGCGCGCCGTCCCAACGCGCGATGGGAATGTCCTGATCGCGCGCGCTCGCTTCGATATCACCAGCCAGCGCTTGCGTCGGTACGACGAACAGCACCAACTCTCCGCGTTTCGCGGCTTGCAGAAAGGCATAGGTTTTACCGGAACCGGTCGGCGCGCCGCAAACCCGGATGGGAGCAGGATCGGTCAGTAACCGATGTTGTGCAGGTGACAGGGCGGTTCCAGAAGCGTCGTCGGGGTGGCTTGGAACGCCGTGGGCGCGAATCGTCAACATTATGAATCTTCCTCTTGTTGGATACTCAGCCGGACCTGCTGGCCACCGGGCAGATCGAGCAGCCGTTCGGCCTGGCGCGGTGAACCGCTGGTTCTGCGCCACCAGGACTCCAGAAGATCGGCAGTCATTAAAGCAAGCGATTCCGGCAGCGTGAAGCGAAGCTCCAGACCGTTCCTGACCGCGCCGCCGAATTGATCCGCGCCGCGCGCCGCTGCCTCCAAATCCGCGCAGTTCACGTTCAAGACGACTGATGGATCGACGGGGAGCGGTTGGTAATGGCCAATATCGCAGTCAGTAAAGGCGACGCTCCCTTGGACGCGCGCCAAGTTAATGTGTATCACCGCGCCGTACTCCAGCCAAATCGCCATATAGCCGGAATCGCTGCCTGGCAGAGTCCGCAGAGGAACGCCGCGATGAAGCTTGAAGGTGGGCGCCAGACCCGGTTGTGGCAGAGCGGCGTAGCTAAATTCGACTTCTTCGCGTAGATGCATGGCCAGCAGCAGACTGCGGCAGACAGCGGAGGACAGGCGGGGTTGCAGCGGCGACGCCAGCCACGGTTCGCCCAGGAAATAACGGATTGCATCACGCCGGGCGTGAACGTCCATCACGAGCGTCTTTTTATGCTGCTCTCCATAAATCAGGTCGTCGCAGTATCGGGCGTAGCGCTCCATGTCTTGGCGCAAGGTCTGGCGGCTGGGAACAGGGATAGCCGCCGTTTCCAGCCAGCGGCCGTAGTCGCCCAGTTTGATTTCGCCGTTGGAAGTGCGGCGCAGACCGCGCTCCAGGATTTCCAGTCGCGCTCGCACCGAATCTTCAGCACAAAAAGTTGAAGGATGCAGGTGAATAATCATTCGTTAAATATAAATGTTAATAATAAAATTGTCAATTAATTTTGACTTGACATTAGCGGTTATCTAGCGTTAAGGTGATAACCGCTCGATAACTCAAGGGAGCAGAAAACATGATCAGGTTACGGATCGATTTGCCTTTCGATGCGTTCGAGGCGGTCTGTCAGGACCGGGGACGGATCAAGAACCTCATCGACAGCGCCCTATCCCGTCATGGCTACAGCCGGACGGACAACCAGCCGGTGTGTTATGGCTTTGGGGCCATCACGCGGCCCGTCGGTAACAATGGGCTGCGGCGGGTGGAGCGCGTCATCCTGGGTAGCAGTGATCCCCGCGTCACCACGGCGTTGGCGCGGATCACTTTGGAGGATTTGATCGAACCCGCACTGACGTCCGGTGCGGGACTGGATTTACGGCGGGGGCGCATTATTCGGGACGAACGGTGGACCCCGGTTGAAGCGCTGTCGCTGTATGCGGTGTCACCAATCCGGGTGCTGAGCCGAACCGGAGGCAACCGCAGTCAGGCGCTGCTCGAACCGGGGGAAGCGTTCGACACGGCGCTGAATCGGAGCATGACGACACGGTTTGGCCGCCCGTTTCGACTGAAATTGATCCCCGACCGGCTGTATTCGTTCGCGCGGCGAGGCCACTTGAGCGCCTCGATGGCGGTAGGGTTGCGGCCTAATGGTCGTCCGCTGTGCTTGCCCGGTATCGTGACGCCGTTCGTGTTGGCGGGTCCCGCCGATGACTTGCGCGATGCCTGGTTTTCCGGCTTGGGTACAGGTACCGGCATGGGCTTCGGCTGCGTCGAGGAGGCCGCGCTATGACGCTCTACGATTTTTTCGAGCTTTACGAAGATGCGCCGGTCATGCGCGCGTTTGACGCCTTGCGTCAGGCCCTCAACCGCCATGTGACTCAGTTGCCGGTCGCTACTTACTCGCCGTGGATGCTGATGCTGGGCAAGGGCGGGCCGAAGCCGGAGGGCGGCTATTACGACAGCGCGGAGCAGTCGCTCTACCGGCATTGCATGGAGGTGGCCGTCTTCGCCGCTTGGCTGTTCTATCACGCCTGGCAGGCCGAGCGTCCTCCCTTTTCGTCCAAAACCGATGTTGCGGCAGCGTTGCGGGTGCTGTTCGCCATTGCCTTTGCCCATGACGCCGACAAATTGCTCGGCACGCGCTCGAAAAGCCCAAAGTTGGAAGAAGTGCAAGCGGTGCACAAGCAATTGGATATAGGGGTGTGGACAGGTTTGACGGTGGCCGAATTGCATCACGCCGTCAGCCTGGTCGAGAACCGGGGACAGGGACAGGCGCTCTTTAGCAGCGTGCGGATTGATCCCGTGACGCAGAAGCTGGCGGAACTGGTGCATGAAGGCGATAACTTGCTGAGCCGGGTGGCGAGACAGGGCGGTACGGCTGGCGCTTTCGTCGGGTTGTTCAATCAGGATTTAGGGCGGCTACATCGCTTGTACGCCGTACCCAACCAGCCGTTGCGGCTGTTGCGCGTCCATCACCATCCCATCGTTCTGTATCGTCTGCAAAATTTTCTCGCACAACAGATCATGGGCGATGGCGGTTTTTATCCGTTGGTATTCGTGCGGCGCGGCCAATGGCTGGAACTCAGTGTTGCCGAGGAGATGGACGTTGCGGCCTGGCTGGATCGGTTCGAGGTTCATCTCGCCGGTAGTGAACCGTCGTTGAAGGTGGCCGCCACGACCGGCGTGGTCACCTGGTTCAGCGTGGGCAAGGCGGAGGATTTGATTGCGGCGGTACGCAACGAACCCAGGCAGGCGCAGTTATTGTTGCGAGTGACCGCCAAGGATTGGGAAACGGTCGCGCCCCTGGTGAAATTTTGGGTAATGCAGGCCGGCGGGCCGTTCAGCACAACACCCTTGAAGGGTAAGCTCTGCCCGGTGATCAAGGCCAGTAGTGAAATTCCCTTCGATCATCCTTTTTGGCGGGCCGCCAGTCTGGCGGCGGTCTTGCGAGATCGTCCTGCCGCCGAGCGGTTACTGGACGCGCAGCAGGGCGTCGTGCGCGCCAGCCTGCAAAGAAACGGCATTGTGCCGGCAGAGCTGGACAGCTTGAGCCTGCGTACCCTTGCGGCGCTGCAAGCCTCGCTGTCGATCAATACCGATTTGCCAACCTTGTTGAACAGCGTGCAAGGGGAATGGCCGCGACTGAAAGCCGACGACCCCGGCGCCAACGCCATCGTCCAGCGTTTGAAGAATCAGCTTGGCCTGAGCGATTTCACCTCGCAAGCGCCGGGTTACCTTCACCCTGCTCGCGGCGGTACCTGTCTACTCTGTGGAGAACCGACTGAGCAGGTGATCGAAAGCAGTCGCATGAAACTGGCTGGCGTCAAGGCATCCAGTTTCAGCAATCGTATCGGCCACATGAAGCATCTCTGGTCGGAGAAGGGCGAAAATTTTGTGTGTCCCTCCTGCCTGAAAATCCAAGGTTTATTACTGGAAACCTATCCTAGTCTGCGTAGCGCGCCCTTGCTCATTGCGACGCCAGTCCGTCATCTGCTCGATACCCACACTGATGATCGCCAGAAAGGCCTTCTACGCAGCTTCGACGTGATTTCTAAAGACAATTTGCGCAGGGTTTTGCCGTGGGAAGCGGATGCCCATTGCGATGAACCGTTGTTGTTCGAGGAACGGGTGACGGCGCTGGATGAAGTGATCGATCAGATGCATCGGCTCGCGTGTTACGCCGCATTGAGCGGAGAGCCGGTTCATGCCTTTATCGCCAGCCAACGGGAGTGCAAGGCGGCTTTTCTTTATGAAGGGATGCCGGAATTCATCAAAGAACTATTGAACGATTTGATTAGCGAGGATGACGGCATCAGTCGGAAAGATATTGAACGGCTTGCTCGTCGTCTGGATTTATTCAAGGCCATGCTTAGCGAATATGAAGGCATGACGGCAATGCAGGCATTGCCCCAGTTTGGCTGGTGGACGGTCGCATTCGTCTTATCCCGCGCTTTATCCCGAGCCGCCGACCGGGACAGGGAAAAACTGGCTAGGCGATTTTTCAGGTTTGTTGAATTTGCACGACAGGAGTATCCGATGAGTAATTATGATGATGACTTGGAAATACTGATAACACGAGCAGCGGAAACTCATAGACCGAAAAAGGATGCAAGCGGCGCTGAATGGACGTTGATGCCGCGCATCGCGTTGGAAACTTACCAGAAACATTATGTATTCGGCCCAACAGCAACGCAGGATGCAATCGCTGAACGTCTACGTGCGGATTTGTCCCGGCGTTATGGGGCTGATCTTTATCAAAAAGATCTGGATGAGCGCCTTCACGCCTTTGCAGAAGCCGCTTTCACGCTTTTCGCCAAAGCTGAACAGGATTGTGATCTGGAATCTGGTTTTATCCGCTTTTTCCTGGCTGCTTATGAAGGCGGGCTGCGCCGAACGATCCGGGAACGCTGGAAAAACCGGGAGACTTCGGAAAAAGCAGGTACTGCTATTGAAACTGCCATTCAACCTTCTCTTTCACTGTAACTGTAAAGGAGTATTTCCATGACTGAATCTGCTTCCATTCATATCCTCTACGCGCAATTGGCTAAGGAAATTCAGACTCACTACGCCTTTGCTAAGAAGGAATACGATATTCCAGCCCTGCCCGAAGCGCAGTGCATTGCTCTGCCGCTGGTGCGCGAAGCCATTGCGCCCATCCTGGTGCGTAATAACGACGCCGATGAGATCACCGATATGGTATTGGCTGGCCATAACCGGGTTCGCATCATCGCATCCAAAACCAAGGGAGTCGAACGTCGACGCGGCGCACAGATTTTGCGCGCCCTCGGCATGGGTGGACGGGCGGCAGCGAATAAAGCGTTCGTGCCGAAGGGTAAGAAACCGAGCGATGTATTTGATCTGAATTCTTTTGTTTTTGGCGATTCTGGTACTGGCATCATCGGTGGTAAAGAATTTGTGTTCCCTATCCATGCCGCCGTGCTGTACAGCGATGCGGTGTCAGTCCAACCGAAACGCGAGATTGTCCACAGCGTATTTCGCCAAGGTGGAATTGCCGAAGATGGTGGAAATTTCGATGCCGAGGATAAGAAGAGCAGTAGCAATATATTTACCACATACGCGGTCAATCCAGGGGCTTTATTTGTGCAATGTCTGGTGATTCCGGGCCGGCGTCTGACTCGCGCCGCACTGGAGCATCTCTTGCTGGCCGTTGGTTTAACAGGCGCTTATGGAGGGGCGACAGCAGTTACCGGCACGAATCTGCGCACTTACTGCGCTGGGATTTATTGGGGCCGGTTGGAACGCGCTATTAACGCCCCCCAAGAGATGCTCAAAGCGTTAAGTGATGCGCGTGATATAGATGCTGTTTTAGTCAAGCTACAAGGCGCTTTTAAAACTACTTATCCCCAGTATATTGGGCGCGAGGAAACCGACAAATCATTGATGAAAGTGATTGAACGCTTTGAGCATAGCGACCCGGATTTACTGGCGCAATATGCCGCCGCCAGGGAGCAGGTTGCCGCGCTGTTCGATGCCTGGTTTTTGCCAGGCAGCGGTAAAGATGTGGCATGAGAGGGTGTCATGAAACCCAAGGTTGTACCTTTTCGAGCAGTGGTATTAACGCCCTTCTACTATCACGGTTTATATGCGCCGGACGGAGCGGCCACCCATCCTGATGTAATTTCGGATACAGCGCTCTGTTTTGCATTGGCTTATGCGCTGGGGTTGCCTCCCACAATGGGTTTACGCAGTAAGCCCGATTATGGCGCGGATTTGCGCGCGTTACCGTGGCGAGCTTCACTGGCATTGGGTTCTGGCAACCATAACTTGGGACCGGTGCGGCATATTATCGACGTAGAACGGGAGGGCGGTTATGCGGTCACCATGCAGAAAGCGATGGGATCAGGCTTGTTCAAAAAGACTTTCTATGTGCATGAGGTTGCCCCCGGCGCGGAATATCAAGGCATCCTGTACGGACCCGATCCTTTTACCTTGGATAAGGAAATCATTGTGCGCGTAGGCATCGGCCGGTTAGGGCTATTGCGGCTCGAAAAGGCACGGGAAATGGCCGACTGTCGGTTGAACACAGCAACAGCGTTATTGTTTGACCAAGCCTTGGCAGACGAAGGGCGAATTCTCGACACGATTCGCTTGAGCCGTCTTTATCCGATTGCCATTGCTGGGGAGATTCTCGCCTCATGGCAATAACAACCACATCGAGCGAAGCTCTTGTGACTCTGCTACAGCGGGCAGAGGCGCTGGGCGCACACGGGTTGTCTTTTCAGCATATCGCGCTTTGCCCAACTCGCGCCTGGCTGCATTTCCATCGGCTGGATTGCGCGCATCTCAATCGGCACATGCAACTGGGACTACTGCTGCATGAACGTAGTGCGGATAGTTTGATTTACGGGCTTTATGGACTGGCGCCAGATCGTGTGGACTGGCATCAACGGGAAGTGAGCGAGATTAAGAAAAGCCGTTCACATGAAGCGGCCCTGGTGAATCAACTCTTGTTTTATGTCGCCGCGCTGACTGTGGCTACAGGGCAGACGTGGCGCGGCATATTGCGCTATACCACCAGTCGGCGCACCAAGTCTTTCGCTCTGGATGAAACCGCTATCCAGCAACTTCAGCAAAGCCTGACTGCTTTGGATGGCGTAGTGCAATTATCAAGTCCACCCCTACGTGAACGTAAGTCAGTTTGTCGAGGATGTTCTTACGCACTGCTGTGTTGGGGCGAATCAACCGATGATGAGGACGATTGATGGATACGATCTATTTGTTGCGTGGAACAGAAATCAAACGCGATCAAAACACGCTGGTTGTTGTGACCGAAGACCGCCAAAAGCGTCGTTTGCCGGTAGAAGCCTTACGACATGTAGTCGTACTGGGAGCAACTCGTCTCAATAGCGAAGTCGCAACATTTCTGGGTAAGCATGGGGTGCGATTGTCATTTCTGGATTATTACGGCCATTTTTCCGGCAGTCTGGAACCAGCCCGCCATCATCATTCGGGCAGTGTGCATTTGGCTCAGGCTAAAATGATCCTGAACGACGCCAGTCGTTTAACGATGGCGTCCCGTATTCTCGAGGCTGGTGCTTGCAATATGCTGCGGAACCTCAAATATTACCTTTATCGTGGTAATCATGATCTGAAGAAGCCGATACACTTTCTGGAGCAACAATTGAGTACGAAAAGAGCGGATAGTATTGAAGGTTTAATGGGACAGGAAGGTAGTTTCCGGAAGAATTATTATGCAGCTTGGGGAAAGATTAATCCAGCACTGACGATTTTAAAACGTACCCGTCGACCACCGACTGATCGTATCAATTCACTGTTATCTTTTTGCAATGGATTGATTTACAGTGCTTGTTCTCAAGCTATTGCTCAAACACATCTCGATCCGACCTTGAGTTTTATTCATGCTCCAACGCAGGCGCGTAATTCTTTGGCGCTGGATTTAGCTGAGGTTTTTAAACCACTCGTTGCAGATCGTGTGATTTTTTCTATGATCAATAAGGAAATGCTAGATGATTGTTGTTATCAGGAAGAAGCAGGTGTTTGTCTACTCAATCCTAATGGTCGGGAACGGGTGTTGCGTGAATTTCGCGAGCGGATGGACAATACTAAGATTGCTGGTGAAGTAGGTTGGCGACGTATTTTTCTCAAGGAAGCGTTTGCTATAGAAGCACATCTTTTAGAACTCTCGGAATATGAACCTTTCATGGTAAAGGCTTGATCCAATGTATTTGATAGTTAGCTATGATGTTCCTGCTAAACGTACCGAAAAATATCGTAAACTTCTGGCGTGCTATCTCACACACTTACAGTACAGTGTTTTTGCTGGCGATTTGACGGAGGTTGTTTACCGAAGGTTGCGTCAAGATATTAATTCGTTATATAAAGATACTGACCATCTGGTTTTTATACAAACAGATAACCGTCGTAATATTCATGTTGATATTTTAGAAAATGGCATGAAGCAGGAGGATACTTCACACTTAGGTAGCGCTATCGTATGAGGTATGAGTCCGTGGGGCTTTGGGGCAACTTCGATAGCCGATTAGCCTTGCAAGTCGGGAGATCGAAGTTGCAAGATCGATGGGTTAACTGGATTTTGATGATAATCAAACCTTGGAGGTATCAAAAAATTCATAAAATTTCGAGGTTTCAGTCCGCCATTGGCGGTAGAAAGCGGGCAACGGTGCAGGTGGGGCTGACACTAAATCAAGTTTCAGTCCGCCATTGGCGGTAGAAAGGTAGGTAACAGCAAAAATTACCACGCCTATCATTGTGTTTCAGTCCGCCATTGGCGGTAGAAAGAATTCGTGTGCCGTCGGATAGTGGTGCCTTGAATTTGTTTCAGTCCGCCATTGGCGGTAGAAAGCTGGCGGGGATTTCGGTTTTCCCGTCCCGCCAGTTTGTTTCAGTCCGCCATTGGCGGTAGAAAGAAGCATTTCTTGCAGGTTACGTTGAACGAATAGGGCGTTTCAGTCCGCCATTGGCGGTAGAAAGACTCCGGCCAGCTAGAATGGCAAGACTGGCATGAGCTGTTTCAGTCCGCCATTGGCGGTAGAAAGTGCGGACAGCCGCGATACTTGGTTTTAATGAGCGGGAGTTTCAGTCCGCCATTGGCGGTAGAAAGCCGTTCCACGGTGATACCCTCTATCTGGTCGAGCACAGTTTCAGTCCGCCATTGGCGGTAGAAAGGTATAGGTCGGTGCTCAGGGTGCGCACGGCAAGGAAGTTTCAGTCCGCCATTGGCGGTAGAAAGTTCTACGAAGAAGCGATTGCCGCTGAGAATCTGGCAGTTTCAGTCCGCCATTGGCGGTAGAAAGTTGTCAATCCGCGATGTGCTTACGGCAGCGAAGAGCAGTTTCAGTCCGCCATTGGCGGTAGAAAGAGGTGATGCATGACATGGGCGGTACGGATCATCAGCGTTTCAGTCCGCCATTGGCGGTAGAAAGATCGGCGTTATCGGTCATGCGCTCAGCGGCGTAGAAGTTTCAGTCCGCCATTGGCGGTAGAAAGTCATATCATCGCGGGAAGTCTAACCGGGTTATTTGCGTTTCAGTCCGCCATTGGCGGTAGAAAGCCCCATTCAAGCGGATTATCTGATTGCCGGTTATTTGTTTCAGTCCGCCATTGGCGGTAGAAAGATGTTAGCACTATCTTGCTTGCTTATTTTAAATAACGTTTCAGTCCGCCATTGGCGGTAGAAAGATTGAGGCGGGTTTGTCCTGGGCTAGACATCGTCAAGTTTCAGTCCGCCATTGGCGGTAGAAAGACGTTGACAGAAAGCGTAGTGGTTGGCGACACCCTTGTTTCAGTCCGCCATTGGCGGTAGAAAGCTTGCACACACTCCAGCAATCAACGCTTCATCAAGGGTTTCAGTCCGCCATTGGCGGTAGAAAGGCGTTAATGTCGCGGTCATGCGTGGTTTGGCACTCAGGTTTCAGTCCGCCATTGGCGGTAGAAAGAGGGTTTTCCATGTCCTTCGCAGATCATGAGGCTTCGTTTCAGTCCGCCATTGGCGGTAGAAAGGTTCCATTGGTAAAGGTGGCTTTCACCAGCGGGTCTGTTTCAGTCCGCCATTGGCGGTAGAAAGAAGGGATGTTCACAAGTTTTTGCTTAAACATATCGCGTTTCAGTCCGCCATTGGCGGTAGAAAGTACTCGGCTATCTGGTGGCTATGCCAGGTCGTAGGAGTTTCAGTCCGCCATTGGCGGTAGAAAGATGCGCGAAACCGTCTTTATCAATCGCCAGATTAGAGTTTCAGTCCGCCATTGGCGGTAGAAAGATGCGCGAAACCGTCTTTATCAATCGCCAGATTAGAGTTTCAGTCCGCCATTGGCGGTAGAAAGCGGGCAACGGTGCAGGCGGCGCGGACACTAAATCAAGTTTCAGTCCGCCATTGGCGGTAGAAAGCGTAATATCCGTTATGTTGGTTATACGCAACGAACTGTTTCAGTCCGCCATTGGCGGTAGAAAGCTAGATAAATCATTTTTTGCATCTTCAAGCTGCATTGTTTCAGTCCGCCATTGGCGGTAGAAAGGCTTGTGCAATGGTTAAAAACGATTGTGCTTTCATGGTTTCAGTCCGCCATTGGCGGTAGAAAGCTGGACTTAACCCGCGCGCGCTATGTGGTGTTCTATGGTTTCAGTCCGCCATTGGCGGTAGAAAGCCCTTTGGCGCGCCTGGCTAAACGCCGCCGTGTATAGGTTTCAGTCCGCCATTAGCGGTAGAAAGAAAATGGAAGGCATTGTCCGAGGTGATACTCCCATCGTTTCAGTCCGCCATTGGCGGTAGAAAGAAGCGGAAGCGCTCACCGGTTTGTTCGTCCGCAAAAGTTTCAGTCCGCCATTGGCGGTAGAAAGATCTATGATCCTTTGTTTTTGGTGAGGTTGACTTTTGTTTCAGTCCGCCATTGGCGGTAGAAAGATAAAGCCCGAGATGCTGACCAAGCGACGCGAAGCCGTTTCAGTCCGCCATTGGCGGTAGAAAGAATAAAGCGATGTAGATTCATACGCATTTCGCCGGAGTTTCAGTCCGCCATTGGCGGTAGAAAGATGAATTGACGCTGGCGGAACTTAGTCAGGCGACGAGTTTCAGTCCGCCATTGGCGGTAGAAAGGTGTCGGCTCGGCTCCCCATCTCGTAAACAAACGATGTTTCAGTCCGCCATTGGCGGTAGAAAGAATATATCGGTCCGCGGCTACCTGAAGGTACAACCGGTTTCAGTCCGCCATTGGCGGTAGAAAGACGAGGAGCCTCCAGGCCAATAAAGTGGGTCAGGTCGTTTCAGTCCGCCATTGGCGGTAGAAAGTATCGAGAAAAAGTAGCTCGCTGGATTAACCAAGGCGTTTCAGTCCGCCATTGGCGGTAGAAAGGCTTAAGTTCCGCTGGATCAATTTCGATATCCGCGAGTTTCAGTCCGCCATTGGCGGTAGAAAGATTACTACACGCTGCACGATGGTCGGTTTTGCAGTGAGTTTCAGTCCGCCATTGGCGGTAGAAAGTTTGGTGAAGAGCAAAAGAAAACTCTGTTTCAATGGGTTTCAGTCCGCCATTGGCGGTAGAAAGAATTTCGGCAAGCTGTACAACCACACGCGCATCAACGTTTCAGTCCGCCATTGGCGGTAGAAAGGATGGGTTTCATCGGCATCTGGTCGCTCAGCAATTGGTTTCAGTCCGCCATTGGCGGTAGAAAGGCAGAAATCCCCTGGCTGAAATCGTGGACGATGCATGTTTCAGTCCGCCATTGGCGGTAGAAAGCTTATCGAGCGCGCGCGACATATCGGCATGACAGGTGTTTCAGTCCGCCATTGGCGGTAGAAAGTCCTGTTTACGCAAGAGCCGCTTTGCAAAATTCACGGTTTCAGTCCGCCATTGGCGGTAGAAAGTCCTCACAAGAGGAGGCAGAGATAAAGTGGGGGATTGTTTCAGTCCGCCATTGGCGGTAGAAAGCAACTTCAGGAATCGCAATGATCTTTCCAAGCCAGTGTTTCAGTCCGCCATTGGCGGTAGAAAGGTGCAAGCTCCGTGGGATGAGATCGATCTAGCCACCGTTTCATACTAAATTGCGTTCAATGGT
>DDST01000096.1 GCA_002343485.1 Proteobacteria bacterium UBA2383
GATGCCTTCCAGCATGTTGTCCCAACCGGTGGTATGGCTGCCGACGAAGCTCGGGGTATGAGCGAATGGCGTGGGGAAATCCATCGGCACCCGCCCATCCTTCTTGGCATTGGTGATGAAAGCATTCAGGTCGTCGCCGATAACCTCAGCCATACAGGTTGTGGATACCGCGATCATTTCCGGCTGATACATGACCTTGGAGTTCTCCAACCCCTCAAACATGTTCTTCTGTCCGCCAAATACCGCCGCATCTTCGGTCATCGAATCGGAGACAGCGGCGATCGGTTCGCGGAAATGACGGTTGAAGTAAGTGCGGAAGTAAGCGACGCAGCCCTGCGAGCCGTGGACGTAAGGCAGGGTCTTGTAAAAACCCAGCGCGCACAACACCGCACCCAACGGTTGACAGGCTTTGGCCGGGTTGATGGTCAGTGCCTCGCGCTGAAAATTAAGTTCTTTGTAGGCCTCGGTCGTCGTCCACTGGAACACTTCTTCCAGCTTCTCCTTAGGGTAGGCTTCCTCGAACACGCGCTTGCGAACAAAAGCCTCCTGGTACTCGTCTGTATTGAACAACGGAAAACCGGGTTTGATTGTTTCAACGTCTTGCATGACTAAATCCTCATTAGCGCGAAGTGCGTAACCCAACACAATGAAAATATTGGGTTACGGCCTGCAGCCTCCCCCAACCGGCAGGTTTCAAGCAACCGCCGCCCCTAACGCTTCAGTGCGGGCGCGCTTCCAGGGAGCCTGCAAATTCTTCCAGCAGGGATTGTTGATCGTCATGTCCATATCGCGGGCGAAGATGGCGAAGCCGTCATAGCCATGGTAGGGGCCAGAGTAATCCCAGGAGTGCATCTGCCGGAACGGAATACCCATCTTATGGAATACGTATTTCTCCTTAATACCGGAGCCGATCAGATCGGGCTTCAGCCGTTCCACAAAGGATTCCAACTCGAAACTAGTGGCATCGTCATAGATCAGCGCGCCATCCTGCACTTCCTTGAAGGTGCGGTCATAATCATCGTTGTGGGCGAACTCGTAGCCCGCGCCGATAATTTCCATCCCCAAATCTTCATAGGCGCCAATGACGTGGCGAGGCCGCAGACCGCCGACAAACAACATCACCCGCTTGCCTTCCAACCGTGGGCGGTATTTGGCGATGATCGCGTCCATGACCGGTTGATGTCTGGCGATGACGCGTTCGACATTCTCCTTGATCGTATCGTCGAAGAATGCTGCAATCTTACGCAGGCTTTCCGCGATTTTGGTCGGCCCGAAGAAGTTGTATTCCATGTAGGGAATGCCGTACTTTTCCTCCAAGTGCCGGCTGATGTAGTTCATCGAGCGATAGCAATGCAGCAGATTCAGTTTGGCATGACGGGTGGTTTGCATTTCCGGGATCGAGCCATCGCCGGACCATTGCGCGATCACCCGCAGGCCGATTTCCTCCAGCAACACTCGCGAACTCCACGCATCCCCACCGATGTTGTAATCGCCGGTAATCGCCACATCATAAGGCGTGGACTCGAAGCTATCGTCGTCATCGCGGTTGTGCAGCACCCAGTCACGCAATGAGTCATTGGCGACATGATGACCCAGTGACTGCGATACCCCCCGAAAACCTTCGCAGCGCACCGGTACCACCTCCTTGCCGATTTCTTTAGCCGATTTCTTGGCCACCGCTTCAATGTCGTCGCCGATGAGGCCGATGGGGCATTCCGACTGAATGGTCACACCCTTGACCAAGGGAAACAGGGTGTCGATTTCGGCAATCAGCTTGGCCAGTTTCTTATCGCCGCCGAACACCACATCCTTTTCCTGGAAATCCGAAGTGAAATTCATATCGGCGAAGACATTAACGCCACTGTGGCCGGTGACGTAGTTACGGCGGCCCGCACGGGAAAACTGACCACAGCCGACGGGGCCGTGTGAGATGTTGGCCACATCCTTAACCGGCCCCCACACCACGCCCTTCGCACCGGCATAGGCGCAACCACGCGCAGTCATCACCCCGGGTAACGCTTTCTTGTTAGCGACAATGCACTTATTGGACTTTTCCAACGTGGGGTCATTCGCCATCAAATGCTTAGCGCGCTGCTTGCCTGTGGCTTCCGGATAGACTTCCAGTACTTCCTGGATTAACTGTTCAGTTTCTTGGCGGTTCATGGCCATGATCGATTCCTCGAATTACCTTCGATTTCCTCCTCTTTTTAAGAGGAGGGTTAGGACAAGGATGCGCTAGGCGGCAACAGCTTCTTCAGCAGCGGTCTTGCCGACAATGGATTCATCTTCTTCATCCAAAATGCCGAACTCCAGTAACAGTTCTTCCAATTCATCCATAGTCAATGGCGTAGGAATGACTAATTTCTTGTTCTCAACGATCTTGCGCGCCAACATGCGGTATTCATCTGCCTGCTTAGCGGCGGGGTCATACTCGATCACCGTCATCCGGCGAATTTCCGCTCGCTGTACCACGTTGTCACGCGGCACGAAATGAATCATTTGGGTACCCAACCGTTCAGCCAATGCTTCGATCAATTCAGCTTCCTTATCGGTCTTGCGCGAATTGCAAATCAATCCAGCCAACCGCACCTTGCCAGAATTGGCATATTTACAAATACCTTTAGCGATATTGTTGGCGGCGTACATCGCCATCATCTCGCCAGAAACCACAATGTAGATTTCTTGCGCCTTGTTTTCGCGAATCGGCATAGCGAAACCACCGCACACCACATCGCCGAGAACGTCATAAAATACGAAGTCCAGCTCTTCTTCATAGGCGCCTTCTTCTTCCAAGAAGTTGATGGCGGTGATAACGCCACGCCCGGCGCAACCAACGCCAGGTTCTGGGCCGCCGGATTCAACACAGCGGACACCGCCGTAACCTACTTTCAACACATCGTCCAGTTCTAAATCTTCAACGGTGCCCGCATCGGCAGCCATCTGCATAATGGTGTTCTGGGCTTTCGCGTGCAGGATCAGTCGAGTCGAATCGGCTTTCGGATCGCAACCTACAATCATCACCTTCTTGCCCTCAGCGGCTAGCCCGGCCACTAGATTCTGGGTGGTGGTGGACTTGCCGATGCCGCCTTTCCCGTAAATTGCGCATTGACGTATCATTGATTTTGCTCTCCGGTCGCTGAATGATGAATCTTGCTTTTTCCCAATATTTCAAACACCGTGCCAGAGATAGTTATTCATTAATATTTTGTTTTTTAAAATAAATTTTTTATCCACAACCTAAATGGCGGGTGGTATAGATGACAAATACCGTGGCTTGTAGGATTGATGACAATTCCAGCGCAATGCCAGAGACCACAGTGCGCCTGCCCAGAAATGCCTGCCTGCCGATCAATCGCTGTAACCTGCCAGCAACGATTCTGGGAGGCCTGACCTTCCAGCGTCATCCAGCGCCGTTACTGCTTGATGGCGTCGCAGAACTGCATTGCCGGCTGTTTCGGCTGCTGAAACCCCTGATGGACCCGGTCGAACGCGCACGGCAATTCATGGATTACATGACGGTGTATTTCCGGCTGGAGGCTTTGGAAGACGTCGGCCTGATTCCGGGCCGGCCCAAGCTGCGCGGGCGGGCGGACTATCTACGGATGGTGCGTGGCTGGGCTTTTGATCCCGATTGCCGGGAGGGGGCGGTACTGAAAGGCTGGGTGGAATCCCGTTTTGGTTTACTCACTCATTATCATGGAGGACTGCTTGCCGATCGAACCCATGATACCTACCTGCATTTCCTGGAAGCGCGCAGTCATGGTTTGTACAGCACTAACGCCCTCGAAGCGCAATTAGACCTTTTGTACACCTACTGCCAATACGAACTGTATCGTTCGCAGCCGGAAGTGACCCACTTGTGTCTGTATCGTGGCTTCAATCGTTTCAGCGATGCCCAAGTTCTCGCCCAGCTTAATCGCCGCAGTATGATCATACTGCTCAATAATCTTAGTTCCTTCAGTATTCACCGGGAACGGGCTGAGGAATTCGGTGATCATCTACTACGGGTGCAAGTACCTATATCCAAGGTGTTTTTTTATAACCGGATGTTACCGGGGATGCTCAAGGGTGAAGATGAGTATGTGGTAATCGGTGGCGTTTACGAGGTAGAGCGGTTGGCTTGAAGAAACAGAGCCAGTTTAGACAGTGGACCGTCGTCTGCGTGGTTTATTGAGAAGAGATGCCCCACACGCTTGACACGCAATCCTTGATCCACCCGCTGATCGCCTTCAATAAAATTTAACCCGCAGTCCCAGTAACGGCCACGTTGCTGTTCCCAAACCGGACCGTCCTTCACCCCTGACAACCTGTCACACCGTTAGCAACTTCACCAAGGCTGCCGCCAAGGAAAGCTGAAGCTTCTATTTTTAGATGAACACTCTCAGATCAGCAATAAGCAGAATCTAATCAGCCGCTCTATTCCTTAACCTTTTATTCCTTAAGCTTACGATTTTGTAACTCCTATATTTTTTCAGTTTCCTGGAATTTAGCGGTTGGCGCATCTAGATTTTTAAAGTCGGCTTTTCGCCGCCATTGTTTGCGAACCGATAAGGAGGAAAACAACCATGATAAATCTTAGATTCCTATTCAGTCTCTTTATTGCGCTAGCATGTAGCGTAATTACGCCATCTTTTGCCGCCCGTGAAAAATTTGGCGCTGATTTGAGACATGAAGAAGTCAAGAGAGAGCTTCGAACCATTAAGCCTTCTAAGGAAGAATTTCGCTGGAAGATGGTCATGCCTTGGACGGAGGGATTACTGTTTTATGATATGGCCCAGCATTTCGCCGATACCGTCGCTCTCGCTTCCGGTGGCCGGCTCGAAATCAAGCTTTTTCCCGCTGGTGCGCTGGTCGGTGCGATGGAAAGTTTTGACGCCGTTAGCAAGGGATCCGCCGAAATTGGCCACGACTGGCCTGGTTACTGGAAAGGGAAAAATGAAGCCTTTGTAGCATTCGCCTCGGTACCGTTCGGCCTGGACACTGAAGGCTATAATATCTGGCTGTACGAGCGCGGCGGCCTGAAGATGATGCAGGAACTGTACGGGCAATATAACCTGTACGCGCTGCCCGGTGGCAACGGTGGTCAGGAGATGGGGCTGTTCTCCAACAAAAAAGCCACGAAAATGACGGATTTCAAGGGCCTGCGGGTGCGTACTCCGGGTTGGTACATGGACATCATGAACAGCTTGGGTGCCAGCGTGACCCCCTTACCCGGTGGCGAAGTCTATCTGGCCCTGGAACGGGGCGTTATCGATGCGGCTGAATTCAGCACTCCAGCCATGAATTATCCGATGGGCTTTGACGAAATCACTAAATATGTCATTGAGCCGGGGGTCCATCAACCTTCGGTCCAGTGCGCGTTCTTCATCAACAAGGAAGCTTGGGACAAATTACCGGCTGATCTGAAATGGATTGTTGATACAGCAGCGAAGGAAACCCAGCTTTGGTCAACCGCTTGGCAAGAAAACCTTAATATAGAGGCGATCAACCGCTTCAAAGGAAAGGTTGAGTTTGTGCGCATGGACGACGAAACCATCACCAACTTCGCAAAACGCACTAAAGAGTATCTGGATGAACTCAAAGCCAAGTATCCTGATGTAAAGAAAGTGCTTGATTCCCAGGATAAATTCCGTAAGGACTTTGCTGAATGGCGTGAAATTCGCAGCGGCGTGACGCCATGGCCAATGGACGATTACATCGCCGGCAAGCGTACTCAATAATCATCCAATCTCTCACCTAACCTTCATCATCATTCACCTCACTGAAGGATGTGGGGCAGGCTTCCTGCCTACTTAAGCAGGCTGGAAGCTGACTCCATACTCTCTTCCCGTTGAAGCAGGAACCACTGAAAATTGTATGGAGGGATGGCGTATGCGTAAATTTGCTCAGGCAATCGATGCCCTAAATGAAAACGCCGGCTATTACAGCGCCTTTCTAGTTCTTCCCCTGCTGTGTGTTGTCAGCTACGAAGTCATCATGCGTTATGGCTTCAATGCACCCACTTCTTGGGGATTTGAGGCGACGACCTTCCTCTATGGCGTCCATTTCGTGCTGGGTCTAGGCTATACACACAAGCATAATGGTCATGTCGCTATTGACGTCTTTGAAGCCCGGCTGGCCACTCGAACCCGTACTTTGCTCAGAATCGCAGTCAATCTGATCATTTTTATTCCAACAATGGGTTTGATTTCTATCTGGTCGGTGATCTATGCAGGTACAGCCTGGATGCAAGGGGAACTCGCCTCTAGCTCCTGGGCGCCACCGCTTTATCCCTTCAAAACACTTATGGCTATTGGTTTTGTGCTGTTATTCCTACAGGGCATTGCCAAATTGATCCACGATTTCCACCACCTGAATCAGCCAGCCTTCTCCGGAGAAAACCCATCATGAATCCCGAGTTGCTGACCCTCTTAATGTTTCTTACGCTGATTCTCTGCATTCCTCTAGGGCATTCGCTGGCCATTACCTTAGCCGCGGTCGCCCTACTGTTTGGCCTAATTGACAACGGCTTTAACGTGCCGGCTTTGCTGGATCTGTTTGTCAACAATAACTGGGGTACCTTTTTAAACTATACCCTGGTGGCTATTCCGTTGTTTATCTTTATGGCGCAGATTCTGGATCGCTCTAAAGTTTCCGAGGGATTATTTGACGCACTCTATCGCTCATTGGGTAAGGTGCGTGGGGGGTTAGGCTTAGCGGTAATCGTAGTCAGCACCGTGTTCGCCGCTACGACCGGCATCATTGGCGCTTCGGTGGTGGCCATGGGCCTGATGGCAGGACCCGCCCTGTTGCAGCGCGGCTATGACCGGGGCATGTCAGCCGGCATCATCTGTTCTTCAGGCACTCTCGGCATTCTCATTCCACCAAGCATTATGCTGGTGGTGTATGGGGGGCTAACTGGCTTGAAAGAAACCTCGGTGGGAAACCTGTTCGCTGGCGCGATCCTGCCGGGATTGGTGTTGTCCGGTCTGTATTTGGCCTACGTCGCTATCCGCTGCAGCATTAACCCCAGCCTGGGTCCCCCCATTCCCGCTGAAGAGGACACGCTGACAGCGGGACAAAAAACCACCATGATTCTTAAGAGCTTTCTACCGCCTTTCGGTTTGATTTTGCTGGTCATGGGCACCATCTTGGCTGGCGTTGCCACGCCCACGGAAGCCGCTGCTATGGGAGGTCTCGGAGCATTGGTCCTAGCATTGGTTAACCGTATGCTCACTTGGGAGGTCGTTGTCCTATCCTGTGTCGCAACTTTGCGAATCACCTGCATGATCATGATGCTGTTCGTCGGTGGTAAACTGTTCAGCGTGGTGTTCCTCAGCATCGGTGGGGGTGATGTGGTTGCCGATCTGCTGCTTGGCATGGATGTCAGTCCCTATGTCATCCTAGCGATCATGATGGCTGTCGTGTTCTTCCTGGGCATGTTCATCGACTGGGCAGCCATTTTGCTGGTTACCGTGCCGATTTTTACCCCTATCGCGCTGGATCTGGATTTCAATCCGCTGTGGTTCGCCATGTTAGTCTGCGTGAACTTACAGACCTCGTTCCTGACACCGCCTTTCGGTTATGCCCTGTTCTATTTCAAGGGCGTCGCACCCCCAGCATACACGATGGGCGATATCTACAAGGGCATCATGCCCTTTGTCATGATCCAAATCCTTGGATTGATCCTCATGGTGATTTTCCCCAGCCTGATTACCTGGCTGCCGTCGGTCTTTTTCGGCAATTAAGAAGCACAGGGAAAGAAAAAAGGGTTACTCTCTTTTTGGCCACCCAAAAGAGGATGATAGGTCAAAAATTAGGCTGCAACACAGTGAATATGCCACGTGGAATATTTAACGGCCTATCGTCGAATAGAAAAGATCAAGCCGCTACCTTATGAGATACCTTTGCCTCCCGCGCCAAGGTACGCGCTGCCCGCTCCATCCGGCTAAACATCGTTTTGTATAACTCGCAGTAAGGATCTTTCTCAAACAGCGAGCTGTACACGGTGTAGGTTCGAACCGGGCAGCCACCGTGACATAGCGACAAATAGTCGCAGCTCAGACAATCGCGCTGAATCAGTTGCACCGGCCGCTCATTGAATTGTTGACGGGCTGGACTGTTACTAAGCAATTCACCGAAGCTGTCGCATTCAAAGATGTTGCCGTAATGGTAGTCAGGATAACTGGTCACCCAGCAGTCGCATTGCGCTACATAACCGCGGGCATCGATGGAAACCAACGCGTTGGCGCAATTCTCGCCCCAGATACAAGGCAGGGTCGCTGACTCATGACTGAAATGCTGGAGCAACGCATCAAGCGGTCCGACCCGGACTCCTTGATGGTAGCCGCGCTCCAGCCAGACATCCGCCAGTTCCATGTAGAAGCGGCTGAGTTTCTCTACCTCCGCCACTGGCAACTCCTTTTTAGCGCGGGTCGCTTCGCCGCCAGGAAAGGGTGTGTTGACCTGGAAGTCAGTGATACCCAGTTCATCAACAAAGTGGGTATAGAACCGCTCCGCACCGATATCCAGGGTTGCTTGATTCGGCACAGCGATGACCTGTACATCAATGCCCGCCGCCCGCGCTTCCCGCACCCGTTTGCCCCAGATTTCGTTGTAGCTTTCTGGTCCTTGACCGAGCAGTTTACGGTGCAGGTTGGGATAGTCCAGCGAGGTACCCACCGAATTACCGAACATTTTAGCGATCACCGGGTTCCAGCGGGAGCTATAGGCTAGCATGTTGCTTTGCAGGCTGTGAAAAACCTGTTTACCACGCGCATCCGCCTCTCGCTGGATCAAATCATGGGCCTGTTCATACCAGCCCGGCGGCAATAGCATCGCTTCACCGCCTTGCCAATAGATGGTCAACGCCGCCAGCGATTTTTCCACCATGTAGTCCAGCACCTTGCGCATCATCTCGCCTAACCGGTCGAGGGTAAGCCGATCAGCCGTTTTATCTTCGAAGCAGTATTCGCAATCCGCATTGCACTGCAGGGTGGAGAGCAGAATCAGTGAGAAATGGTTTTTCATGCGAAGATCCTCATCAGGGAGGCAAAAGGCAGTGGATGCTGTCAAATGCTTAAGTGGAGCTTTTGCGATCTTTGGAGCTTCAACTTTTGGCTATTCACATTATCATAGGCGTATCTGAAAGCTTTTCTGAGGAAGCATCTATGAAATCTTTACTGAATAGTGCCTTAATTACCTTAAGCATCCTATTGGGGTTGGGTATCAGCGCTTGTACCGTTCTCGTCGATCCCAGTTCCGGTTCCAGTGCAACAACCGGCGGTTCAAACAGTTCCGCGTTTATGAACCGCCAACAACAAACTGCTGAATTTGCAAAAGTTAATTTTCAACGGCTGAAGCAAGATATAGCAATAGGCCAAGGGGAATATCTGAGTTCATTGGCAACACTATTGAGCATTGAACCAAGCCGTCAGTCCGAATTCTTCCTATTCACTCAAAGGAAATTCACCGTGCTATTCCCAAGCGATCAAACAACGGCTGATGAAATGCTGATGGCATTAAACCAGGAGATGCGCGCCGATCCGCGTTTTGGCACCTACTTGGCGTTAAATTGAATCGCTCATTGTCCTGATTATCCGTCTGACCGCCATCCTGCTGCTTGGGGCGCTGCTTCAGGCAGTGGATGCTCGCGCTAATTCCAGTTATTTAGCCACGCTGCTGGACCATGCCAATTCACTCGGTCTGGCTGACCAGCGCGAGTGGCTGGCTTTGCTGCACTATCGCCCTGCCGTCGATGGCACAGGCGTTGTCAGTGATGCCGATGATTCCCGCTTTTTTCTCACTCCAACGGGCAAAACCAATCCTCACGCTGAATTGGCCGCGACTCTGCGCGCTTTTTTCAATACTGACCCGGTCGGCGGTGATCCACAACCAGCCCAATGTGCATTCATTGCCCGTTATCGCTGGTTAAAGGCAGCACTGGATTTTGACGATCAGCGTTTGCCGCCACAGCCTTGTGAACGCTTCCGGCACTGGTTCCATGAACTGAATGCCGAATCAGTGACTCTGGTGTTCGCCTCGGCCTATCTCAACAATCCCGCCTCGTTATTTGGCCATACCTTATTGCGGCTGGATCGTCGCGGCCAGACCGAATCGACCCGGTTACTGGCCTATACCATTAATTATGCTGCCGACGATGCAGGCAGCCGCGGGCTGATGTACGCAATCGACGGAATTGCGGGGGGATTTCGAGGCCAATTCGATCTACAGCCTTATTACAAACTGGTGCGCACCTATGGTGATCTAGAAAGCCGTGATATTTGGGAATACCGGCTGAATCTGCGTCCATCGCAGCTACAACATCTGCTGGAACATGTCTGGGAATTGCGCGGGATCGAATTTGATTATTATTTTTTTCGAGAGAATTGCGCCTGGCAATTATTAACATTGCTGGAAGTTGCCGATCCAAGCCTGCGATTGAGCGAGAAATTTGCGCTTTGGACCCTACCGGCCGATATGATCCGTTTGCTTGACCAGCAACTGGAGCTGATTGGAGAAGTAACCGCACGCCCGTCACGTGGAACAGCGATCCGTCGTCGCCAGCAAACACTGAGCGCTAATGAGTGGTGGCTCGTTCGACAGTTGCGCAATGATCCCAAAATAACTGTCACCCCTGCCTTTACTGAATTGGCTCCGGAGCGACAGGCGCTATTGCTGGAACTGGCGCTGGATCAACGCCAGTTCCAGCAAGCTAACCTGCTTAAGAAAGGGATGAACGTATTGCCCGATGAGATAGCGCATCAGTTGCTAACTGCTCGCCACCAAATCGCGGTTACCGCTGCCCCTGTTGCTATTGAGCCCTATGCAACCCGTCCAGAAACAGGGCATGCTTCGCGGCGAATGGGCATCGGTTCCGGTCAGCGGGGTGGAAGAGAGTTCGTGGAATTAACCGCTCGGGCCAGCACTCACGATCTGCTGGAACCGGATGCCGGTTACACGCCGGACGCCCAGATCGAGGTGTTCAGCATTGCTGTTCGCCACTACCCGGACCATGGCGGCTTGCAGCTTGACCGGTTGACCTTGCTCGATATCACTTCATTAACACCGTTTGATGCGCTGGCCCCCCGCCCAGCTTGGCGGATTCATGCCGGTTGGGAACCCGTTCCCCGAGCAGAGGATCTGGATCGCAGTGCTTTCAACCTTAATGGAGGGCTGGGGTTAGCAACGGAAACTCACTGGCCGTGGCGAACATTGTGGTTCGCCTTGCCAGAATTGACGCTGAATCTCAGCCGGGACTTTGTGAGTGATTATCGGGCCGGGTGGGGAATAACAGCCGGGGCGCTCTTGCAACCGATGGCAAATTGGAAAATTTTAGCAGGCGCAAGCTGGCTGGATTATCGATTGGGTGAAGCTGGAACGGCGTGGCGGGCGACTGTGAAGCAGAATTTGGCTTTGGGGCGAGACTGGGCGCTGCGGATGGAATGGCGCTATTTTGAGCAAACCCACGAGTTCACCTTTGGATTACACACATATTTTTGATACTGCTGCTTTTCACCGGGCATTGCAATTCAGCTTCATCAGGTTCTGCCTGCGCCTATCGATTCTTCATCGGGTAGTTTTGGGTTGGCACCCGGTGAACGCTGTCTAACGCTGTCTAATGGTAGTATTGCCACAAGGCAACCCCGCCGCCGATGGCCAGCGCCGTTAGCAATACAGCAAAAGCGATCTTCCATGGGCTATAAGGCCGCTCGCCCTGGACTTCACCAGTACGGCCATTGACCACGAAGCGGTAAATCCGGTCCCGAAAGCGGAAGGCTGAGAGCCAGACCGGTAGCAAGATATGCTTGAAGCTGATTTCGCCATAGTGGGTGTCCATCCCATGAATGCGCTGATGATCGCCACCGATGTCACGTTCGATATCACGACGAATGGCGGGGACCATGATTTCCTGGGCACGCTCGAAACCCTGTTCTAGATTAACCTGGTACATCTCACTGCGAAAACCGCTGAGATAATCCTCTTGATACGGTGTTAGATTCGCCAAATCCCAAGGTTCCAGCCGTTCAGTAACTTCCCGCGGCAACGAGCGGCTAGCCAGCACGAGCACGTCATCGAAGAATCGTGTGACGCGACCAGCCGCCGGCGACCAGCGAATCTTGGTAACCGTGCGCGTACGCTCCACTTCCTGGCCATTTTCGACTGCACGATAGGTTTCCCGTACCTGATAATTGTCGCCGCGTTCACCGCGGTAAGTGGTAGCGGTATCGGCATCGTAGGTCCAGTAAGGAACATACATACCGGCGAGATGGGCGTCGTTACGAGCATAGTCCTTCAGCTTGCTGGGCGCGAACCATAAGTTGCCGAGCCATTGATGGAACGCAGAACGCGCTTGATCCCGGGTTACCTGAAAAGGCAGCAACGCCTGAGGTTGCAGTTCGCGATGCTGTTTGGTTTTTGCCACCACCGGCGATCCACAGAACGGGCACTCTCCAGCGTGAACCGCCGCATCGAAGCTATAAGATGCGCCGCAGGAATCACAATGAATGGAGATGCTTTCCTGGGTAGCAACTTTGCTGGCTAATTGATGCAACGTTTGCCGAAAATCTTGCTCCACAATAGGCTGGTCAGCAATCGCAATGGAATTTTCATGACCGCAATAGGTGCAGCGTAATACAGCAACTCCTGGGGCGTATTCAAGTGATGCCCCGCATTGCATACAGGGAAAGCGGCGAGATTCCGATCTGGAAACGGCAAGATTGAATTCTGAGTTCATGCAGTAAGTGTCTCTGGGGAGAAACCAATCGTCATAAGAAATGATAAATATTCCACGTGGAATATTGCCATACCCTTATGTGCTAGAGGCGTTTCATTTGTTGGTTTTCCAACAATCAGTCATCAAAACTGTGAGAAACCTTGCGCCACAAGTCTAAATTAATTCACCAAGTTATTGTTTATTTTGAGCACTCTAAATTGGTACAGGTTTTGTAATCATCCATAGTCATCGCATTTTCAGCGAGACCGCTGCTATGACCATTATGCCCCGTACCCTTGTGATCGATGATACTACCCTGCGTGATGGTGAACAGTCAGCGGGAGTCGCTTTTTCCCAAGATGAAAAACGCGCCATTGCCAATGAATTGGTAGCGTTAGGCGTGCCAGAGCTAGAAATCGGTATCCCGGCAATGGGTGCGGAAGAACGAGAGAGCATTCGCGATCTAGCAGTGATGGGGTTGAACGCCCGGTTGCTGGTCTGGAGCCGAATGCGAGATTCCGATCTGAGACAATGCCGGGATTTGGGCGCATGGGGTGTGGATTTATCCGTGCCACTGTCTGATCAACAGTTGCGCCATAAATTGGGCTGGCAACGCAAACAAGCATTGGATGCCATCCACTGCTTGGTTCCCCAAGCACGGGCATTGGGCTTGGAAGTCATTGTTGGGGGAGAAGACGCTTCACGAGCGGATCACGATTTTCTGCAGGAAGCTGCCGAGACTGCTCAAGCGGCTGGGGCGCGGCGTTTCCGTTTTGCCGACACGCTGGGGATCATGGAGCCGTTCAATACACTGGCGATCTTTCAGCGCCTACGGGCGGCAGTGGATCTTGAGCTGGAAATGCATGCCCATGATGATCTGGGATTGGCAACCGCAAACACCCTGGCTGCCGCATTAGGTGGTGCTACTCATGTTAACACCACGGTCAACGGTCTGGGCGAACGGGCCGGTAATGCCGCTTTGGAAGAGGTTGTACTAGGTTTGCGCAAGCTGTATGGCTTCCAGATCGATATTGATCTCTCCCGCTTCCCTGCGTTGTCGCAGCGGGTCGCCGCCGCCGCTAATCGCCCATTGTCCTGGAACAAGAGTCTTGTTGGCGAAGGGGCTTTCACGCATGAAGCAGGCATCCATATCGATGGTCTATTGAAACATCCGCTGAACTATCAAGGCGTGGATCCCGCAGAGTTGGGTCGTAGCCACCGGCTGGTGCTGGGCAAACACTCCGGCACACAGGCGGTGCTTAAAGTCTATAGGGATCTTGGCATTCCGCTGAATCAGCATCAAGCAAAGACCATTCTCCAAGGTATCCGTACCTTTGTCGGTCAGCACAAGCGTCTTCCGGAACCGGACGAACTCCAGGTCTTTTACCGCAATCTTGATCACCGGCACTCCCTCCCACCATAGATATCCATACCCTTACTGAGCCAAGTTATAACTCTGTTACAACAACCTGAAACCCGAAATCCATTCATGCCGAGGTATAAATCATGAGCACCATGACACTGCGGGAAGAACTGGCCGAATTGTCTTCAGCAGAAGATTTTCTCAATTATTTCGATATTGATTTCGAACCTGCCGTGGTCGAAGTCAACCGCTTGCATATTCTTAAGCGGTTCCATGATTACCTTCAGCAGGGCAACCCCGTGGAGCGGGGAGGATTTGCCCGGTGCCTGCAACGCGCCTATCAGGATTTTGTAGAATCCGATGCTTTAACTGAGAAGGTATTTAAGGTTTTCCATCGCCAAGCAGTGCAACGCGAGGTGCGAATCCCGCTAGCAGACATCGGTCGTCCGGCATGATACTTCAACCGCTCTTTACCTGTGACGATGCAGTGCGGGTGGTTCGTAACATCCGCAACGACGGCACCTATCCCGGCCAACCGGCTGGCGCGTTGCTGGTGCGGCGCGGTAGCATAGGCTACGTCCGCCATATTGGGGTCTTTCTGCAAGATCAACTTGTCTACAGCGTACACTTCCTGGAACCGGGCCAGCGCATCGTCGGCTGCCGGGAAGTGGAGCTGATTTCAGCAGATGCACCGTGGATTCCCAATCGCTTCGAGCGTGGTGACCGGGTAACCACGCTTCGCACCTTGACCGTTAAAGGCACAGTAGCGGCTGCCATCAGCGCAGTGGGTGAGGTGATGGCGGTGATTCGCGATTCAACGCCAATTCACTATCATGTACTCTTCGGCAAACGGGTGCTGCGTGTACCAGAGGAGGCGCTAGAGCCGGCCATCACTTCTTCATCCTCAGTCCTGCACTCGCTTGAAGAAAATTGTTAGAGCCAGCGCTTTTGTTAGCTTAAACAGCAACCCGCTCCACACATGTAAGGTAGCAGGACTTAGCAATAATGATTCGAGTTGCCGGGTTCCTTTTATTGTTGCTAGCGACATCGGCTTATGCGGAGTCACTCACCGGACGGGTTATCACAGTCAATGATGGCGACACTCTGATATTGCGTATTGCAGACCGGCAGCCGATTAAAGTCCGCCTCGCTGGCATCGATGCCCCGGAATACAATCAGCCATATGGTAAAGCTGCCCGGCGGGCGCTATCTGCATGGGTATCTGGGCGAACTGTACAAGTCACTGTGTACAGCCGCGACGATTACGGGCGAGTTATAGGCACACTCGATGTGTCTAGCCAAAATGTCGAGGCTGCATTGGTAAAACAAGGCGCGGCTTGGGTGTACCGCCGCTACAACCGCAATCCACATCTGCTGGAATTAGAGGCGCAGGCGAAGGCAGCCCATCGGGGACTGTGGGCGTTGCCGGAGGATCAGCGTATCCCTCCGTGGGTATGGCGGCATGACGAGAAAACAGGATCGCTAACCACCACTTCATCTGCGTCAACGCCTTCATCTGGCTGCGGGGCAAAGCGCACCTGCGGTGAAATGAGTGATTGCAAAGAGGCGCAGTTCTACCTAAAGACCTGCGGTGTAAAACGTTTGGATCGGGACCAGGACGGCACGCCGTGCGAGAGTTTGTGCAAGGACCAGTAACAACATTCCTTTTCTTTGGGATAGAAAATGCGGTGTGAAGCACTGGGGTAGCTTGATACGACGGCTATCGAGAATCGAAAATCACCCCATTCAATATCACAGCCGCCGCATTTTGATATCGAGGATTTGAATCCGGTAAGCGATTTGCCTTGGAGTCATGCCCAGCAACCGGGCAGCCTTGGCTTGCACCCAGCCCGCCTGCTCCAGAGCGGCAATCACCCGATCCCGCTCATCCAGATCCGGATTGTCCAGGTCTGTGTTGTTCGGGGAAGGAGAAAGTATTGCATGTGCAGCACCACGAGGGTTCAGCCCGCTTAACTCAATCACATCTTGCGCGATTACACCGTTAGTGCTCATGATTGCGCTGCGTTCCAAGCAATTTTCCAATTCGCGGACGTTGCCCGGCCAGGAATGGCGCATCAGCAAACGGATAGCGTTGTCAGTGATGGCCAGCATCCGCCCCTGCTGTTTACCAATTTTCTCCACGAGAAACCGTGCCAGATCGGGAATATCCTCTTGGCGCTCGCGCAAAGCCGGCATAAAGATCGGCATAACGTTGAGCCGGTAGTACAAATCTTCCCGGAAATGCCCTGCATCTACCGCTGATTCCAGATCGCGGTTGGTGGCAGCGATAACCCGCACGTCCACCCGCAGGGTCTGGCTACTGCCAACCCGCTCTAGCTCGCCCTCTTGCAAGACTCGTAGCAGCTTGGCCTGAAAGGTCAGGGAAATATCACCGATTTCATCCAGAAACAGGGTGCCCCCGTGAGCCTGTTCAAAACGGCCTTTGCGCTGGTTAACAGCGCCAGTAAACGCACCTTTTTCATGCCCGAACAATTCCGATTCCAGCAAATTGTCTGGTAGCGCTGCACAGTTTAGTTTGACCAACGGTCCGCCAGAACGTGGTGAATTATAATGAATGGCGCAAGCAATCAATTCTTTACCGGTACCTGACTCACCGCGAATCAGCACCGTAGTGTTCCATTTTGCGACCTGCCGTACCTGCTCAAATACTCGCTGCATCGACAAGCTGTGGCCGACCATACTGTCAAAACCATGCTGGCCGCGCACCACGCGCCGCAAACTGTCGCGCTCGGCGGTCAGCACTCTGCGCTCACGCTCGGCCTCCCAGGCAGCACACACACCATTGGCAATCAGGTTAGCAACCATCTCCAGAAAACGGGCACGTTCCGGCAACCATTGGTCACAACGAGGCGGTTGTGCTGCCAATACCCCAGAATAACGGCCCGAGCCAGCTCGAATCGGCACACCGATGAGCGGCAACTCCCGATCGTAAAGATGCAAGCGATCAAGAAAACGCGGCTCATCGGCAAGACGCCGTATCATTACCTGCTGGCCGCGTTCTAACACCATCCCCAATACGCCTTCACCTGGCAGGTAACTCACCGGTTCGTGTTCACCCGGCCGCTGGCCATGAATGGCGCTGACCAGAAGGGTGCCGCTATCCGGATCTACCAGCGAAACCGTACCGCGCTGAAACTCACCGTGCTCATGCAAGATGTGTAAAACCTGGTCAAGGGTTTCCCATACCGGATTGGGACTGCTCAGGATCTGGCTAACCTGGAATAAAGCTGCCAGTTCAATTTCCAGTAGCGCTGGCCAATCCACAGCGTTCTCCACAGCAACGGCGCTCAAGTACTCTGCTCATCACGATCTTCATACTTGATGGGCAGCGATACCTGCCAGCGGCAGCCAGCAGTGTAATCAGGATCAAGACGAATCACTCCTCGTTGTTCATTAACCACCTCCTGCACCATAGCTAGACCCAAACCCACATGGGTAGTAGGGCGCTTAGTGGTAAAGAACGGCTCAAAGATCTGCCAATGAAGATCTGGAGGTATTCCCGGCCCGCTATCCTCAATCACCACAAACACCGCTTGCTCCTCGATACCAGTGGCGATACGCAGTTCACGCGGTTTATGACGATTGCTCTCGATAGCGTCCAAGGCATTGTCAAACAACTGTTTGAACATGCCACGCAGGCGGCTAATGCGCGCGGTAATGGCAGGCAATATGGGTGTTGGTTTCCAATCCACGATCGTGCCGCTCGCCAGTAAGCGCTGCTTGCACAATTCCAGAATTTCTCGTAGTAGTTGATTGATATTGACCGGCGCCATCGCTTCCGGAGGCACTTCCGGAACCAGCTCTCGTAGCCGTTCCAGGGCTGCTTGGCCAGTGGTAGCCGCCTGGCTCAAGGCATGGCGGAGGGCCGGATCGGCCTTCACTCCGCGTCGTTGCATGAGGTCATAAGCAGCATTAATCAGGTTCAGCGGCCCCTGCATCTGGAAAATCGAAGCTTGTAGCGCTTCGCGCATACTGCGCACCCGTTCCTGCTCGGCGAGCAAGGCGCGCATAGCGTTCATTCCTACCGCTTCCTGCTGGCGTTTCAACGCTGTGATTTCATTGGCCATGAGCAACAGGTAAGTTTGGCGCACCGGCTTGAAAAAAGTCGCAGCACTACTGTCCTGTTCGCGGAACCAGACACCCGAACAGGAAAACCAGCGCGGTTGACCCTTACCACCGGGATCAAAGCTGACCTCCTTGTCACGGAAGCCTTGCTCTGCATGGGAACCCCACGGGAAAGTTTCACCCAGGGTCTCGCGCAGAGCGTGCAGAAATTCTGCCGCAGGTTCCCGGACTCGCAGGTCACCGACCAGCTTCTTGTATTCATGATTGTCGAGAATCACTCGCCCATTTTCATCAAGCAGGGCAATGATCGCAGGCGCGGCATCCACCATCGATTCAATCAACGCCTTCTGATAGTGCAGCTGCTGCTCCAAGTGGTGCATTGCAGTCACATCGCGGTGAATGCCAAGAAAATAGGTGCTTTTTGCCCATTCGTCGCGAACAGGCATGGCCGTGAGTTCCGCCAGATAGACCGTGGAATGGTTGCGGCGGTTAACCAGCAGCCCGGTCCATGGCTTGCCGCGTTTGAGTTGCCGCCACATTTGCTCATAGACTTGAGCAGGTGTGCATTGGTCAGAGAGCATCGTGGTGTTTTTGCCTAACACCTCCTGCGAGGTATACCCGGTGACTTCGGTAAAGGCATGATTTACGTAAAGAATATTTGCGGCAGAGTCGGTAATGCAGACAGCAGTTGTCAATTGATCCACCACTTGGGCGAACACCCAAGGTGGCAAGGTGTTAGCAGGTGCAACGGGTTGCGCCTTTTCCTCCTCGGTTTCGATAGAAGCGTAGCCGAATACTTTGTGATCATTCTTAGCCATAGATGTGCTCGGCATGGTGGAGTGGCTGGGACAAGGTAGATGAAGAGCTAATGCAATTGCGCGGCCAAGATAGGTATTAAGTCTCATACGCTAGGTACCGGGTATCAATTACCAGACATTTTGCTTCCCGCCTGATACCTAAGCCATGCAGCATTTATCACAACCAACCCCCTTTTATGTTGTGAAATGTCGTAAACCTCACAATCTACAGGCCATCTTCAGGGTAAGACCGGCACTAACAACATATTGAATCCGTTATAAATGACAAATATTTAGGCCGTTGGCGCGGTTGTTGCGAAGGGCAGGGTCAGGAACGCGGAGGGCTGTCATGCGCGATTATCTGTTCATTCTGCTAGGCGCGGCACTGGTCAACAATGTCGTTTTGGTGCGCTTTCTAGGGCTATGTCCCTTTATGGGCGTTTCCAGCAAGATCGACTCCGCCCTGGGCATGGGCATGGCCACCACCTTTGTCTTGACTCTGGCAGTGAGCGCCAGCTGGCTCCTAGAACACTACGTGCTTATCCCGCTGGATATTCAGTTCTTGCGCATTCTGGCGTTCATCCTGGTGATCGCCGCCTTGGTGCAGTTCACCGAAATGTTCGTCCGCAAGGCCAGCCCAAGCCTCTATCAAGCCTTGGGTATCTATTTGCCGCTGATCACCACCAATTGCGCCGTGTTCGGTATGGCGCTTCTCAATGTCCAGCAAAAACATGATTTTTTAAGCAGTTTGCTCTACGGCTTTGGGTCAGCGCTG
Source organism: Proteobacteria bacterium UBA2383 (assembly GCA_002343485.1). Taxonomy (GTDB): domain Bacteria; phylum Pseudomonadota; class Gammaproteobacteria; order Competibacterales; family Competibacteraceae; genus UBA2383. The sequence continues at coordinate 19,716 of DDST01000096.1, forward strand.
GGATTCACACTGGTGATGGCATTGTTTGCCGGGATCCGGGAGCGGCTGGCGCTGGCCAATGTACCCGCCGCTTTCACCGGCGCCCCTATCGCTTTCATCACCGCCGGTCTGTTAGCGCTGGCGTTCATGGGTTTTGCTGGGCTACCGGTACGCTAAAGGAGAGGGTAATAACATGATTGCTGCCATTACTACTTTGACCAGCCTCGGTCTGCTGCTGGGCATGTTGTTGAGTCTAGCGGCCCGCTTTTTCCAGGTGCCGGACAATGCCTTGCGCGAAGAACTCATGGAACTGCTGCCGGGAGTGAATTGCGGGCAGTGTGGTTATCCTGGGTGTGGTGGTGCGGCGGATGCCTTGATAGCCGGTACGGCTTCGCCTGCACTATGCCCGCCCGGCGGGCGGGCGTTAGCACAATCGCTGGCATCCAAGCTGGGACGGACGCTGGAAGGCGCCGGTGATGGACCGCCGTTGCTGGCCGAAATCGACGAGAGCCGCTGTATCGGCTGTGCCCATTGCGGCAAACGTTGTCCGACCGACGCCATTGTCGGTGCGTCCAAACAGATTCATTTCGTCTTTCAGGAAGCCTGCATGGGGTGTGGACTGTGCATCGAAGTCTGTCCGACCGAGTGTCTGCAACTTCGCCCGCAAACGCCTACTTTCGCAACGTGGTACTGGCCCAAGCCGGTACTGCAAGGAGTATGAGCAATGATGCGTCTTCATGGCTTCCGGGGAGGTGTCCATCCGCCCGGTCAAAAACATCTCAGCGCTGAGCGGCCGATTGAATCCCTACCGCTGCCGTCGCGCCTGTATATTCCATTGCAACAACATGCAGGCGCACCGGCACTGCCGGTTGTGACGGCTGGGCAGCGCGTCGCCAAGGGCGAGTTAATCGCCCGGGAACATGGCGTGACCTCCGCACCGCTCCACGCACCCAGTTCCGGTACGGTCGCCGCCATCGGCGGCTTCACGGCGCCTCACGCTTCAGGATTGCCGTTGCCGGCCATTCTCCTCGATACCGACGGCGAGGAGCGCTGGATCGAGAGTGAGCCGTTGCCTGATCCGTTCAGCCTCAGTCCCGAAGAGGTCGCTCACCGGGTTGGCGCAGCGGGCATCGTCGGCATGGGCGGCGCCAACTTCCCGGCAGCAGTCAAGCTCAGTAAGGCCCGGCAAGCCGGTGTGCATACGCTTGTGGTCAACGGCGCAGAATGTGAGCCGTATGTGACGTGCGACGACCGGCTGATGCGTGAGCGGGCGGAAGCGATCATCGATGGTACCGCAATCATGCTCCATGCCCTGCAAGCGCCGCGTGCATTGATCGCGATTGAGGACAATAAGCCCGAGGCGATTCAGATCATGCGTGATGCCTGCCGGCAGGATGCCCGCATCGAGGTCTTGAGTTTAGCCAGCCGTTATCCGGCAGGTTCGGCCAAGCAGTTGATTCAATCGCTCAGCGGCCTGGAAACACCCTCCGGGGGACGTGGCACCGATACCGGTTTACTGGTGCATAACGTGGGGACGGTCTATTCGGCGCATCGGGCATTGCGCTACGGTCAGCCGCTGATCTCACGTATTGTCACGGTCAGCGGTGGCGCAGTGGCCGAACCACGCAATCTGGAGGTTCCTCTCGGGGCGCTGGTGGCTGACCTGCTTAACTACTGCGGTGGCATTGCCAGCGAAGATTGCGCTCGGCTGCTGATGGGCGGGCCGATGATGGGACAACCGTTGCCTGGCATTGAAGTGCCGGTCATCAAAGGCACGAATGGCATTCTGGCGCTGACCGCTGCTGAGGCGGGTGAGGCGCACCCGTCATCGCCATGCATCCGTTGCGGGCGCTGTGTGGAAGTCTGTCCGATGGGCTTACTACCGCTGGAAATGTCCAAGCGGGCGCATCACGAAGATTGGTTAGGGGTTCAGTCGCTCGGCCTGAGCGACTGTATGTCCTGCGGCTCCTGTGCCTATGCGTGTCCATCGCACATTCCATTGCCGCAATACTTTGCCTTTGCGCGAGGCAAGCTGGCGGAGCAACGCCGTGAGGAGCGCAAGTCCGCGCATATCCGTGCATTGATGGAACAGCGGCAGGCGCGCTTTGAGCGGCAGGAACAGGCCAAGGCGGAAGCGGCTGCTAAGCGCAAGGCGGCGAAGAAATCGCGGGCAGTTGTGGTGGAAGAGGATGACGAATGAAAGTCAATTCACTGGCGGGCGCTCCTCATGCCCATGACGGTGATAGCGTATCGCGGTTGATGGGCAGGGTGTTGCTGGCGCTCTTGCCCGCCACTGTTTATGGCGCCGTCCTATTTGGCTGGCCCGCATTGAATCTACTGGCGATCACCGTGCTGGTCTGTCTAGGGTGTGAGGCCGGTTGCCTGTGGCTGGCGGGGCGTTCCGTTCGATGGGGTATCATGGACGGTTCAGCGCTGTTGACTGGAGTGTTATTGGCGTTGTCATTGCCACCCTGGGCGCCGTGGTGGATCGGTGCTATCGGCGGCGGTTTCGCTATTGTGGCCGGCAAACAGGTGTTCGGGGGCACCGGTCAGAACATTTTCAATCCGGCCATGCTGGCGCGGGTGATGCTGCTGGTATCGTTCCCGGTGGAGATGACCACCTGGCTGGAGCCGCACCCGTGGCTGTCTGGATCCGCACCCTCCTTCCTGGAGGGGCTGCAAGTGACCTTTGGCCATTTCACCTTCACTGACGGCATGACGGGCGCCACCATTCTCGGCCATGCCCGTACCGAATTGGTCATGAATCACCCTCTCAGTCAGGCCCTACCAGGGCATTACCAGCCGGGATTCGCTGCTATCGGGTGGACCGGGGGCAGTCTGGGGGAAACATCAGCTGCATTGATCCTGTTGGGCGGATTGTGGCTGTTATGGCAGCGAGCGATCACCTGGGAGATTCCTGCCGCTATGCTGGGCACGGTGCTGGTGCTAGCCAGTGTTTTTCATTGGGTTAATCCCGAGCGCTTCGCTGACCCAGTACTCCATCTTCTATCAGGCAGCCTGATGCTGGGGGCCTTCTTCATCGCCACGGACCCGGTGACCTCACCGGTAGCGCGGATCGGGCAGGTTGTGTTCGGCATCGGCTGTGGCGCATTGGTGTATATCATCCGCACTTGGGGCGGTTATCCCGAGGGGGTCGCATTCGCCGTGGTGCTGATGAATGCCGCCGCTCCGTTGATCGATCATTACTTCCGCCCGCGCGCTTATGGACGAACCTGGCGCGGCCAGCCGCGGCCGGTTCCGGAGCGCGCTAAAAAGCGTGCAGCCGTGAGCCGGGATTCCGGGAGTGGACCCGCATGACCGTCCTCCGTCACTGGTTGAAACCGGAAGGCCGGCAAACCTTGGGTTATCACGCCGCATTGCTGGGCGGTGTGGCGTTGCTGGTCAGCACCGCCATCAGCGTCGCTGATTGGTTGACCCGTGTGGATATCACTCAGCGTCAATTGGAGGATTTGCAAGCCACTTTGCAACAAGTGGTTCCAGCCAGCTATTACGATAACGATCTGGTGCGGGATACTGTGACTATCAACGATGGTGGCCGGGCAGTCACGGTCTACCGGGCACGACGCAAGGGTCAGGTGCAAGCCGTGAGCTACCAGGTCACGGCTCCAGGCTATGGCAGTTCGGAGATGGTGATGATTGTCGGGGTGGATCGTAATGGGACCTTGTTAGGGGTGCGGGTCATCAGTCATGCCGAGACGCCGGGGCTGGGCGACAAGATTGAGACCAGCAAGTCCGATTGGATTCTGGGTTTCAGCGGCCGCTCTCTGAACGATCCGCCACCTGATCGATGGGGCGTCAAGAAGGACGGTGGGGTGTTTGATCAGTTCACCGGCGCTACCATCACGCCGCGAGGCGTGGTCAAGGCCGTCAAGGGTGGATTGGAATTCTTCACCAGCCACCGTGCAATGTTGTTGGATGAATCGAGTGGAGGGAAAGGCTGATGAGCGATTATCGCGGTATCTTCGCTGACGGTTTATGGAACAACAATGTGGTGCTGACCCAGATGCTGGCGCTATGTCCACTGATGGCAGTGACCACCACCGCCACCAATGGTCTCGGTATGGGGTTAGCCACTACGGGCGTTCTTTTAGCATCCAACCTCGTCATTGCCAGCCTGCGTGACTTTGTAGCTCAAGAAGTGCGCATTCCGGTGTTCGTGCTGTTGATTGCATCGTTGGTGACGCTAGCCGATATGGCGATCAACGCCTGGTTGCACGAGTTATACAAAGTACTCGGTCTATTTATCCCATTGATTGTCGTCAACTGCTGTGTGTTGGGCCGCGCCGAGTCGTTCGCCTCCAGACAACAAGTGCTGGCCTCTGCAGCGGATGGTCTGGCAATGGGATTGGGCTATACCCTGGCGTTAGTGCTCATTGGCAGTTGCCGCGAGGTATTGGGCAGCGCCACCTTATTCGCGCATGCCTCGCTGCTATTGGGTGATGGTTTCGCCTTTCTAGAAACGACCTTGATCCAGGATTACAAAGGCTTTCTGCTGATGCTATTGCCGCCGGGCGGGTTTTTGGTGCTGGGCTTTTTGCTGGCGGGCAAGCGGGCGATGGAACAGGCGGCCAAAAGAAGCAAGGTGAAAGAAGAATTTCACTGTAGTGTCCAATAAGTTGGTTTATGCGAATGGCAAAATCTCGCGATTGCAATAAGCAGCATCGGGTAATGGGAGGGGTCTATGCAAGTCAGCGTCGCTTATGCCGAACCAGGGCAACAACTCTGGCTACCGGTGGACGTGCCGGAGGGGAGTACGGTGCAACAGGCGATTGAGTCGTCGGGTGTTTTGACTCGTTGCCCGCATCTGAATCTCAAAAAGCACCGGATTGGTATTTTCGGAAAAATCACCAAACTCACCGCACCGCTGGAAGCCGGGGATCGTATAGAAATCTATCGGCCCATCACTGTCGATCCCAAGACGGTGCCGCAGCGGAAAATTGCTCTGAATGATGATGAGGATGACGATGATTGACGATCAACCAGCCGTTGATTTGCACTAATCACGCGGCAGGTCTTTAGCAAACTCCCGCAACACGGTAGCAATATCGATTGCGTAACCGATGCCCTCGAATTTTTCGGTGATTGCTTTCTTCGTGTTCACGCCAACCACATGGCCATTGGTCAGAACTAACGGACCACCGCTGTTGCCGGGATAAATCTTGGCGTCAGTCCGTACAAAGGAAGATTCGAAGCCCGACACGACACCGGTGCTGATCGAGTCGCGCAGCCCCACCGGACTCCCAATGGCATATACCGGTGTGCCATGGGCAATTTCATAGGATGCCGCAGGCTCCAAGGCAGGCGTTTGATATTGGTCGACTTTGAGCAGGGCCAGGTCATGTTCCTGACTTACAGCAAAGAGTGAGGCATTCAATTCAGTCCCATCCTTGAGGACGATGGTAAAAGTGCTAGCTGCACCGGATACAGCCAGTTTCCAATCGGTCTCACGCTGCTTGGCCGTGATCGTTTGTTCAATCTTCTGGAGCGCGTGGCGATCGGCAGTCAGCTCTCTCTGCAACGCCTGGTATTGATCTCGTTTAGACTGATAATAGGCCTGTTTTTCAGTTTTTCCCCTACCTTCGGGCAACGAGTCGAGATACGTTTGATACTGTGCAAGATCCTTTCTGAATTTCTCCAACTCTTGCTCTCGCCAAACCAGCCGCTTACGGTGGCGCTCGATCTTTTGTTTAACATCATCAAAAGATTGTTCAAGTTCCTCGCGCTTCTCTTCCGGGAGCTTGATCACATGCTTATTGGTTACGATATGGCCATCCCTGGAAAGGAAAAACCCAGAGCCGGTTCCGATTGGGGTCTTGACCGTGACCGTGCTGAGTGTTGCCTCCTGAAGCGGGTTTTCCGGTGAAAACTTGGCCCGCAAAAAAGCCTTCAGGTCACGGGTTGGCAGCTCCTTCGCGGTTGGTGCGGATAGAACCTCGACCGGTTGTTGCGCAAGGCCAGGGCGTGGCCGGTCAGTGTAATGCCAGCGGCCATGTTCATCCTGATACTTGTACATCCCGGCAATAACCGGTGTGCCGAAGCACACGATAAGCAGGCCCAGCCCTTTGATTATCCAGTCAAGCATGCCAGGGTGGCCATTGCACCTGCCGGCGCTCCTTACGAGCCTGCGCGAAAGATAATTCATTGGCCGTATCCTCGGTGATTGCATCATTGATGCTCCTTCTGCCGGGTAGGATGTTGACTCCAGATCTTTCTAGCATACCGGGTGTTCAATATGCTGCCACCAGCCGTTCTCGACTTCACTGTATTTGAGTCCCTTGAAGGCAACACGACTCGCCAGTAAAGCAATGGTGACTTTCGCCTGTGTCAATGCCAAGCGCTGGCTGGCTATCAGCCATGAACTGCGCTTGCTATTCAATATCTTGTTAATTTCTGCCGCTGTTGATACATGGTACGGATTCACGAAGCGTTCAAAAGAGGCAAGTGGACATGAATCAGATGATGATCATCAGGGTCCGTTTCCAAAGTAAACCCAAGCGCCTGATTCAGGCGGAGCATGGGTTCATTGTCGTCCAATACCTCGCCCACTACTTCCTGGATTCCCCGCTGCCGGGCATAAGCGATGATCTGCTGCATCAAGAGCGCCCCTAATCCCTGTCCGGCCAAACTGCGATCCAAAGCAATAGCATACTCGGCCTGTTCCCGGTCAGGGTCTGCGCTCAGGCTGACCAGCCCCCACATCGCTGCTTTACCGGCCACCTCCGGCCCGGCCAGAACCAGCGTCATCTCCCGGTCATAATCCAACTGAGTCAGCCGGGCGGCCATATCAGGAGGCAATTCCTTGAATGATTGAAAAAATCGCCGCCGGACATCTTCCGGGGGCATGCGCCCGACCATTGCCTGGAGAGCCGGCTCGTCCTCCGGGAGAATGGGCCGCAAAAGCAAGGAACGTCCGTCCGGTAATGGAACCGGCTGCTCCAGCTCCTTGGGATAGGGACGAATCGCTACGCGTTCAGTGGCCGGGCCAGATGCCGGCGCGACGCAAATGCGGGCGCTTAGAGCGAGCACACCGTCTCGGCTGACCCACAACGGATTGATATCCAGTTGGATCAGTTCGCCTAAATCGATCACCATTTGCGAAACTTTGAGCAACGTCATGGCCAGCGCGTCCAGATCAACGGCGCGGCCCGGATTGGCGCGCAGTTTTGCGTAAATCCGGGTGCGAGACATCAACTCGCGCGCGAGATGCATATTCAACGGTGGTAAGGCATACGCGAGATCATTGATAACCTGAGTTTCTGTTCCGCCATGGCCAAAAAATAAAACCGGTCCAGCCTTGAAGTCACGTCCGGTTCGCACCCCGATGGCGATCTCATAGGCATCCCCCCGGGACAGCATGGGTTGCACCGCAAACCCCTCAATCACGGTTCCTGCAGCGAGCGTTTCGACACGCCTGAGCATCGCAGTGGCTGCCTCAAACACCTCCTGCGGACCCTCCAGCGCCAAAGCGACACCTCCGACATCCGCACGGTTAGCAATCTGTGGGGAAAAGATTTTCAAGGCGACATGTCCCCCGAGTTGAGCGGCCAGTTGGGCTGCTTCCTCGGGCGTTGCGGCAAAGCCAGTGTTGACCAGCGGAATCCGGTAGGCTGTCAGCAGTGCATGGGTCGCCTGGATATTCAAGGGGTCCTGGCGGGTGGCCAAGGCGGTGGCGATGATCTGGCGCGCTGCGGCGATGTCCGGCGTGAACGCCTCGGGAATGGAAGACGGCGTTTCCATCAGCAGGGCCTGATTACGCGCATATTCCGCAATGCGTAGACAGGACCAGACAGCTTCTTCCGGGGTGCGGTAGGTGGCAATACCGGCTTCCTGGAAAGCCTGCCAAGCCGGCGAGCCGGGCGTGGCGCCGACCCAACTGACCAAGACCGGGCGCCGGTTCCGGGCGGCGCGCGCGATAATCGCCTGGGCAATTTCCCGCTCCAGGTCTGGAAATATCGGCACATGGACGATCAGGATGCCGCTGGCTCCTGGTTCCTGAAGCAATAGCTCCAATGCTCTATCGTATTCCCGGAAGCCAGCGCGATCACCCAGATCCACCGGATTATCGATGACATAACCGGGTGGAACGACGCGGGCCAGTTCAGCGCACGTGGCGGGACTGATGGCGGTCAGTTGCCCTCCCTCGCGGCTCAGCATGTCACCGGCGACCAGCCCAACGCTGCGGCTGTTGCCCAGGATGAATAAACGGTTTTTCCGTAGCAGCGGGCTAAGCGCCAGCGCCTTTACTGCATTGAACCAGTGCTCCATGGTGTCGACGCGCAACATGCCAACCCGGCCAATGGCTGCGTCAAAGATCGCTTCATCGGCACTGCTCTTGCCGGCAGTACGCGGCTTAAGAGCAATGACTGGCTTAACCCGCGCTGCCGCCCTTGCGGCGGAGAGAAATTGCCGTGGATTACGAACATTCTCCAGATAGAGCAGGATGGCGCGAGTTTGAGTCTCGCGAGCCAGATAATCCAGCAAATGGCTACAGTCGACATCCCATTGATCGCCGAGCGAGATCAGATGCGAAAAGCCGATGTTACGCAGATGACCCCAATGGATGATAGCGTGCAGCATGGTCGACGACGGGGTGACGACGCTGATGGAACCCCGGATCAGCGGAGTTCGGCTGACAGTGGCATTCAGATGGCGAGCCGGTATGGCCATCCCCAGCCGGTCTGGCCCTAGGATACGCAACCGGTAAGGTTGAGCAGCGGCTAGGATATGTCGTTGTAACAACGCATTATCTGATTCCTCTGGTGGCGATTCATGGTTGAGCAGCAACACCGCCTGAGTACCTTTGCCACCCAGCTCATGAATCAGTTCCGGGCTTTCCGCCAGTGGCGTCGTGAGAATCGCCAATTCAGGCGTTTCAGGCAGACAGGCCACATTCTGGTACGCAAGTACACCGGATACAGCGCGGCGGTAGGGGTTAACCGGCAGCACCGGCCCTTTGAACCCGGCATCGATCAAATTGCGCACGAGCAATGCGGCCGGGGCATCGTCCTGGCGATCCTGCCCAATGACGGCGATTGAGCCCGGATTGAACATTGATTTCAGGGTACGGATCGTCACGGTTTTCTCCTATTGGCAAGCCAAGGGATCGAACAGTTCGCGCAGCGCTCACCTTGGGGTTTTCTGCCACAAAATCATCTGCGTGCAGCGAAATAGCGCGATCTTTCGAGCCGTTGCTTCATCGGTGACGATGGCATCCCAAACTTGCGTGTTACGCCCCAGGTGTTGAACGGTGGCGATGCAGCCAACGCTACCGCCGTCTCTGGCGGTCCCAAGAAAATTGCTTTTCAATTCGATGGTTGTGAACGACTCCGCCCCCTCGGGCAGATGGGCGAAAGTAGCATAGCCGCAGGCTGTGTCCGCCAGCGCCACGACGCTGGCCGCATGCAGAAAATTGTTCGGTGCGATATGCAGTTTTTTGATTTTCATCCGGCATCGCAGCCTATGGGGCGCCAGTTCGACAATCTCGATGCCTAGATAGCCAGGCAGATATTCACTGCCGCGTTCGTTAAGCATTTCGATCGTCATGTCAGAACGCAGTCCACGCATCGTCTCTTCTCCTTGCAGTCAAATCGTTTGAGTGCCAACCGGCGCTAACCTCATGCTGCCGCCAACGGCTTGGCAACCGGCATCTCCCGGATCGGCAGATTGACGAGAGCGGCCAGCGCGGCCAAGCCCATATCGGCGTACCACATCCAGCTATAGTCGCCAAACCGCATGATGGCCAGACCACCCAGATAAGCGCCAAAAAAACCGCCAAGCTGATGCGAAAACAAAGTCATGCCAAATAGGGTTGCCAGATAGCGGACACCGAACAGCTTGCCGACAATCGCGGCAGTCGGCGGTACCGTCGCTAACCAAGTAAAGCCCAGGCCCGCCGCGAACAGATAATAGGTGAGTTGCGTCCTCGGCATCAGCAAGTACCAAGCGATCAGCAAGGCGCGGGAGCCGTACATGACCGCCAAGATGTATTTACTGCGATATTTGGCAACGCACAAGCCAGCGTAAAGACTCCCGAAAATGTTGGCGAGACCAATGATGGCAAGTGACCAGCTAGCAACGGAAGGCGGTAAGCCGCATATCCGCACCTCACCCGGCAGGTGCGTCACGAGGAAGGCGATATGAAATCCGCAGGTAAAAAAACCGGCATGAAGGAGCAGATAGCTCGGATCTTTCAAGGAAGCACCGACCGCCTTCAGCACCCCTGAATCCGGCTCCCCCATGTGTTGAGCCGGTGCTTCTGCCTGCTGGGTTACTTTACCGGCAAGCGGCAACGCGGCCAGTGCCACCAGTGCCATCGTCCACATCGCTCCCATCCAACCGATGGTCTGAATCAGTTTTTGCAGGATCGGCGCAAAGACGAACTGACCAAACGAACCGCCCGCGTTGATGACGCCCGCTGCCGCGCCGTGGGCTACAGCCGGCAGGCGCCGGGCTGCCGCACCGATCAAGACGGAGAAACTGCCAGCCCCAGAGCCGATGGCTGAAAGCAGGCCAAGCGAAACGGCAAAGCCAAAGCCTGAGGTCATAAACGGCGTTATAGCGCTACCGAGGGCCATGACTACCAAGCCGCCGATTAACACGGCGCGCGGACCAAAACGGTCCGCGAGTCCTCCGGCGATCGGCTGAATTGCCCCCCAAGTGAATTGGCCGATAGCGAGGGCAAAACTGATCGTGGCGATTCCCAGGCCCGTCGATGTCATCAACGGGCTGACGAACAAGCCGAGCGACTGACGCACGCCCATGGTCACCATCAAAATCCCAGCAGCGGCCAGGGTGGTCACTAAAACATCGGGTTTTCTTAATGAATGAAACAAGACTCTTTTCCCCCAGGCCCTAGAGAATCGTAATCAAGATGCCCGCACTGTAGCCTGAAAAATCGCGATAACATAGCCTATAATTCACATCACACTGTCAACGGAATATTGACAAATGGCTTGGCTACGCAGTTGGGAAAGCTTCGTGAGAGTGGTGGAAGCCGGTAGCATGTCGGCGGCGGCCCGGCGTCTCGATTGCACCCGGGCGCACATTAGCAAGCAAATTGGCGAATTGGAGCACGCTTTTGGCGTGCGCCTGTTAGAGCGCTCCACGCGCAAGCTCAGCCTGACTCCTTCAGGAGAAGTGTTTTACCAGCACGCCCTGCGCGCCTTGGAAGCTGTCGAAACCACGGCTGTTGCGATGAGGAACCTGGGCGATGCGCCTCGCGGCGTTTTGCGAATCAGCGCCACCGTTACTTTCGGGCGCATGTACATCGCTCCGCTTATTCCAAGGCTGGTCGCGCGCTATCCAGAGTTGAGTTGCGAACTGATTCTGACCGATCAACTCGTCAATCTCGTCGATGACAATATCGACTTAGCGCTACGCATGACCAAGACGCCTCCGGAGGACGCCATCGCGCGCCCGCTGGTCACTCTGAAACGGGTGATCTGCGCGGCTCCAACCTATCTGGCCGTTCGTGGTGAGCCAAAAACACCGCAGGAACTGGCACATCATGAATGCTTTAGTTATTTGCTGACTGACCGGGGCGTTTGGCACCTTGCCGGCAATCGTGGCCAGGAAATCAGCGTTCCCGTTCATCACCGGTTTCAGGTCAATAATATCGATTGCTTGCTGGAAGCCGTCCTTGCAGGGCACGGTTTGGGGATCTTGCCCACCTATCTTTGCGGTCCGGAGCTGGCGTTAGGAACTTTGCGCACGGTCCTCGACTCTTTCGAACCGGTCACCCATCTAGGACAGTATCTCTACGCCTGTTATACGCCAAGCCGGATTCGCGTGCCTAAGGTACGAGTCTTTGTCGCCGAATTGGAAAAGATACTCAGCCCTGTTCCGCCTTGGGAGCGGCCGTGACCCAGACTTTAGGGCGTTTTAGAGCGTTTCCTGCGCAGGCTGGCGTTTGGCTGCCAATCCTGCTTGATGAACCCGCCGCGCTTCGTTCTTGCGCGCCCGTTCCTGCTGGCGGCAAGGCCGGCAGCGCGACGCCGTTGTCCAGACATCACCCTGTGCTTCCTCATACCACCATTGCTGCTGGGCCGCGGTCCAGACTTGCGCTTTCCCGCAATCTTTGCAGTGGAATGGCCGGTCCTGGTAGTAGCCCCGTTGAACGAAATCGGGGATGCTGTAGCTGTTTGTGGGCTGCAACCGGGTGAGTGTCACCTTGATTGTGCCTATGGGGTAATCCACTGGCCGCATGTTGGCGCGGCGGGCTTGACGCTCGGCGCGCTGGGTGCGGCGGGCCTTAATTTCCTGCCGCCGCTGCTTGTTGCTTTTCATGGAAGCATTCCTAATGCCATCGCCATAACGATGCGGCCAACGAGATACCGCCGCCGCTGGCGCAGAACAATACGAGTGAACCCGGTGCCGGACCTTTGCCTTGGGCGATGGCATCGTCCAGAACCATCGGGAGGCAAGCGGAACCGGTATAACCATATTTGTCCATGATCCAGTGTGTTTTATCAAGAGGTTGCTTCAATGCTGCCATCGTGGCTTCGAGGGTGCGTAAGTTGACTTGGGTAAAGTAATAGTGATCCACATCGTCTGGTTGCAGGCGGATTCCCATGCGTGCACTGGCGCGGGCTAACAATCGCTCGATCAAAGGCGGCCACTGCTCGGTGTTGAAGGTAGCTGGAAATGGACGGGTAAATTGCACCACGGGTGGTCCGTATTGCGCCACATGAGCGGCGGTGGCCGGGCGGAATGTCCCGCCGGTATAGATGCCCAAAGCATCGTGGTATTCGCCAGCCGCCGCCGTGACCGTTGCCAGCCAGCCCGGTGCCGGACCGGCACCGATGATCACCGCGCCTGCTCCGTCCGCAAACAAAGTAGCGGTTTTCTTATCCTCTCTGTTTAGAAACCGGCTCATTCCATAGGCGCCAATCACTAAGATGCAGGATTCATCCGGTTCGGTGATGACGATCTTCGCGGCCAGATCCAACGCGATCACCCAACCGGCACAGGCGCTGTTTATGTCGAACACGCCCGCTCGCAGTGCGCCGAGTTTGGCCTGGACGACCGCTGCTGTCGCTGGGCTCAGATAGTCGGGCGTGTCGGTGGCGATGATGATCCGGTCCAGCGCCATTGGCTCTAGGCCAGCCCGTTCCAGGGCCGCCCAGCCAGCGGCCATCGCCAGATCCGAGGTTACCTGATCATCGCGCATCCATCGACGCTCGCGGATGCCTACATGTTCGACCAGCCAATCGCCGGCCGATTCACCGAATTGGGGAGCAAATGCGGCATTGGTCACGATTTGTTCAGGAACATTGCTTCCCGCACTAATGATCTGGGCATGGCGCATGGGTTATCTCCGGGAAGAATCAGGACAGAGCCGCTATCTTATAGAGGCAGCGGGGAGGGTATTAATCCGAACCTGGATTCGGCCCTCTCAACGCAAGAGTAGACTGCAAACCTGACTTGATCACCTGACACCTTGGGAGTTGAATATGGAACTGGGTTTGATTGGACTCGGTAAAATGGGTGCTCCGATGACCCAACGCCTCCTTCAGCAGAAGCATACGGTGCGGGTCTATGATGCCGATCCTGTCAAAAGTCATGAATTGGCCAGGCTTGGCGCACGGCCGGCGGAGACGCTGGATGAACTGGTGACCGGACTGAAAGCCCCTCGCACCGTATGGGTGATGCTCCCTGCCGGTGGGGTGACTGAAACAATGTTTCGTAGCTTAGCCAGTCTGCTGGAACCGGGCGATCTAGGGGTGGATGGTGGAAATAGTCATTATCGAGACTCCATCCGCCGGGCAGGTGAGTGGGCAGAACGCGGTCTCCACTTTCTCGATGTAGGAACCAGCGGCGGTATCTGGGGACTTCGTGAAGGTTACAGCTTGATGATCGGTGGTGAGGTTGAGCAGGTTGAACGGCTTCGACCGGTATTTGCCGCTTTGGCGCCCGCGCCGGATCGTGGTTGGGGACGGGTGGGCGCGCACGGTGCCGGTCATTTCGCCAAGATGGTGCATAACGGCATCGAGTACGGTTTGATGCAGGCCTATGCCGAGGGGTTCGCCATCCTCCATGCTAAACCGGACCTGATTGAAGACTCCGCTGGGGTAGCCGAACTCTGGCGGAACGGCAGCGTGATTCGCTCTTGGTTGCTCGATTTGATCACAGCGGCGCTGGCTGAGAATCCGGCAATGACGGGAATTTCCGGCGTTGTGGCGGATTCTGGGGAGGGCCGATGGACGGTGGCTGAGGCCGTCGATCTCAATGTCCCGGCGCCTGTCATCACTTTGTCCCTGCTGAACCGTCTGACCAGCCGGATGGAGACACGTTACGCCGATCAATTACTGGCTGTGATGCGCCAGAAATTCGGCGGGCATGCTGTTGATGCAAGTGGCTAGAAAGTCATACCAACCGGTCCAGACGCAAGCGCTGGCGCTCGTCGAACAGACGTCGCGAGCCGATCCAAACGGCTGCGACTGTCCCTAGCCCCGTGCCAGCAGAAATTAAGAACATGATCAGTAATTGATACTTGGCCGCTTCCAGCGGCGGGCTGCCTGCTAGGATCTGACCCGTCATCATGCCAGGCAGACTGACCAGCCCCGCGGCGGCCATGGCATTAACAATGGGAATGAGTCCTGAACGCAGGGCGTCGCGGCGGATACCGGTGATGGCCTCTTCCCAGGTGGCTCCAAGTAACAAACGGGCCTCGATGCACCCCCGGGCCTCCCAAGCCTGGCGGGTGAGGTGGTCGAGAGCGATCGCTACCCCGCTCATTGTGTTACCCAGCATCATGCCCAGCAAGGGGATCAAATATTGAGGCTGATACCAGGGATTGACCCTGATAATGATCATGAGCGCCAGCAGAGTCACGCTGAAAGACGACACAAACAGGGAAAGGGCGCCAATCCCATAACCCCACATTCCGGTATAGCGGCGTTTCTGCCGGTTTCGCACCTCCCAACTGGCCACCGACAACATGATCAGCACCATAAGTCCAATCAGTGTCAGGTGAGTCTGAGCGAATAATTGCTTTAAAACCAGACCAATGAGCATCAGTTGCACGGTACTGCGCAGTGCGGCAATTAGCACCTGGCGCTCGACGCCCAAGTGCAACCGCCATGATAAAGCGGCCAGCAACAGCACCAGCCCAGAGGCCAAAGCCAGATCCCAGGCGCTCAGGTAGATCAGGCTCATGTCTCAGGCTCCAACCTGCTCTTGCGAATTACCAGCCGCCGCCCGCCCAGGCGGGCCCGTTGCTCAGGATCGTGACTGACCCATAGTAAAGCAGCGCTGTAGGCATTGCCGTAATCCTCCAGTACAGTTTCTACCCGGCTCCGGTTGACCGGATCAAGATGAGCTGTTGCTTCATCCAGTAACAGAGCCTGGGGTTGATTCAATAGCAGGCGTGCTAACGCCAGACGTTGGCGTTCGCCAGTGGATAAACGAGTGATCGGCCAGTCGCGCACGCCGGTATCGAAACCCAGCATGCTCAATAATCGCTCCAGCTTGAGATGAGTAGTAGATGCTGGCCAATGCTCGCCCACGGTCTTTGCCCACCAATGGCTTTCTGATGGCAGCAAACCGACTCGACGCCGCCATTCTGGAGGGGGGAGACGGGAGCGAGGGATATCATCGAGCCAGACCTCGCCGTGATGGGGATCCAGATCGGCGATCGCCCGCAGCAGCAGGCTCTTGCCAGAACCCGATGCCCCGGACAGGAAGAGCCGTTCACCGGCTGCTAAGGTGAGATGGATGTCTCTTAATAGTGCGGTTGATAAACCTTCTAAGCGTAATCCGGCCATCAAGTGTACCCAAAGAACCCGCCATGGATTCGATGAACCGGAGGCACATCTTGTCCAGAATTTTTGGTGATTAAGGTGAGAACCATCGTTCAGCTCAGTCTATGATTAGTTTGAATTAGAGCCACGGCTTTATCTGAAAGAAGTGGCGGTTATAATTCCTCATTAATTTTAGGTTGTCTCTTTCAAGTTAATGTTTTCGAAGGATATTAAGGACTCTCCAGTACAGGTTCCAGATTCCACAGGGTAGAGCCTTGCTGGCACTGGACTTGGCTGGCCGGTGCAGCAGGGGCAGGTGCCAAGTCAAGCGGATGTTCAGTAAAGAAATTCAAGCCGGCTTGTGAAGGAGGTTACTGGTTGTTAACCAGGCTCATGCGTTAGTTTGAGGCCGATAATGCCGGCTACGATTAACCCGGCCGAAACCAGCCGTAAGGCATGAGTGGAATCTCCGTAGCATATAATGCCTACCATAAATGTGCCTATTGCACCAATACCGGTCCATATCGCATAGGCAGTACCGATGGTGATGGTTTTTTGGGCAAGCCACAGAAATGTTCCGCTGGCGGTCATGCAGACTATGGCTATCACTACACCCAATAGCAGCCGGCCAGGCGTCTGCGACAGTTTCAGGCCAACCGGCCAGCCAATTTCGAATAGTCCAGCTACGATCAGATAAATCCAGGCCATGGGCGTTTCCTCAGGATCAACAGTGACAATGCGATGCATACGGTATCTTATCCAGCCGGCCCGATGAAACCTTCTTAAAACCCTCTTAAAGCTTCTGAGAGGCCGCTGGAGCGGTTTTTTTAGATATTTTGATCCAAGGGTAGCGGGTCGATTTGAAATCTTCCTAGAGGGCCTTTTAGCATCCCTGAAGCGAGAATCCAGTTTTTGCTTGCTGAACCGTTTTTCTGGTTACCTAGGAGATTGGTTTGTTGAAGGGTTCATCGAAGCTGATGCGAGTTCACTTCCATCCTGCCAAACCGTCTTTTCCTGGCGGTAGATTTATTGGGAGGTTAGTTGAGGCTGATGAAAGTCCGGTGTTGAACCTGCTGGCTTCGTTATGGGGATGTGGATAAGTTTAAACGGTTGGGTGCGCACGTCGTTTTTGTTTAAAAATGTTTAAATATGTTTAGGTC
>DDST01000013.1 GCA_002343485.1 Proteobacteria bacterium UBA2383
CGCATCACCCGGATGAAGGCCAGCTTCATCGAGCATGCCCTATGGCTGGGCCGGGCCAAACGGGAGGAGCTGGAACACCGTAAAAAGGTGGAGGAAGTCATCGATTTCCTCGAAATCCAGCATATCCGCAAAACCCCGGTGGGCCGTCTGCCCTATGGCCTGCAAAAGCGGGTGGAATTGGGCCGGGCGCTGGCAGCCGAGCCGTCCATGTTGCTGCTGGACGAGCCGATGGCCGGCATGAACGTCGAGGAAAAGCAGGACATGTGCCGCTTCATTCTCGATGTCAATGATCAGTTTGGCACCACCATCGTTCTGATCGAACACGATATGGGCGTGGTAATGGATATTTCCGACCGCGTGGTGGTGCTCGACTATGGCAAGAAGATCGGCGACGGCTTGCCAGACGACGTAAAAAATAACGAAGACGTGATCAGCGCCTATCTGGGCGTGAGCCATTGAGGAGGCCGGGACGATGCAATTTTTTCTGGAAGTCCTGATCAGCGGTCTGCTGTCCGGGGTGATGTATGCGCTGGTGGCCCTGGGCTTTGTGTTGATCTACAAAGCGTCCGGCGTCTTCAATTTCGCGCAGGGGGCAATGGTGTATCTCGCGGCGCTGGCGGTGGTGGGCTGTATGGAGAAAGGCGCGCCGTTGTGGCTGGCGATTATCCTCGCCTTCGTTATCATGACGCTATTCGGTATCGCCACCGAAAAATTCGTCCTGCGCAAACTGGTCAATCAGCCGCCTATCACCCTGTTCATGGCCACTATCGGTCTGGCGTTCTTCATCGAGGGCCTGGCGCCGATCGTGTTTGGCAGCGAGCCGCGCGCCTTGGATCTCGGCATCGTCGATGAGCCGATCCCGGCCATTCTTGATGCGTGGGACATGGTAATTTCCAAATTCGATCTGGTCGCGGCTGGCATTGCCGCCCTGCTGGTAACGACGCTGGCACTGTTTTTCCAGTACACCCGGATCGGCCGAGCCTTGCGGGCCGTGGCCGACGATCATCAGGCGGCGCTGTCCATCGGTATCCCGTTACAGCATATCTGGGCCATCGTGTGGGGTATCGCCGGTTTCGTCGCTCTGGTGGCCGGCCTGATGTGGGGCGCTCGCAATGGCGTGCAGTTCGCGCTGACCTTTACCGCGCTCAAGGCGCTGCCGGTGCTGATCATCGGTGGCTTCACCTCGGTGCCAGGGGCCATTGCCGGCGGCCTGATCATCGGCGCTTCGGAAAAACTGGCGGAGATTTACCTGCCGCCGGTCATGCAATCCATGTTCGGTGGCAATTTCGGCGGCATCGAAGGCTGGTTTCCCTACGTTCTTGCTCTGTTCTTTCTCCTGGTTCGCCCCGAAGGTCTCTTCGGCGAGAAACATATCGACCGGGTATAAGGAGAAAAACCGATGCTTTACCGCGAAGCCGGTCAATTCAAGACCAGTTATGCCGCCGATCAGCAACTGTTCCCCATCCGCCAGGATCGCATTGGCATCCTGATTCTGCTGGCGGTGGTTTTTCTGGTCATTCCGGGATTCGCCAGTGATTACTGGTTCTCGGCCATTCTGATCCCCTTTCTGATTTTTTCCCTCGCTGCTCTCGGTTTAAATATTCTGACGGGTTACGCTGGCCAGTTGTCCCTGGGCTCGGCTGCTTTCATGGCGGTGGGGGCCTACGCCGCCTACAACTTCCAGTTACGGATCGACGGCATCCCGATTCTGGTAAGTTTTGTCTGCGCTGGGCTGACGGCAGCCGGGGCCGGCATTCTGTTCGGGCTGCCGAGTTTGTGGATCAAAGGATTTTACTTGGCGGTAGCGACGCTGGCCGCGCAATTCTTCATTGTCTGGTGCCTGACCAAATTCCCCTGGTTGTCCAACTATTCTTCATCGGGGGTAATTTCCACCCAGCCGCTTATCTTCTTCGGTCATGAATTCACATCCCCCCAGGAGAAGTACTTGCTGGTGCTGACCATTGTGGCGGTCATGGCGCTGGCCGCCAAAAATATGGTGCGTTCATCCACTGGCCGTGCCTGGATGGCGGTGCGCGATATGGACGTGGCCGCTTCGGTTATCGGTATCCGCCTGATGCCGGCCAAGCTGCTGGCTTTTGCCGTGAGCGCATTCTACTGCGGCGTGGCGGGCGCGCTCTACGCCTTTTGCTATCTGGGATCGGTGGAACCGGACGGCTTTTCGCTGGATATGTCGTTCCGCATTCTGTTCATGATCATTATTGGCGGAGTCGGCTCGATCCTGGGGAGCTTTCTCGGGGCCGCCTTCATTCTATTGCTGCCGATTTTTCTCGATATCGCCTTGCCTTGGGTAGCCAGCTTGCTCGGTCTGCCTTTCTCCAGCGCAACGGTCTCGCATATCCAGGTTCTGGTATTCGGGGCTTTGATCATGTTCTTTCTAATCGTCGAGCCACACGGCTTGGCCCGCTTGTGGCAAATCACCAAGGAGAAACTGCGTCTATGGCCATTCCCCCACTAGGGGGCAGTTTTTTTGATAATAGAACTACAGAACTACATTGGAGGAGACAAACATTATGTTCAAGTGTCGCATGTCCGCACTGACGGCCGCTGTTTCTATTGCTCTGTTATCGCAAGCCGCGATCGCCGCTGAAGAACAGTTTTTCCCCATCCTGTCGTACCGTATTGGCCCCTATGGCGCGAATGGCCAATCGTTCTTTGGCGGTTTTGTGGATTACCTCAACTACGTCAACCTCAAGGAAAACGGTATCAATGGCGTCAAAATTGTCTGGGAAGAGTGCGAAACTGAATACAACAATGCGAAGGGTATTGAGTGCTACGAACGCCTGAAGGACAAAGCCAAAGTATCCACCGGTCCGATCCACACGATGTCCACGGGGGTTGCCTATGCCCTGATCGATAAGGCGGCGGAAGACAAAATTCCCCTGGCTATGATGGGTTATGGCCGCACCGATGCGGTAGACGGTTCGGTGTTTCCTTACGCCTTCCCGCTGGTCACGACCTACCAGATGCAGGCTTCCGCCATTCTCCGGTTCGTCAAGGAAAAAGAAAAAGGGAGCCTGGAGGGTAAAAAGATCGTTTATCTCTACCACGACTCCGCCTATGGCAAGGAGCCGATTGCCGCCTTGCAGGAAGAAGCCAAAATAAACAAATTTGAACTGACCCTGATTCCGGTCGCGCATCCAGGTAATGAACAAGGTGCGCAGTGGCTGAAAATCCGCCAGGAAAACCCGGATTACGTGGTTTTTTGGGGCTGGGGCGTGATGAACCAGACTGCTATTAAGGCTGCCCAGAAGATCGGTTTCTCGCGGGATAAGATGGTTGGCTCTTGGTGGGCCGGCTCCGAGGAAGATACTGTACCGGCGGGTGACGCTGCCAAAGGGTATATGTCCGCAACCTGGAATGTAGCCGGTAAGGACGTCCCCCTCATCGCCGATATCGAAAAGGTGGTCTATGGCGCCGGCCAAGGTAATCTGGGGGACACCTCCAAGATCGGCACCATCCTCTACAATCGTGGCGTTTCCGCCGCTGTTCTGTCGATTGAAGCGATACGCAAAGCCCAGGAAAAATATGGCAAGGGAAAGGCGATGACAGGCGAACAAGTACGCTGGGGCATGGAAAACCTGGACATCTCTGACGCTCGTCTGAAAGAAATCGGTGCCACCGATCTGCTGCCGGAAATCAAGACGTCCTGCGACAACCACGAAGGTTCGGGCAAGATCAAGATCCAGCAGTGGGACGGCACTCAGTGGGTTGTGGTTTCCGGCTGGATCGAAGGGAACAAGGGATTGATCCATCCATTGTTCAAGGCGTCCGCCGAGCAATACGCCAAGGAAAAAGGCATGACCCCGCGTGACTGCGCAAAAGAAATGTAATGCAATCTGGGGCGCCTGCGGGCGCCCCGCCGCAACTGGATAACCGCCTATGGCTGCCTCTGCCGTCGCCGCTTCAGCGGCTGATAGTTATTTGATCATCAATAATATCGAAGTCATTTACGATCATGTGATCCTGGTGCTCAAGGGAGTGTCCCTCAACGTACCTAAAGGCAACATTGTTGCTTTGCTGGGGGCCAACGGAGCAGGAAAAACGACGACCTTGAAAGCCATTTCCAATCTGTTGCATGCCGAGCGCGGTGATGTTACGAAAGGGTCGGTTGAATTCAAGTCTCAACGGGTCGACCAGCTTTCGCCGAATGAACTGGTCAAGCGCGGCGTCATCCAGGTCATGGAAGGACGTCACTGCTTTGGCCATCTGACCATTGAAGAAAATCTGCTGACGGGCGCTTACACCCGCTCGATTTCCCGGCGTGAGCTGAAAGAAAGCTTAGAGAAAGTTTACCATTACTTTCCGCGCCTCAAGACCCGGCGTGGCTCACAAGCGGGCTACACCTCGGGAGGGGAACAGCAGATGTGCGTCATTGGCCGTGCGCTGATGGCTAAGCCGGAAATGATCCTGCTTGATGAGCCATCGATGGGCCTAGCGCCGCAAATCGTTGAGGAAATCTTTGAAATTGTGAAGAATTTGAACAGCCAAGAGAACGTCAGCTTCCTCTTGGCTGAGCAGAACACCATGATGGCGCTGCGCTATGCTAATTTCGGCTACATTCTGGAAAATGGCCGGGTGGTAATGGAAGGCGATGCCGGGAATCTGCGCACTCATGAGGACGTCAAGGAATTCTACCTGGGCATTTCTTCTTCCGGGCGTAAATCCTTCAAGGACATCAAGCATTACCGGCGCCGCAAGCGCTGGCTTTCCTGAAAAGCGGTTTGAAAAACCGTCATGCTAAGTCATTGGGCATGACTCTGATCCTAGTGATCTTGATCATGGTTTCTGAAGTTTGTGGAAGCATTTCATCTCTTTGCTTAACCACCGATGCAGATTGAACCAATTAGAAATGTGACGCATTGAGGATGAGGTTTATGAAGCGAGTGAAATCCGGTGGGGGCTGGCCGGCTATCCAGTATGTCTGGCAAAAAGCCTGTCAGGCGGGGCCATTGCGGCTCTACCGCGCAATGCGCAGCAGAAATACTTGCAAGAGCTGCGCCCTTGGCATGGGTGGCCAAAAGGGCGGAATGGTGAATGAAGCGGGTCAATTCCCGCAGGTCTGTATCAAATCGTTGCAGGCGATGGCAGGCGATTTGCAGGGCGCAATTCCCGCTGAATTCTGGTCCAGGCACGCCGTTGCCAGTCTCCAATCCCAGACATCACATTCACTGGAGCACAGCGGCCGCTTGGTGCAACCGGTGCTGCTGCGCCCAGGAGCCACGCATTTTCAACCGGTTACCTGGACAGAAGCTTTTGACCGGATCATTGCAAAACTCCGCGCGATCCCACCGCTGGAAACCTTCTGGTATTTCAGTGGCCGCAGCTCCAACGAGGCCAGTTTTCTGCTGCAATTGTTCGCCCGGCTCTACGGCAGCAACCATGTGAATAACGTCAGCTATTACTGCCATCAGGCCAGTGGAGCCGGTCTGACCAGTGTTACCGGCAGCGGGACGGCGACCCTTACCCTCGACGACCTTCAGCACGCCGACGTAATCTTTATCATCGGCGGTAACCCCGCAAGCAATCACCCCCGGTTGATGCATGTGCTTATGCACACGCGCCAGCGTGGTGGCCAAGTGGTGGTCATCAATCCCGTGATTGAAACCGGGCTGGTGAATTTCAGCGCACCCAACAAGCTGCGAAGCCTGCTGTTCGGAACCGAGGTTGCCAGTCTGTATTTACAGCCTGATATCGGCGGTGATCTAGCGCTCTTGACCGGTATCGCTAAACGTATCGACGAAATCGGCGCGAGCGACGAAGCGTTCTTGAATGACCATTGCAATGGCTGGCCTGTGCTACGCGCCCAGCTACGCCGCCTCTCCTGGCCGGAACTCTGTGCCCGGAGCGGGGTGGCCCAGGAGCAAATTCATCGTGCTGCCCAGGTCTACGCCGCTGGCCGAAAGGTGGTTTTCGCCTGGACCATGGGTATCACGCATCATCAACACGGCGTCGAGAATGTTCAGGCGATCGCCAATCTTGCGTTGATGCGGGGCATGGTGGGCCGCCCCCATGCCGGCTTGCTCCCGATCCGTGGTCATTCCAACGTCCAGGGAATGGGATCGATCGGCGTGACTCCAAAGCTGAAGGACGCCATTGTCGAACGGCTGGAATCCCAATGGGGCTTTTCCTTGCCAACGGCCCCGGGGCTTGACACTTTGGCGTGTCTCGAAGCGGCTCAGAATGGCCGGATGCGTGCTGCGCTTTGTCTCGGCGGCAATCTCTACGGTGCTTCCCCCGACGCGGCGTTCACCCGCGATGCGTTGGCTCAACTCGACTTGCTCGTTTACCTTAGCACCAAGCTCAACACCGGCCACGTTCGCGGGTTAGCTCAGGAAACCCTGATTCTCCCTGTCCTCGCCCGTGACGAGGAGCCGCAGCCGACCACTCAGGAATCGATGTTTAACTACGTTCGTCTGAGCGACGGCGGCCCAGCCCGGCACACAGGCCCCCGCAGTGAAGTGCAGGTGATTGCGACGCTCGCAGCAGGTGTCCTGCGCGATGCCAAACAGCCGCTTGATTGGCAGGCAATGGCGAATACGGGGCGCATTCGGGAAGCGATTGCGGCGGCTATCCCCGGTTTTGAGAAAATGGCTACGATTGACGCTACGCGGGAGGAATTTCATCTTGAGGGACGGCTTTTTCGTACCCCGCGATTTGCTACGGCCGATGGGCGGGCACAGCTGCATGTCCATGACTTGCCGCCGCCCCGCGGCGGAGAGGGCACTCTCCGGCTGATGACCGTCCGCAGCGAGGGCCAGTTCAACACCGTGGTGTACGAGGAACATGATCTATACCGGGGTGTTGCTGGGCGTGATGTGATCCTCTTGCATCCGGAGGATATGCGGAAGTATCGGATCGAGGCAAACCAGCGGGTGACCGTGCGCAGTTTGACCGGCTCACTGGCAGGCATCCGGGTCATCCCCTTCGAATCGATCAAAGCCGGTAATGCGCTGATGTATTATCCCGAAGCGAATGAGCTGGTCAGCCGCGACATTGATCCACAATCGCATACTCCTGCCTACAAGAATGTTTTGATTACTCTCGACCTCACCCTCTAAACTGATAGACGAGGCCAATGACGCCCATTCTAGAGGGAATGATGACCGATGACGGTACTGAACGTGGAAGTGGATGCCCGCGAAGCCGGGTTCGACGCAGCGCGGCTCCAGCGTATCGACGCGCACTTTGCCCGCTATGTCGATGACGGGCGATTGCCAGGCTGGCTGATCGAGGTCAGCCGGGCAGGCCGGATTGTTCATTTGAGCACGTATGGCTGGCGGGATGTGGAGGCTCAGGCGCCGCTGACGCCGGACACCTTGTTCCGCATCTACTCAATGACCAAGCCTATTACGGCAGTGGCCGCGATGATGCTGTATGAGCAAGGGGCGTTTGAGCTGAAGGACCCGGTGAGCCGATGGATTCCGGCTTTTGCGGATATACGGGTGTACCGTAGCGGACCGGCGCTCAAACCGGTCACCGAACCCGTCCGTGAGCCGGTGCGTATTTGGCACCTGCTGACGCATACCGCCGGCCTCACGTATGGCTTTCATCATACCCATCCGGTCGATGCCCTCTACCGGGCTGCAGGCTTTGAATGGGGGATGCCTCCAGACCTGGATTTGGCGGCTTGCTGCGATGTATGGGCCGGTCTGCCCCTGCTTTTCCAGCCCGGTGCGGAGTGGAACTACTCGGTAGCGAGTGATGTGTTGGGCCGGGTCATTGAGGTCATCTCCGGGCTGACCCTCGACCGGTTTTTCACCGAGCGCATTTTCCAGCCGCTGGGGATGACCGATACCCGTTTCTGGGTCACCGGGGAAGATCGCGCGCGGCTGGCCGCCCTGTATTCGCCGCAACCGGACACCGGACGCGCGGTGCGCAATGACGCTTTGGACCGTTTCGCCGGGCCGCAGCCCCGCTGTTGCCCAGGCGGCGATGGATTGGTGTCCACGGCTGCTGACTACCACCGGTTCGCGCAGATGTTGCTGCGGGGCGGCGAGCTCGACGGCGTCCGCTTGCTGAGTCCGCGGACTGTGCGTTACATGACGCAAAACCATCTGCCCGGCGGGGCCGATCTAGAAAGGCTGGGCCGGCCGCTGTTTGCCGAAACGACCTTCGATGGAGCCGGCTTCGGGCTGGGCTTCTCGGTCATGCTCAATCCAGCGGCTAACAAGGTGCTGTGCTCGCCGGGCGAGTTCGCCTGGGGCGGGGCGGCCAGCACCGCGTTTTGGGTCGATCCAGCGGAAGAGATCACGGTTTTGCTCTTCACCCAGTTATTTCCCTCCAGCACCTATTCTCTGCGTCCTCAACTCCGGCAATTGGTGTACCAAGCGCTGGTGGATTAACCGGAAAACAATGTGACGACCGCTTGACGGTTCAGTTTGCCGGCGCCGGTTAACGGCAGTTCGGTCACCGGCCGGATGTGCTGGGGAACCTTATAATCGGCCAAACCCTCCCGGCAAAAGGCTTTGAGTTCTTCTTCCACAGCGTTCTTGCCCGCGTGCAACATCACCAGTGCGGCCGGGACTTGGCCCCATTTTGGATCAGAAATGCCGGCGCAAATTGCCCCAGCGACCGCGGGATGTTTCATTAAGGTTTGTTCGATTTCCTCCGGAGAGATATTTTCTCCACCCGAGATGAACATGTTGTCGGCCCGTCCTTTGATAAACACCAATCCATCTTGATCCCTCATAGCCAAGTCTCCAGTATCAATCCAACCCTCTTGATCGAGAACTTTCCCGGTCCGCACCGGATCATCGAGATAGCCGTCAAAGTTATGCGGGCTGCGTAGACGCAGCACGCCGATTTCGCCGGGATTGATTTCATTCCCGGATTCCGGGTCGACAATCTTGGCATCGCAATGAAACATCGAGGTGCCGATGCTTGCCGCATTCGTGAGTAACTCTTCCATGGAATCGGAGCGGGGGATATACGCAAAATTGGAGGGGCCGGCTTCCGTCATTCCATACGTCTGACTAATCGGTATGCCTTTATCCAAAAAGGTTTGCATCACCGCTTTTGAACAAGGCGCGGCCGCGGTGGTGATCGCCTTGAGTTGAGAAAAATCGGTTTCTGCAAATTTGGGATGAGCAATCAGGAATTGCAGCATCGCCTCGACCGCCCCAAAATTTTCAACGCGCCCCTCGTTGATCAGCTCCAGCATGAGGCCCGGATTGAATTCGCGCATCAAGATGCTGGTGATGCCTGCATGAAACAGCGGCGTAAAGGTGTTCCAGCCGCCGATATGAAAGAACGGGAAGGTGATGAGCACCTTGTTGCCGAATCCGGCGAGGCCAGTGGCGAGAATATCGAATGAATTCCAGACCATCTGCCGGTAAGACACGATGCAAATTTTCGGCACCGCCGTCGTACCACCGGTATGGACATACAGGCAACGATCCTTCATCGTCAGTGGAATGTTTATCTCTCGGGGATCGGTCTTCAGGATGACGTTTTCAAACTGATTGTGGTCATCATCGATGTTGATCACCGTTTGAACCGAAGCGGGAACCGATACGGTCGAGACCAGTTCAGCATATTGATTTTCGTGAAAAAGGACGCTGGGCTGGAGGCGCGCCATCAGGTCATCCAGTTCCGGTTTTTTCAGACGTTGGCTCAACGGAGCCAAAATAATCCCCAATTTTCCACAAGCTAGATAAAGATCAATGGATTCAATCCGGTTGCGGCAGATCAGTGCGATGACATCGCCTTTGCGCAAACCCAACACACCGGTCAGATAGGTCCCTACCCGGCAAGCCCGGTCGTTCATTTCCTGAAAGGTGTGGGCCTTTTGGGTGAATGAGTCGTACAAGGCGGTCCGCTGGGGTGTCAAGGCGGCGCGGCGTCCCGCCCAATCGCCCACCCAATTCATGGGCAGATCGTCATAATTTTGAATGAATCCCATAGGAATCTCCTTCGCTCAAGATACGGAAAAATAAAGACTTCAGAATCACATGGCACACATTATCATGATGCGCCTGCTCATGAGGTGCTCACAGGGCGGTTCATTAAATAGATAGCATACCAAGAAATTTCCGATGATTTTTCGAGCGGGATGGAACCCTTGTTGGGACCGTTTAAGCAGAGAAGGCCGCCGGGTTATCTCTGGATTCCGGTGCCTCTTGAACGGTACTTTCTATCTCCTCAAGATGGATGGCCAGTGGAGCTGTTTACCGGCATGCTATGGTTTCAAACGTATGGTTCACAGGCACTTTTTAATGAAGCAGGTGCGGAATAAGCACACATCTTGGACCTGCTTTAACACCGGAAGTCTTTTGCCGGAGTGCGCAACGCACCTCATCGGCGTCAGGCCAAGCGTCCATTGCGCAGATCGTTCAGCGCCTGATAGATCTCCTGATTGGTATTCATCACGAATGGGCCATAGTGCGCGATCGGTTCGTTCAGCGGCCGGCCGGCGATCAGCAGCACGTTTGCCTCGCCTAGGGTGTCGATTGCAACACCATCAGCCGATGCATCATTCGCCAGGATCGCCATGCACTGTGCGGGTATCAGACTGCCAGCGATGCTCACTTCGCCGCGATACACATAGGCGAAAGCGTTATGTCCGGCCGGCAATAACTGAGTGAAACGCGCACCAGCAGGCAGATGCAGATCCAGATACAAGGGTGCCGTGGCTTCCCGGGTGACGGCGCCGGTCACACCGTGACTTTCGCCAGCGATCACCGTGACCGTCACCCCGGCGCCGGTTGTAAATCCCGGTAAGTCAGCAGCGGTGAAATCACGATACCAAGGCGCAATCATTTTGTCGCGGGCTGGCAGGTTCAGCCAGAGCTGGAAGCCTTCCATCACCCCTTCTTCTTGTTGCGGAATTTCGGAATGAATCACCCCGCGACCCGCGGTCATCCATTGCACGCCGCCGTTTTCCAATAGTCCTTCATGGCCTGCGCTGTCGCGATGGCGCATCCGTCCAGCGATCATGTAGGTGATGGTTTCGAAGCCACGGTGCGGATGGTCAGGAAAGCCTCCCAGGTAATCATCCGGCTGATCGCTACCAAAAGCGTCGAGCATCAGGAAGGGGTCCAGCCGGCGCTGGAGGGATTGCGTTAATACGCGCGTCAGTTTCACGCCAGCGCCGTCGGTGGTGACGTTGCCGGTAACCTGCCGCTCGACCGAGCGAGACCGGGTGATTTGTTCGTTGCGGGAGGGGGTGTGGATCATCGGGTGACTCCTAAGCCGGGGCGCACGGCGGCGCCCTCATCATACAAGTTCAAGCCAATGCTGCCGCCATATCAGCTTCGGCTTCGGCAAAGCCTTGCTGCGCGGCCGCTGGCCCCATGTTCAAACCTTCTGCATAGATAAATTGCACCTCGGTCATTCCGAGAAAACCGAGTACGGTTTTCAGGTATGGGACCTGCGTATCGCTTTCAGTGTTTCGATAACGGCCACCGCGCGCCAGCGCCACGAAGACTTTTTTGCCTTTCAGCAAACCTTCGGGTCCATTCTCGGTATAGCGGAAGGTGACGCCCGTCCGGGCGATGGCATCGATCCAGGTTTTCAATTGCACGGGCACGCCGAAGTTGTACATCGGCACCCCCAATATGAGGACATCGGCTGCTTGAATCTCGGTGATCAATGCATCGTCGAGGGCGACGCGCGCCGCCTGAGCAGGCGAGCGTTGTTCCGCCGGCGTGAACAGCGCGTTGAGCGCGGCTTCATCCAACATAGGATGAGGGTGGCTGGCAAGATCACGTACCGTCAGTATGGCTGTTGGATTCGCTGATTGCAGGCGGGCGGTAATCGCATTGGCGATCCGGGTGGAATTGGCGTCTTCCCGGCGGGCGCTGGTGTTGATTTGTAAAATGTTCATAAATTCTCCTTGAGATGATTGATGGCTTGAGATGTACTCTATTGATTGCAGAAACTGGAGAGAAGCCCATAAATCGGATAACATTATTCTATATATGGAACAATTCGAACCCAATGATTTACTGATCTTCGCCCGGGTTGCTGAAATGGGAAGTTTCAGCCGCGCTGCTGAGCGAATGGGTTTACCGAAATCGACGGTATCGCGCCGCATTGCTCTGTTTGAAGAACGGCTGGGTGAACGCCTGATGCTGCGCACCACGCGCCGTCTTGCTTTGACGGAGTTCGGCGAGCATCTTCTGGAGCATGCGCGTCAGGTTGCTATGGAAGTCGAGGCGGTCAAAGCGCTGGCCGCGCATCGCCAGGCCCGTCCCAGTGGACGGTTACGGGTGTCGATGCCGAGTGATTTCGCTAACCTGCTGCTGACCGACATGCTGGCGGCGTTTATCGCGCTTCACCCGGCAGTGGCGCTGGAACTGGACTTGTCGCCGCGGCGCGTGGATTTGCTGGGGGAAAATTTCGATATTGCTGTGCGCATGGGGGTGCTGCCCGATGATACGTTGCTCGCCGCCCGCCGGATCGCTGTATTCCCGATCGGTCTTTACGCGGCCCCCGCTTATCTGGCTGAGCACGGTGAACCTGTCTCACCGGATGATCTGATTCACTACGAGGCATTGCGTCTGGTTGATCGTCATGGTGAGGCTGCACGTTGGACGTTGATCAGCGGCCAACAGCGCTGGGAAGGGATACCTTCAGGGCGAACGCTGGCAAACTCCCCTGAATTGTTAATCCGGCTGGCCTGCGCTGGCGCAGGAATCGCGGCTGTTCCGGATTGTTTCGCCGCGCCCAACGTCTGCCGTGGGGAATTGCGCCGCATCCTGTCCGCCTGGTCGCTACCGGCGCATCCGGCTTGGGCGGTATTTCCAGGCCGCCGCCTGATGTCTGCAAAGACGCGGGCGTTTATCGATATGCTCGAAGCCGCCTTGGCGGGCGCGCCTGGAAATAATAAGACACCTCGATGAGCCGGTTATGAGTCCGGCAAAACGGGCCGTGCAAGGAGCATGAAGCATTGGCTTTACGATTTTTTGGTTTTTGCGCCGGCCGGCGTTACCACTATGGTTTTGAATTCATAGGCCCATCTTGGCATAATGAAACCGCTTGATTGCTTCTATCGGCACATCATATGTCCTTTTGCTAATATGACTTAAGCCGCTTTCAATCGCCCATCATGAATCCTCAAACCAGCGTACTCCTAACGGATCTCTACCAGCTCACTATGCTGCAAGGCTACTACGAGCAAGGTATGGAAGAGACCGCCGTGTTCGAATTTTTCGTGCGTAAGATGCCACCGGAGCGCAATTTTCTCATGGTGGCGGGCCTCGATCAGGCACTGACCTATATCGAGTCTTTGCGCTTCACGTCCGCTGAGCTGGAGTGGATCAGCCAATGCGGGCGATTCCGGGATGATTTCGTTGATTATCTCAGTGGCTTGCGCTTTACAGGTGATGTGCATGCCATACCAGAAGGTAGGGTGGTGTTTCCAAACGAACCGCTATTACGAGTGACCGCGCCTTTGCCTCAGGCGCAACTCATGGAGTCTCGCCTTGTGAACCTGCTCCACTTCCAGACCATGATTGCATCGAAAGCGGCGCGTTGCGTTCTGGCCGCTCCTGGCAAGGTATTGGTGGATTTTGGCATGCGCCGTGCCCATGGAGCGGAAGCTGCTTTGTTAGCGGCGCGTGCGTCTTATTTGGCCGGACTGACGGGGACGGCCACGGTTCTTGCCGCGCCGTTATTTGGAATTCCCATTTTTGGCACTATGGCGCATGCCTTCGTGCAGGCCCATGGTAATGAATCGGATGCCTTTAAGCATTTCGCCCAGGCGCAACCCGGCAATGTCGTGTTGCTCATCGACACCTACGACACTGAGCGCGCGGCTCGCAAAGTGGTCGAGCTAGCACCTCGCCTCGCGCAGGAAGGGATTACGGTTAAAGGGGTCCGCTTGGATAGCGGCGATTTAGCCGGCCATGCCCGCAAGGTTAGGCAGATATTGGACGAGGGTGGTTGTTCCGGGATCACGATTTTCGCTAGCAGCAGCGTTGATGAGTATGTTCTCCAAGACTTAGCCGGCGCCGGCGCACCCATCGACGGCTTTGGTATTGGCACTCATCTCGATACCTCAGCCGACCGTCCCTACTTGGACTGTGCCTACAAACTGCAGGAGTATGGGGGACGGGCGCGGCGTAAACGCTCTGAAGGGAAGGCCACCTGGCCAGGCCGGAAACAAGTATATCGATACGTCGACTCCGATGGTTATCTATCCCACGATTTACTGACGCTGGAAACAGACGTGCGCGATGGTCAGCCGCTGCTTCACCCAGTGATGCGTGCAGGCCGGCGTATTGATCCACCAGAGACGTTGACACAGAGCCGCACACGGGCCGCGGAAGACCTTGCACGCTTACCCCCCGGACTCAGAGACTTACGTCAGCGGCAAGACTACCCCGTGGAGGTTTCGGACCAGCTACGCGCTTTGACTGCTGAACTTGATGCAAAAAACGATGAAAGTTGATGACAGTGCAATGCGTGCCATTGACGCCGTGGCCCTTAGCCAGCCAGGCCCTCTAATTGTTGCGTAGCCGCTCCCAACCCGATCATTTCCTGAATGGCGCGATTACCGTCTCCAGGATTGAGATTAACAGCCCGAATAGCATCTTTCAGCAGCACCACGTGAAACCCTTCTTTGAGGGCATCCTTGACGGTGTTTAGAACACAGTAATCAGTGGCAAGACCCCCTATAAAAACACGCCGGACACCGGCAGAACGTAACTGCTGGGCGAGGCAGGTGCCCTGAAACCCGGAGTAAGCGTCTTGGTTCCGGGTTGTGGCTTTGGATACGATTAGGCTGTTTGCGGGGATGAGCAGGCCCGGAGGGAATTGCGCACCTTCACTGTCTGCAATGCAGTGAGGCGGCCAAATACCGCCCTGTGCGGTGAATGAGCAGTGATCAGACGGGTGCCAGTCCCGTGTTGCATAGACGGGGAGTTCTGCTTTGCGGAAATACTGGATGTAGTGGTTAAGCAGAGGCACTACTTGATCGCCTTGGGACACGCCGAGGGCACCTCCGGGCAAAAAATCGTTTTGCACGTCGACAATGATCAGGGCATCGCCTTGGCAAAGATCGCTAATATTGGAAGTCTGCATACTTAGGTCACTGCGATTAAGGTAATCATTCAGTCCCCTCACCCTCAACCCATACCGGGCATAGTCGTCAGTGCATTGCGAATGATCAACCGGCATGGCTGGACTGTCATTCGGCGTGGCGTCTGGTTCACCGTTTACCGTCTTTCATTCCGGATGTCTCGCAGGTACGCTTGAATCTTGTCCCAATGTTCACAGAACATCCAGCGGTGTAAGACAAGTCCGGCAAACTTCGTGCGTTTGCCACAGTGTGGCGCGACCCTTTCCATCAGCCAATCATCCCCGAACCTCGCCCACACGCCCGCCCCGCAGAGAAGATTGAGGTGGCAGGGCGGGTAAACTTCAAAGCGCAGAATCTCCCGCAATTCATTCTCTGAATACGGTGAGCGTGCCAACGCTCTAGCGATGCGTTTGTAGTCATCGTCTTGTAAGCCGGTATCCAGAAAAAGCTCAGATAGCGCATTCCAGACAGGCAACCGCTCGCGAATCGTTTCTGGTGAGACACTCATTGTGGCGAACGTCCGCTACAATCAAATGCACGCTAACGCGTTTAGGCTGATAGGGAGTTTCCTCTTGCACAAGATAAACGCTGGGGGGAGATCTTTGAGAATGCCCCCAGGCTTCGGAAAAAATCCGATTTGGATCTCTGAATTGGCAAGGTTCGCATGATTGATCCCTTTGAAGGCCTGCAGCCCATTGTAGTATTCATACAAACCAATCCATAGGCAATGGTTGCTGGCGCCGATACCCTCCGTTTTGCTCTCTACGAGGACCGGACAGTTATCTCTCCTATCGGAGTACTCAGGCCGAATCTAAAGCACTCCTACAACTTTGCGCCTTATGTGGCTGATCAGCCAGAGTCTCTACTTTACATCCGGTCTGAGGACGGTCTTGTTATCACGATGGTTTATGGATTGGGGTTTAGCGCCGCTATGCCTCCAGTATGGGCCGGATCTTCAGTAGAACAGAAGCCCGGCTTCCCTCCCAAGGCACTCCTGGATTTGTACAAGTTTCTAATGTGTTTTGATGCCCAAGACTTGCTAGGGTGGATATCAGGATATGTCGAGTTGATGATCGGGTCTTTCGGGTACGCGCCCGGTGAATCTGTCTTTTGGCCCGAATATTGGCTCGAAAAGAACCGCGGATTCGATGGAAGCTTCGAACGTATATACCTTTATCAAGAAACTTTAGGCCGCTCCAGCCGGGTGAACCGGCCAGAGTCCAGCGCGCAAGCGTCTGAAACCCATGTTTGCCATCAATGAAAACCGCTGGCTCCCAGGCTCTGGATGCCGTTATCGGTTAGAATCGTTACGCAGCGCTATTGCAGGATAAACGAGCGCATCGATAACGAGGCCAGATCGAACCCTGTGTTGAAAAAGGTAAGCTTATCCTCTTCACTGGCCGCGCCGAGCGCGTAGAGAACAGGCAAATAATGTTCCGCCGTCGGATGTGCGAGCCGCGCGACGTTACCCAGCGCTTCATAGCGGGCGGCGGCTGCAAAGTTCCGCGACTCCAGTTTGGCAGTGAGATCTGCATCAAAGGCTTCGGCCCAGTCGTAGGGTGGTGCGTCCGGGCGCAGGGCGCGCAGGTTGTGGACGATGTTGCCGCTTCCCACGATGAGTATGCCTTTTTCGCGCAGCGGCTTGAGTTCACGTCCCAACGCGAAGTGTTCAATTGGTGGCCGGGCAAGATCAAGGGAGAGCTGAAACGTGGGAATATCTGCCGCTGGAAACAGGTGCATGAGGATCGACCACGCGCCGTGATCCAAGCCCCACCCGGTATCGGCTGACACCGGAATCGAGCGCACGAGACTTATTGTCGCTTCCGCTGCTTCCGGTGTGCCGGGGGCTGGATACTGCTGGGCGTACAGCTTGGCGGGGAATCCCTCGAAATCGTGGATCGTTTCCGGTTGCTGGCCGATATGCGCCAGTGTCGTTCCACGGGTCATCCAATGCGCCGAGACGCACAGGATGGCGCGGGGCCTGGGGAGCGCACTCCCCACCTCGCGCCACGCTCGGCTGAAACGGTTGTCCTGAATGGCGTTCATCGGATTGCCATGGCCGACAAACAGAACCGGCATTCGCGGCGTATCAAACAGATGCGTAAGGGCTTCGAGGTAGGGCATAGGTGGTTTGTGAGCGTTTCAGAGGGCGATGCAGGGACGGCTTTTTAGACAGAGTTTCCGGAGTATGTTTCCCTCAGGACGCATTTCTGCTCCCCGGTCCTCGCATTGCGGTTTGGATTTTTGTAGAGGTGGCCCGCCCCATGCCCCAACCAGCGTTTGAAACGCGAGCGGATTAAGGTCATGGCAGGTCATTGACTGCCTCTATTATCGCCAAATTGGCCCGTTTGGCCGAACACAATGACCCGTCCAATTGGCCTTCATGTACCCAGAAGTATCTGATAATCTTATTATTGGACTTCTCTTTATTGAATGGCATGTCGATTGCTCTCTTCTGAGGAAAGAAACATTGACTCTTCTCTTAAGGAGTATTCTAAGATGCCTCAAAACACGCTAGCCAGAGAACCTTTTTCTTTTGCTTCAGGCCCCCGGTCTTCCCGTCAGCCCGAGCGCATCAACCCGGCATTACTGCGGCGCATGGCAGCACGTATGGCGCTGGAGGCAAGGCAAATTGAGCGCGTGGCGCAAGAAGCCATGAAAGAAGTCTGGGACGAGTCCACTCATCTCTCCTCGCTCTCCTCCTTCACTGCCCAGGCAGTCTAGCTTGAACCGGAGTCATGCGATGAGCAATCTGGGCTTTCCCGTATCTTCCGCCATGCGGTTAGTGGATCTGGCCGCGATCTTGGCCCATCAGGGACTTTGTTTATATTGGGATGCGGCCCGCCGCACTGTGATGGTAGCGGTCATCCCCTCATGAAGGGCGGCCCTGTCCGCATACCATCTCTCGCCGGGCATTCCGGCTTTGTCGCACAAGCTGTGCGACAAAGCTCTTGAGGGCACAACAACCTGTTCAATTCAGCACGGTCACCGGCACACTATGAAAAACGATTGCCGTGCCCGGCCAACGCTCCGTGCGGTGGCGCTGGGCAAAATCGAGTGCGATAGACCCAGCCGTGACGACCACCTCCACCTTTAAACCATGATATTTTAGTTTCTGGCGAATCAGCATGAGTGGCAGAGCTGGTTTCGAGTCTTTGCCGTTGCCCGATGAAACACCAGGGTCTTACTCAAACAAGGGTGCTGGCCGGTAAAACCACTTTAACGCATAGCCCGCCCCCATCGCGATTCATCGCGTGGATCGTCCCGCCTTGCATTTCGATGGCACGTCGTGCGATGGCCAAGCCGAGACCGAAGCCGGCGGTCTTCACATCGGTTCCGCTGCGGAAAAACGGATCGAAGACGGTCTGCAAATCGCTTTCGGGCACACCGGGGCCTCGATCGGTGACGGTCACCGTCATCTGGCCGCACGCCGCTGGGATCATGACGGCTACCTCAACCACCGTGCCTTCCTGGGTAAATTTGACCGCGTTGCGAATCACATTTTCAAACGCGCGGTGCAGCAATTCGGCCCGCGCTTTGATGATGAATTCGCCTTCGCCAGAAAACTGCACTTGGCGCCCGTTCGCCTCTGCTTCGAAACGGGCGTCATCGGCGACATCCCGGACTAGCCCTACCAGATCGATTTCCTCGTTCGGCGTTCCGCTGACACCGGCTTCGAGCCGTGACAACGTTAGCAGTTCCCCGACGAGTTCGTTCAGGCGGCCGGACTCGCGTTCGATGCGATCCAGCGAAGCGTCCAGCTTTTGCGGTTGCTGGCGTGCCAAACCGGCGGCGGCTTGCAGCCGCGCCAGCGGCGAGCGGAGTTCGTGCGAAACATCGTGCAGCAAGCGTTGCTGGGAGCCGACCAGGATTTGCAGTTGCCGGGTCATGCGATCGAAATCCCGGCCGAGATCGCTGATCTCGTCGCGGCGCTGCCCCATGCGGGGTCCGATTCGTGTGTCGAGTTGGCCCGCTGCCACGGCATCGAAGGCGCCGCGCAGGTGGCGGATCGGCTTTGACAGATACCAAGCCCATAATGCGCTGAAACCGAGACTGGCCAAGATACCGATGCTGATCGGCACCCAAGGCGACGGCGGTGGACCGTGGGGCGCTGCTTCGCTTTCGGCGGGAACGAACAACAGATATTGTTGCTGGTTTGCAGTCTCCAGCCGGGCTACGCGCGGTTCCCGGTCTGCACGCGTCCAGCGGCCGGCTTGTGCCAGCGCTTCAGGCTGAACGGCCCGATCGAACAGCTCTTGCCCGGCGGTGTCGACCACGTACACCGAGGCGTCGCCTTGGCGATGCTGTTCTTCCAGCAACGCGCGCAGCGCTGCGATTCCACCGTGCCGGAGCGTCGCCGCCGCCGCGCTGATTAGGAACAGCGTCCGCGGACCGCTCGCCAGGGCGCGGTCACGATCTTCCAGTGTCTTTCGATGAAGCCAAACGGCTGTACCGACTCCGATGCTGGCGATCAGCAGCGTCAGCCAGAAGGCGAAAAAAAACTTCCAAAAGAGCCGGCCCAAGGCGGTCACTCCTTGACGTACTGATAGCCGATGCCGCGCACCGTCTGAATCGGTGAGCGTCCTTCTCCGCCACCGAGCTTGTGGCGAATACTGCTCAGGTGAACGTCAATGCTGCGGTCGTAGCGCGCCAGCGGGCGGCCCAAACTCTGTTCCGACAGCTCCTTTTTGCTCACCACCCGGCCGGCATTGCGGACCAGAACTTCGAGGAGATTGAATTCGGTGCTGGTGAGTTCCAACGGCTCGCCGTTCCATTCTGCGCCGCGTTTTTCCGGCCAAATCGTCAACGATCCCGCCGTTAGCGGACCGGATGGCAGGCTGGCTGGCTCGCGGAGTTGAGTGCGCCGCAGGATAGCTCGAATACGCGCGACCAGTTCGCGCGGCGTGCAGGGTTTGGGCACATAATCGTCTGCGCCGAGTTCGAGTCCGACGATGCGGTCCACGTCGTCCCCTTTGGCTGTGAGCATCAGCACCGGAACACGGCTGTCCTGCACGCGGATACGGCGCAAGGCTTCGATACCATTTAGGCGCGGCATCATCACATCCAGGACCACGATGCCGTATTCGCCCGACAGTGCGCAGTGCACGCCTGCTTCGCCATCCGCCACGGCCGTCGCACCGAAGCCCTCGCGTTCGAGGTATTCGATCAACATCTCGCCCAATTCGACATCGTCGTCCACCAGCAACACTCGGGTCATCACCGTCAACCGCTTCACTTGCCTTTCGTAACAGCAATCATAGCGATCTGCGCCCGGCAACCAAGCACATTTACCTTTTTTTGCCCGCCTTTACCTTTTTTTACACAACGCTAACCCGCATTTACGGACGCCTCCGTTACAGTGGTGCCAACAAGAAAACCGGGGCAGCCCAGTACGTTCGGGAGCGATACCATGTCAAATCAACAACGCGCGCTTGCCGTGGCTTTGGCGGCGGCCATCTTACTGGCGAGTTGCGCAGCTGCAGGTCCAGACTATTTAGCACCGGAACCGGCGGCGCCGGTCACTTGGCAAGGGGCGGCAGCGGCAAAGGTTGCCGTCGCACAAACTGCGCCAGCGGATTTGGCCAACTGGTGGCGGCAACTCGGCGATTCGACCTTGAACGGGTTGATCGAACAGGCCTTGCAAAACAGCCTGGACCTCCGCACCGCACGGGCCAAACTGCGCGAAGCCCGCGCCCGCCGCGCTTTAGCCGGCGCGGACCGGTTCCCGGCGGTTTCGGCCTCGGCGGCGGCCAGCCGGACCAAGGCCAGTGCCGAATCCGGCAATGGTGCCACGCTCGATCTCTACAGCGCCGGCTTTGACGCCAGTTGGGAGCCAGACGTGTCCGGCGGACTCCGGCGCAGCGAAGAAGCCGCCCAAGCCGATCTCGACGCCAGCGAGGCCAGCCTGCACGGCACGCAAGTATCGCTAACCGCCGAAGTCGCACTTAACTACGTTGAATTGCGCGCCTTCCAATCTCGACTGGACATCGCCAAAGCCAACGCCGCTTCCCAATCTGAAACCCTGAATCTTACCCGCTGGCGAGCCGAAGCGGGCTTGACCACTGTGCTGGATGTGGAGCAAGCACGCTCGAATCTGGAGCAGACCCGGGCGCAAATCCCGAGCCTCGAAACCAGCCGCACCGAAACCGAACATCGATTGGAAATCCTGCTTGGCCAGCAACCCGGCTCGCTTGGTCCGGCGTTGGCCCGCCCGGCCAAGATGCCCCAAATTCCCAAACGAGTGATCGCACCCATTCCGGCCGACACCCTGCGCCAGCGCCCCGACGTGCGCGCCGCCGAACGCAAGCTGGCAGCCGAAACCGCGCGAGTTGGCGTGGCGGAGGCAGAACGGTACCCAAGCTTTACCTTGAGCGGTTCGCTCGGGTTGGAGGCATTGAGCCTCGGTGCGCTAACCGGCGGCGGTGCGGCCGCACAGACGCTGTTGGGTTCCATTGCCGCGCCGGTCTTCGACGCCGGACGCATCCGTCAGCAGATCGCGATCCAAACGGCGGTGCAGGAGCAAGCATTGGTCAACTACGAATCGACCGTGCTTGCTGCCCTGGAGGAAGCTGAAAACGCGCTGGCGGCCTTGGCCCATACCCGGCAACGGCAGGTCAACCTGCAAAATGCCACCAACGCCGCGCGTCTCGCCGCGCTACTGGCCCGGCACCGCTACACGGCGGGTGTCACCGATTTCCAGACGGTGCTGGATACGGAACGCACCGTGCTTACGCTGGAAGACAGCCTCACAGCCAGCGAGGCCGAACACGTCTCCGCTTTGATTCAACTTTACAAAGCGCTGGGCGGCGGCTGGCCGCCGGTATCCGCTGAAGCGGTTGCCAGCGTGCAAGGAAAACCGTCGTGAATTCATCCATACAACACGATCCCGATCTGGCGGAAATCATCGGTCCGGGGAGTCCAAAAAATCGAAGCCTGCGTTGGCTGCTCGTGGCCAGCGTCCTCGCCGCATTAGGTGCCGGTGGTGTCGCGTTCCTCCGTTCCCGTACTGAAGTCCA
This sequence comes from Proteobacteria bacterium UBA2383, assembly GCA_002343485.1. GTDB lineage: Bacteria > Pseudomonadota > Gammaproteobacteria > Competibacterales > Competibacteraceae > UBA2383. The sequence goes on from DDST01000013.1 coordinate 22,060, forward strand.
GGCAACCCCTCGCTACCAGACCGAAGCGGTCAGCCGGGGCGGCCTGCGGGTTACGGTCTCGGCGACGGGTAAATTGGCGCCGGTCAACGAGGTTGAGGTGGGCAGCGAATTGTCCGGCACCATCGAGGCGGTGTTCGTGGACTACAACGACCGGGTGAAAAAAGGCCAGGTGCTTGCTCGCCTGGATCTCGCCAAGCTCCAGGACGCCATTGCCAAAGCCAAGGCGGCGCTGGCCTCGGCCAATGCCAAGGTGTTGCAAACCGTGGCGACGGTCCAGGAAGCGCACGCCAATCTCAAACGCTTGCGGCACGTAGCCAAACTGAGTGGCGGCAAGGTGCCTTCGCCGGCGGAGCTGGAGACCGCCGAGGCCACCCAGCGACGTGCCATCGCCGACGAGGCCAGCGCGCGGGCGGCGGTGGACGAAGCCCGCGCCACTCTCCGTTCCAGCGAAACCGACTGGACCAAGGCGTCCATCCGTTCGCCGATCGACGGCGTGGTGCTCGCCCGCTCAGTGGAACCAGGGCAAACGGTGGCGGCTTCGCTGCAAGTGGCGGTGCTGTTCACCCTGGCCGAAAATCTGGCGCAAATGGAGTTGCAGGTGGACGTGGACGAAGCCGACGTCGGCCAGGTGCGCGTAGGGCAGGCTGCAACCTTTACCGTGGACGCCTATCCCAACCGGAAATTTCCCGCCAGCATCAGCCTGGTGCGGTTCGGTTCGGAAACGGTGGACAACGTGGTCAGCTACAAGACCATTCTCAACGTCAATAATGACGATCTCAGTCTGCGCCCCGGCATGACTGCCACGGCGGAAATCGTGACTGCCGAACGGGAAAACGTACTACTGGTCCCAAATGCAGCACTGCGCTTCACGCCGCCAGAACCCGCGGCGAATGTGCAACCGGGCAGCAGCGGCGGTTTGCTGGCCAGTCTGCTACCCCGGCCGCCACGCTCGCAAACCACGAAACCCATGACGGAAATTCCCGGCAAAAATGCTGCGCAACAGGTGTGGGTACTGCGCGACGATCAACCGATGGCGGTTCCGGTGACCACCGGTCAAAGCGACGGTCGCATGACCGAGGTTACCGGCGCGGATTTGGTGGCAGGCATGCCGGTGATTACCGCTCATCGGAGTTCGACGCCTTGAACGCGGCCAGCGTGCGCGCCGCACCGGAAACCGGCGCGCTGATCGAATTGCGGGATGTGACCAAAACCTACGGGCAAGGGCCGGCCACGTTTCTGGCGCTGCGCGGGGTCAATCTACGCATCGGCGCCGGCGAATTCGTCGCGATCATGGGTCCGAGCGGCTCCGGCAAATCCACCGCCATGAACATCCTCGGCTGCCTGGACAACCCAACCTCGGGCGCCTACCTGTTTCGCGGGATGCACGTTGAGAATCTGACCCGCAACCAGCGCGCCTTGCTGCGCCGTTATTACCTCGGTTTCGTGTTCCAAGGCTTCAACCTATTGGCTCGCACCACCGCCTTGGAAAATGTTGAATTGCCTCTCGTGTACCGGGGCGAACCGCGCGCGGCCCGTCATGCCAAGGCGCGCACGGCGCTCGACGCGGTCGGCTTGCGGCAGTGGGAGCACCACACGCCCGCCGAACTGTCCGGTGGTCAGCAGCAGCGCGTCGCCATCGCTCGCGCCATTGTGACCGATCCAACCATCTTGCTGGCCGACGAGCCAACCGGCAATCTCGACAGCCAACGCAGCCACGAGATCATGGATTTGCTGGCCGCTCTGAATGGCGACCGGGGCATCACCGTATTGATGGTCACCCACGAACCCGGCATGGCGCGGTACGCTAAACGAATCATCCGTTTCGTGGATGGCCAAGTCGATTCAGATCATCACAATGGAGAGAACGCTTGATGTTCTGGAGTAGCATTCTACTGGCCTTACGGGCGATCCGGCGCAATTTGCTGCGGTCTTTTCTGACTATCCTTGGCATCGTGATCGGTGTCAGCGCGGTGATCACCATGGTCACGCTGGGCAATGGCGCCACTCGCGCCGTCGCGGACCAGATTTCCAGCCTCGGCAGCAATCTCATCATGGTGCGCCCCGGCAAGCGGCTTGGGCCGGGCCGGGACGAAGCCGGTTCTCCAAATTTCAAGGCCCGTGATGCCGAGGCCATTACAACCCAGATCGGCTCACTCAATGCGATCGCGCCGGTCGCCAGCAAAAGCGTAACCGTGGTGTACGCGGCTCGTAATTGGTCCACCACCGTGACCGGCAGCACCAATGCTTATTTCACCGCGGGCAACTGGCGGCTTGCCGATGGACGGGTTTTTACCGGGACCGAGCAGCGCGCCGGCAAGGCGGTTTGCGTGATCGGCGCCACGGTGCGCAAGGAACTGTTTGGCGGCCAGCCGCCGCTGGGCGATGAGTTGCGGATTAAGAATTTCGCCTGTGAAGTGATCGGCTTGCTGCAATCCAAGGGGCAGTCAGCTATGGGCATGGATCAGGACGATATCATCGTGATACCGCTGCGCACTTTGCAGCGCCGCTTGACTGGCACCCAGGATGTCAACACCCTGATGGTGTCAGTGCAGGATGGCGGAGACACCAGCCGCATCATGGCGGATTTACGGTTGCTGATGCGCGAACGCCGCAAAATCGGTGCGAACGAGGATGATAATTTTTCCATCCTCGACACCCGGCAGATTGCCGAAGCCATGACCGGTACGACCAAAGTATTAACCATGCTGCTGGGCGCGGTCGCCGCCGTCAGTTTGCTGGTGGGCGGCATCGGCATCATGAACATCATGCTGGTGTCAGTGACCGAGCGTACCCGAGAAATTGGTATCCGGCTGGCGATCGGTGCGCTGGAACGAGAAGTGTTGCTGCAATTTTTGGTGGAGGCGGTGGCCTTGTCGGCATTGGGCGGCATCGTGGGTATCATTCTGGCCATGCTCGCGTCACTCGGGCTGGCCAAGGTCATGCAGGTGCCGTATATCTTCGATCCCAGCATTAATTTACTATCGTTCGTATTCTCGGCGGCAATTGGGGTGGTGTTTGGTTATTTTCCGGCGCGCCGCGCTGCCCGGCTCGATCCTATCGAGGCGCTCAGGCACGAGTGAGGGCATCCTTTCAGTCCGGTGCTCGAACTGCCGGACATCTCTGGGACGAGAATAAGCAATCCCTTGGACTATAATCAAAATTAATTTTTTGCTATAGATCCTGATCTTATGCGTATATCCCGAAAACCCTATAATCTGCTGCGCTCATTCTCGGCGCTCAGTCTGTTGTCCATTGTCCTCATCGGCATCGTGTCAGCCGCGTTGTTGTCCCGCTTTCTGCGCGAGACCTTGCTGGAGCAGAACGGGTTGTTGACCCTGGAATTCGTCCAAAGCATCGCTCAATCACAGAACACCAGCCGGTATTTCAGCGAACCGGACCCCGCCAAACGGCAGGGACCGCTGGACGATTTCTTCAAGCGGATCGCCCATATGCCCGATGTGGTGCGCGCCAATGTCTACTCCCTTGATCGGGTCGTCCTGTGGTCGACCGAGAAGCCGCTGGCCGGCCGGCAGTTTCCCGAAAGCAATCCGGAGCTGGATCGCGCCCTGAATGGCCAACTGGCGCTGCACACCGGCCAGGTCAAGGCCCACGACAAGAGCGAGCACATCCTGTTCGCCCCGGAGATCAAGGAGTTTGTCGAGAACTATATCCCCATTCATGGGCCAGACGGTGCGGTGGCCGGGGTGGTCGAGCTATATAAACTGCCTCGTCTTCTCTGGGAAACCATTGCCCGAGGGCAGCGGCTGGTCTGGATCAGCGCCGGGTTGGGCGGGTTGTTTCTCTACGCGATGCTCTTTTGGATCGTGCGCCGCGCCAGCCGCACCATCACGGACCAGCAGCAGGCGCTGATCGAGGCCGAGCAGTGGGCCACGGTTGGCGAACTGGCCGCTGCTGTGGCGCACAGCCTGCGCAATCCTTTAGCAGCCATCCGCTCCTCTGCCGAACTGGCTGCCGAGGGCGAAGCCGCCGGGACCCGTGAGTGCCTCGGCGATATCGCCGCTCAGGTGGACCGCATGGAAACCTGGATCCGTGAATTGTTACTCTATTCACACCAGCCCGATGGCAATGCCCAAGGCGCGGATCTGAATGAAACGTTGCGGCACAGCGTGGCTGACTTCCGCGACCGCTGTGCCCGGCAGGGCATTGCGTTACACATCGCGCTGCCGGAATGGTCGCCACGCGTGTATGCGGATCCTCATCTGCTGGGGCAAGTCTTCAACAGTTTACTGGCTAATGCCCTGGAAGCGATGCCGAATGGGGGCCAGTTGCAGGTGACGGCGGAACTACGCAACCATCGAGTCACCGTGACTCTAAGCGACACCGGCACGGGCTTGTCACCTGAACAACTGGCAGAGGCGTTCAAACCCTTCGTGAGCCACAAACGGCGCGGCCTCGGCGTGGGCCTGGCACTGGCGCGACGCATCGTTCAGCGTTACGGAGGCCGTCTCGAACTACGCAGCCAGCCAGATGCAGGCGCCACCGCCCTTCTGCAACTTCCCCTGGCTGAGTGAATGCCATGTCACACGCTGTGTTGGTCATTGATGATGAAGAAATTCTGGCCAAAAACATTTGCCTCTACCTAACCCGCCACGGTTACGAGGCCCGCGCCGCCAGTAGCGGTGAGGAAGGTCTGGCAACCCTGGACCGCTTCAACCCGGATCTGGTGCTGCTGGACATTCAATTGCCCGGCTTGGACGGTCTAGACGTTCTGCGGCGTATCCGTGCCACGGCCTGTCATATCAAAGTGGTCATGATGACCGCTCACGGCGGGGTCTCCATCGCCGTGGAGGCCATGAAGGCCGGCGCCTATGACTATCTGACCAAGCCCTTGGCGCTCAGCGAGCTCAAGCTGCTGTTGGATAAAGCCATCGGCCAGGAACGGCTGGAAGGGGCACTGGCCTACTATCAGAGCCGGCAGGCAGAGCGCAGCGGACTGGACAAATTACTCGGCGAATCGCCACCTATGCAGGCACTCAAACGTAAGATCCAGCAGTTCGTTGAAGCGGAAACCCGGCTGACCGAAGGTGAACCGCCAGCAGTGTTGATCACCGGCGAGACGGGGACGGGCAAGGAGCTGGTGGCGCGCGCCTTTCATTTCGAGGGACCGCGCCGTGATTACCCCTTTGTTGAATTGAACTGCGCCTCCATCCCTTCGCCGCTCCTGGAAGCCGAATTATTCGGCTTTGAGCGCGGCGCCTTCACCGGCGC
>DDST01000165.1 GCA_002343485.1 Proteobacteria bacterium UBA2383
GGCCAGCGCCCGTTGCATCAATGGTTCGGCCTCGGCCAGCCGATTCGTGTCCTGGAGCACCAGGGCCAGGTTGTTGAGAGTGGCAGCCAAAGCGGCAGGGTCATCTAGCGTTTCGGCTTCGTCCTTGGCCCGCCTGAGTTCCTGCTCCGCATCCGGCCAGCGAGCCAGTTCGTGCAATAGATCCGCTATTTTCAGCCGCGTATTAATCCGCTCCTTGGTGTCGGTGAGTTGGGGTAAGTGATCGCGCAAAAAGGAAATCTTGGTTTCGGAAAAGGACTTGTAGTTCAGGGTATCAGCTAGATTTCTGAGCCGCTCGGCAAAGGCTTCCAGATTGCCGGACCGGTGGAGTTCCCAGCAGGCAACCATCTCCTGCAATTCGTCGAGATAATTGGTGGAAGGTGTTTCGCTCACATGCTGGACGATCCAGGCGCCGAGCGGATCGAGAGGCAATGATGATGCTTCGCGCAGGTACTGAACGGCTTTGTCCGGCGAGCCGTTACCGGCGTGCAACCGGGCGAGGTCCAGCTTGGCGGCGGCCCTTTCCTCGGGTAGTCCCACCTCGCTCAGATAATCGAAAGCTTGTTCTGCATCACCGTTTCCCCATTTGTTGCGCAGCTCGGCGCGTTTCTTTTCCCGTTCTTCGATACTGGGGTAATAAAGCGTGAAAAAATCGAGCAGGAAGGGCAGCCGTTCGCGCGCGCCTCGCGAAAGATTCATCGCCAGCCAAATATCGAAAAAGCCCTCGCGAAGGGTGTAAAGCCGCGAACGCTTGTCCTGGGGATGCGGCGTCGAACGGAGGTAGCGGGCCTCGGTGAGGCGCTTGAGGAGCGATGAAGTTTGCGGCTGGCTCAACCGCATCCGTGCGGTGATGGCAGCGGGCGTTTTCTCTTGGTCCCGCATGACTGCCATGGTCTCCAGCACGGCGCGCTCCTGTGGCGGCAGGTCGTTGAGGCGGCTTTGATAAAATGGGGTGATGCGGTCCAGCAGGATTTGAAATTGTTGCCGGACTTCCGTAATGGCGTCGTTGGCGATGAGTTCGTAAAGCATGACGGTGAGCCGGGGATTGCCGCCCGTCATCTTATAGAGCGCCAGCAGCTTGGGTTGCAGCGAGCCGAAATCGTGCAGAAGATCGCCGCGTTGTTCCCATTCCAAATTGCGCCGGATGAGATCGAGCGTTTCTTCCTCGCTCAGGTCTTCGAGAATCTGCACGTCGAAGAAGTCGTAAAACGGCTCCTCCACACTGGTGATCGCGTCGAAATGCAGCGGTGCAGTCGCGATCAACAGGCAACCATTGTCGTCCATGAAAAACTTGCGTAGCGCAGCGATATCCGGCTGTTTCTTGATCTGCCGGGTAAACATTTCCCCAAGATTCTCCAGCATCACCAGCACGGTGCGGCGGCGCTCGCGGTTCTGCTGGCGGATAGCAGGCACCAGGGTATCAATGATGGTGGCGTCCTCTCCTTCCGTGCGCAATCGTTGATGCAAATCCCGCCAGAGCGGTTCATCCGGCAGTGTGTCGCCAAGAATTTCGCACAGACCGAGCAGGAAATCCGCAAAGGAGAGTGTACGGTGGGATTCTTCGGGAAAGCGGGCGATCACATAGTGAGCGGCCAAATCGGATGAGGCGGCAATCTCATCCTCGATCAGTGACAGCAAATGGGTCTTGCCAATGCCACGCGGGCCGATGAACAGGAAGTGGTGCTTGGAATTCCGTGACATCGACCCGCGCAGAATTTCGAGGGTGTCTTCCACGAGAGGCATGCGGGCAACAGTGATATGCCGCCGGTGCGCCGCCGATGTCAAACCCGCTCGATAAAGGCCCAAATGAGAGGTGGCATCAGGCATAGTATTTCTTCCACCAGGCTTTGAGCAGGCCGCTGGCAAAATCGTATTGATTCTCAGCGATTTCGCTGACGTAGAAATCGTTTTCCAGGTCGCGCAGCAGTTGGTTGAAATGCTGCTTGCGCTCATGAGCAGGAATGGTCTGCCCCGCGCCGGCCAGATGGTGCTCGAACTCCTGCATCAGTTTGGCGCGGCTCAGGCCGGCGGAACTCAAGCTGATCTGACCCAGGAGCGCATGGGCGGCGGAAAGGCGCGGCTCTTCGTAATATTTCGCGATGCGCGAATAATAATGTTGCAGTTTGTCCTGAGCAGCCATGCTGACGACGAGTTGCGCAAAGATCCGGTCCACATCGGCGGATACAAGCTTGCGCGGCGCTTTCTTCCAGGAGCGATAGAGTTCCTGCGTGGCCATCTGCATGAACAGCGGAATGGGCCGGCCAAGATGCGCGCGCAACTGTTCCGGAACCGTCTCCTCGAAATCGACGCCACGCCTGGCCAGCATCGATTGCACGAACTCGATGACGTGGGCATCTGCGAGCACGGGCAGCGGCACATCGTCGAGATCGTTGATGAGATCGACCAGTCCGAGCCCATCCAGCGTACCGGAAAGATTGACGGAACCGCCAATCAGCCAGCGGGCGCGGTCCTTGCTGGGATGCGGGTCTTGGCGCTGGACGCGGAACCAGGCCAGAAACTCGCGCAATACCGCAGGATGCTCTCTCTTAAGATTGAATAACATGTCCGGCAACTCGTCCACGATGAGCAGGATGGATGATTCCTGCTTGCGAACCTGATCGAGAAATCGATCGCCGTGTTGCCGCCAATGGTCTTTCCAATCCGGATCGGTGTCCCGCAGCCGGATCTTGAATCCGGCGATTCCGAACTCCGTGACCTTATTCAGTGTATCCGTGAGCAGCTTCCAGCCTTGCGCTAGGCGCTTGACGATCTCAGGGTGCTGATCGTGCAAGGTGTCGAGAATAGCCTGAAAGAAATCAGCGGGATGTGTGAGATCCTGAACATTCTGGTAAATCACCGTAAAACCGTGCTTGGGGAAATCCCGCAAGTGGTCCATCACACTGGTCTTACCGGTGCGGCGTGGAGCGGTGAGGAGAACATGCCGGGTGCGGAGGGTTTCCCAGAGTTCCGCGAGAAACGCATCGCGAAATCGCAAATCGGCCGAATCCACCGGAGCGCCGGTATAAAATTCAGGGCAATCAGGATGGGATGGCATGGCTGGGTGACTCCTATCATGCATGACAAAATAGTTGCAAATCAAATTTGTCATGTTTATAAATGAAAAGCAAAAGTGTTGCAAGACAAAAATGTTTTCTATTGTTGAATTCTTAATTGCGTGGAACGCGGGCAACCTTTGTTATGATCATCATTAACGATTTCCATTCGGCATGACGTTGCCCCGCGCACTTACGAGAACTGATGAACATCCCGCAAAATAGTCTAGTGCTGTACAAGAACGGCCCCGCCCAGGTTGTCGCGCTTGGCGACAAGCTGGATATTGAATTGCAAGATGGCCGGTCGCTGCGGGTCCGGCCCAAGGACGTATTGCTGCTTCATCCCGGTCCCGTGCGTAGCTTGAGTGAATTGAACATGCCTGCTGGCGAGGTCGAGGCGGCTTGTGAATTACTGGATGGTAGCCAGACGACCTTGCCGGAGCTGGCGGAGCTGATTTACGGTGTTTATACCCCAGCGGCTGCCTGGTCGGCTTGGCGGTTGGTTGACGAAGGATTGTATTTCCAGGGAACACCGGAAGCCATCAACGTCCGCCCCCTGGCGGAAGTAGAGCAGGAACGGGTCACTCGGGAAGCGAAAGCTATTGAACGGGAAGCATGGAATGGTTTTCTGCAACGCGCTAAAGCCGGCCGTTGTGCGCCAGAGGATGCGCAATATCTGCAAGAGATCGAGGAAGTAGCCTGGGGTCAGCGTGAGCAAAGCCGGGTCTTGCAGGCTCTGGAATGTCAACAGAATCCCAGCAGCGCCCACGCCTTGCTTTTGCGGATGAATCATTGGAGCGAGTCCATCAATCCTTGGCCGTGCCGGATCGGCGCTATTCTGCAACCGCCAGCCCTTTCTCTACCCGGTCTGCCTCAGGAATCACGCCTGGATTTGACCGGTCTGCCGGCTTTCGCCATTGATGATGAAGGCAACCGTGATCCTGACGATGCGCTGAGCCTGGATGGCAACCGGTTATGGGTGCATATCGCCGACGCTACGGTGCTGGCGCCGCCCAGCAGCCCTGTAGATGAAGAGGCGCGCATGCGGGGCGCAACCCTGTATTTGCCGGAAATGACCATTCCTATGCTCCCCCCAGCAGCGATTGAGCAATTGGGGCTGGGATTGGCTGAGGTGTCGCCGGCGCTATCTTTTGGCATGAATCTCGATGCGGACGGCAGGGTCACCGGCGTGGAAATCACGCCGAGCTGGGTACGGGTGCAGCGGATCAGCTATCAGGAGGTGGAAAAACGGTTAGATGAGGAGCCATTTCGCACCTTGAACGAGCTGGCCCAACGGCATCGGGACCGGCGGCGGGCTAATGGGGCGATTTTCATCGATCTGCCGGAAGTGAAAATAACGGTCACTGACGGGCGGGCGAAAATTGAGCCATTCACCCGCTTGCGCAGCCGGTTGCTGGTGGCTGAAGCGATGCTGATGGCCGGCGAAGCCGCCGCCCGCTTTGCCCTGGAACACGAATTGCCGTTTCCGTTTACCACGCAGGATACTGTAGCGGAAGTATCGGAACGCGAGCCTTCCAGCCTGGCGGCAATGCGCATGCTTCGCCGCAATATGCGTCCACGCCAATACAGCAGCCAACCGGGTCCGCATGGTGGTTTGGGGCTGGAAGTGTACGCCCAAGTGACCAGCCCGCTGCGCCGCTATCTGGATCTGGTGGCGCATCAGCAGCTACGCGCCTTTCTGCGCAATGGCGAGTGGCTGGATGCTCAAGCCATCGTGGCGCGGGTCGGTGCAGCAGAAATAGCGGCTCAAGGGGTGCGCCGGGCTGAGCGTCTGTCTCGCGAACATTGGACGTTAGCCTACCTCCAGCAACATCCTGGCTGGCAGGGCGAAGGGGTGCTTGTGGAAAAGCGCATGCCGCGCGGTGCCGTGCTGATTCCGCAACTGGGGCTGGAGGCGCGTGTGAAAGTCGGCGAGAACATCGCACCGGATACTGTGTTACCGCTGCGGCTGACGGGTATCGACTTACCAGCGCGGGAAGCATATTTTCGAGTCAAGTAGAGGTACGGTGCATAGCACCGGCATGACCTTCTAGCGTGGAGCGGAATCGTCTTCTCTTCCCGCCTTTTTTTCCGCCAAAGGAGAGGAAGGCGGGCGGTGACACGAGACCGGCATCAGCAGCGCGCTTTACCACTGAATCAGACGCTTGATTTCCCGGGTGCTCCACCGCAACGCCCGGCTTTGTGAGCGGCCCAGCGCCAGTAGCAGAGCAATCGCGGCGTCGGGATATGTTTTCCGCAACCGGTCAAAGTCTGCCCGGCTCAATACCCAGAGTTCGCTGCGACGGACGGCTACGGCCTCGGCGGCGCGCGGGCCGGGATCAAGGAAGGCGATCTCGCCGAATACGGTGCCTGGCCCGTAAATCGCCAATCGCTTGTAGCGCTCGCCAGCGACATGCAGACGAATATCGATCCGGCCACGCAGCACCAAATACAGTTCTGAGCCTGGTTCGCTGGCGTCGAATAATCGCTCGCCGCTCTCCAAAGCCAGTGGGCGCAGCACTGACGCGAGTTCTGCCACTTCAAGGGGCTTCATATCGCAGCACAAGTCCAGTTCCGCCAAGGTAATATCCTTTTCCATGACGGTCGTGTCGACATTCAACGCCTTGAGAAGGGCATTCTCAGCATATTCCAGCGCTTGATCGGCACCCGCGAATGTGCGGACGTTCAGCCGTCCTGGCCGCAGGCTCAATCGGCGCAGCGTGCGTTCCACATCCCGGCCCAGCCCCAGTTCCTCGGGTACCTCGCAAAATAGCAATTCCCCGCGATGCGCCTCCAGCCGCGCAGCAATTTGTTGCAGAAGCCGCACGCTGGACAGATCGATTTGAATCACCCGCCGCAGGTGCAGGATCACCCAGGAACGCCGGTCAAGATCCGGCAGCATCTCCTCAAACAGTTGGTCGGTCTTGGCAAAAAACAGGACGCCGCTTAGGTGATACATGACGATCCGGTCACCATGGTGAGCGAGCCATTCCACCTGGTCCGCTGGACGTTTTCGCACCGAGGGCCGTTCGAGGGCCGTTAGCCGGCGTTGTATAACCGGTAGCTGGCTTTGACTGCGGATAAACAACAGAATGGCGATACTCAGGCCAACCAGCACCGCAATCATCAGATCTTGGGCCAAGGTAACGATGATGACGAGCAGTGCAACCATCGCATCCAACCGGGTCCGCCGTTGCTGTGCCCAAGCGATGATGTCTTTTTCCATCAGATTGATGGCGGAAGCGATGATGATGCCGGCCAATGCGCTGGTTGGCAGCCATTGGCCAACTGAGCCGGCGAATAGTAACAGCAGTAAGAGAATACCGGCGGTCAGTGCGGCCCAGCGCCGTGCGCCGGCTTGGACAGCCGTAGTGGTGCCGCCTACGCTGGCTGCTCCGGCCAATCCACCCACGAGGCCGACGGCCATTTGGCCAATGCTTTGCGCTAGCAATTCGCGGTGGGCATTGTGGCGCTGGCCGGTGGTGGTATCGGCGATGACCGCCGTCAACAACGTGTTCAGAGAAGACAGCACCGCTAAAGCGAACGCAGCATGCAAGATCAAGGACCAGGGTAAGGAAGGCCAAACCGTGAATTGATCAACCGCTAGATGAAACTCCGACCACTGGGGCAAGGCCCCGATAACCCAGTAAGGCGGAACGGAAGGCGGGTTGGTGAGGTAGAGGATGGTTTGATAAAACACCGTTCCGCCGATCAGTCCAACGAGTGGTCCAGGGATGTTGGGTATGAAACGCGGAGCGTAGCGGACAGCGCAGAAGGCCACCGCGGTGGTCGCCATCGGCAGCCAGTACCAGCGTATCCATAGGCCACTGTAACTGATCCCAAGCCAAGGTTTAATCTGGGACTTGATCAACAGTAGACCGATACCTGTGGCAAGACCGGCGAATACTGGGTAGGGAATGAATTTCATCAACCGGCCGCCGCCCGCGAAAGCGATCATTAATTGGATCAGACCAGCCAGCACGGTGATGGTGAACAAGGCAGGTGCGATGACCTTGGGGGGGATATCCGATGCAGTAAGGAGGGCTGCCGTGCCGCTGAGCAATGCCATGCTGGCGCCGGTAGGGCCGCTGATCAAGCCGATCGTGCCGCCAGCGGCGCCGGAGATTAACAAGAGACCGATAGCACCGGCTAAGCCAGCCAGTGCCCCGGCTGCGGTGCCGAGGTAGGGAGCAAATACCGTGACTCCAAAGGCAGTTGCCTGCGGCAGAACGACAGCGGCAGCGATCAGCCCGCCACGCAGGTCGGTTAGTGCGAGAGTAGTAGGTTTCATGCCTTCGGAGGATGGATAAAAATCGATGGTATGGTTTTATAAAAATGCGTTCCTCAGCATTTTGCTTATCTTGATTAT
>DDST01000004.1:0-30711 GCA_002343485.1 Proteobacteria bacterium UBA2383
GATCTGACGGATGCGTTCGCGGGTGACGTCAAACTGCTTGCCAACTTCCTCCAGGGTGTGATCCGTCGGCATGTCAATTCCAAATCGCATCCGTAGGACCTTCGCCTCGCGAGGAGTCAGAGTGGCCAGCACTTCGCGGGTCGCTTCACGCAAACCCTCGACCGTAGCCGCATCCACTGGCGACATGACGCTCAGATCCTCGATGAAATCACCAAGATGTGAATCTTCGTCATCACCGATCGGCGTCTCCATCGAGATCGGCTCTTTGGCGATCTTCAGTACCTTGCGGACCTTATCTTCCGGCATCTCCATGCGATTGGCCAGCTCTTCCGGTGTTGGCTCACGGCCCATCTCTTGGAGCATTTGCCGGGAAATCCGGTTCAGCTTGTTGATGGTTTCGATCATGTGTACCGGAATACGGATTGTCCGGGCTTGATCAGCAATTGACCGGGTAATCGCCTGGCGAATCCACCAGGTTGCATAGGTCGAGAACTTGTAGCCGCGCCGGTATTCAAATTTGTCCACAGCCTTCATTAAACCGATGTTGCCCTCCTGGATCAGGTCCAGAAATTGCAATCCACGATTGGTATATTTCTTGGCGATCGAAATCACCAGCCGCAAATTGGCTTCGACCATTTCCTTTTTTGCCCGCCGCGCCTTGGCCTCACCAATTGACATATGGCGGTTGATATCCTTGATCTCGTGAACTGACAATTGCGCCTCTCGTTCGATCGTCTGCAAACGCCGCTGCGTCTCCTGCACTTTCTCACGATACATGGCCAGAGTGACCGAATATTTCTTGTTGGACTGAATCTGCTCATCAATCCAGTCCAGCTTGGTTTCATTCTGCGGGAAAGTGGTGATGAACGTCTTGCGTGGCATCTGCGCTTTGCCCACACAGAGAGACATCACCCGTTTCTCATGGGAGCGGATGCGTTCGGCCATTTCATGCAGCTTAAAAATCAACTGGTCGAGCGTTTTGGGTACGAGGCGGAATTGCAAGAAGTGCTCGCTCAGATGTTGGCGTAGCGTTTGAGTCTGCGGGTCTTGAAGGCCCCGTTCACTCACGCTGGCTAAAGTCTGTTCGTACAATACACGCAGGTCTGTGAAACGGCGAGCAGTTTCCTCAGGGTCAGGGCCACTCTCGATCACGGTGTTTTGAGCGCCTTCCTCTTCCTCGCTTTCGTCATCATCGCCTTCCACTTCTTCTTCATGTTCCTCTGACGTTTCTGATGTTTCCTCCTGCGCTTCTGGCCCCTTTGCTATCCTTTTTTCTTTCTTGCTTACGGCGTCCGGCTCGTCATCGGCGATCTGCAAGCTTTCTTCATCTGGCAGCAGTGGCGCGGGTTCCTCAATGTCGTTGAAACCGCTGATTATATCGGCTAATCGAGTACCATTTTCGCTAATTGAATCATAAATTTTTAAGAGCTCGCCGATTGTCAGGGGATAGCTGGCTAGCGCCGACAATACCTGACTCATACCCTCTTCAATTCGTTTAGCAATCTGGATTTCGCCTTCGCGGGTTAATAGTTCGACGGTCCCCATTTCCCGCATATACATTCGTACCGGGTCCGTGGTGCGGCCAAATTCACTATCCACTGCTGCCAGTGCCGCCGCTGCTTCTTCAGCGACGACATCATCGTCAGCGTTGGCCGGGTTTTCATTGAGCAGTAACGTCTCGGTGTCGGGTACGAATTCATGAACTTCGATACCCATATCATTGATCATGGCAATGATGTCTTCGATCTGCTCCGGATCGACAATATCATCGGGTAAATGGTCATTCACCTCGGCATAAGTCAAGAACCCCTTTTCTTTGCCGCGGGCGATCAACTTCTTCAATTGTGACTGTTGCTGCTCGCTCATGACCTGTTCACATGCTGGGTGGATAAAAAACTAAACTATTAATCATAGCATTAAATTTCAATTTTAGCTATATAGTGATTATTGGACTTTTCTTGATTGGCCGAAGTTCCGCAGAACTTCCCGCTCTTCCTTGCTGAGTGCGCTGGGTGTTCCGCGCTGTAGCAAGGTTTCCAGCCACTGTTTTGCCGGGTCGGCGCGCCGCCGTAAATAATCCAGGATATCGGTGAATTCTTCCTCAAACCGGTATTCTTCTTCCGGAGCTTCCAGCCGCCATTGTGCTAACTGTTCCAGAATGGCTCCCTCACGTGTGCCCCGGTAGCGCTCGAGTAACGCAGCAGCCGTTAGTTTGGGACTGGCGCGCAGTGTGGCCACTAAATCAGCCAGCAATCGCATACCGGGTTCCTGGCTGTCGCGCAGTAGCGGATTGTCATCCAGCATGGCCTGTTGCGCCAGTTCCGGCCGGTATAACAGCAGCGCAATGGCTTTGCGCAACGGAGTGCGGGTCAGTTGCGCATTGCTATCAGCGGGCCGGGAAGATCGGGCAGGCGGACGCAAGCGGGTATTGACCAGTTGTGCTTCCTGCTGTAGCCGCAGGGTCATGAGATCACGGAAGTGTCCTTCTGGCAGTTTTTCCAATAGTGGCCGAGCCAGTTCAGCTAGGCGGGCGCGTCCAGCCAGCGTGCCGGGATTGGCGCGGGCGCGTAATTCGGCAAACAGGTAATCTGCCAATGACGTTGCTTGCTCCAAGCGCTGCTCGAATGCTGCGCGCCCTTCCCGTCGCACTAGGCTATCCGGATCTTCACCCTCGGGTAGAAACAAAAAGCCAATCTGCCGGCCATCACGCAGGAAAGGCAAAGCCACTTCCAGCGCCCGCCAACCGGCAGCCCGGCCCGCTGCGTCACCGTCAAAGCAGAACACCAGATCAGTGACCACCCGGAACAATCGTTCGATGTGCTCGGTACTGGTGGCAGTGCCTAGGGTAGCAACTGCATAAGGAATATCATGCTGGGCTAGCGCCACTACATCCATATAGCCTTCGACCACGACCAGCCGTTGCAAGTGCCGAATGCGAGTGCGAGCTTCATACAGCCCATACAATTCTGATTTCTTGTGAAATAACAGGGTCTCCGGTGAATTGAGATATTTGGGATTAACGCCACCGTCCAGCGCTCGTCCACCAAAGGCGATGACTCGGCCGCGATGGTCGCGGATCGGAAAGATAATCCGGTCCCGGAACCGGTCGCGCAATCGATTTTGCTCGTCGCGGCTGGCCAGGCCGGCGCTCATGATCTGCTCGGGCGTGGCGCCGCGCTGGCGCAGAGTCCGGCTCAAGGTGTCCCAGCCAGGTGGCGCGTAGCCGATACCGAACACGTTAGCGATCTGGCCGGTTAATCCACGCCGTTGCAAATAATCTACCGCTTGCTGCCGGGTGGGATGCTCCCGTAACTGTTGATGGAAATAGCGGCTGGCTTGGATGAGCCATTCCAGCAGCGTATGGGATAAACCGCTATCATCGCCGCTGATTTTCGGCATTTCTAGACTGGCCAGCCGGGCTAGATCCTCAACTGCATCCAGAAACTCTAGTCGCTCATAGGCCATTAAAAAGCCGATGGCGTTCCCGTGAGCGCCGCACCCGAAGCAATGATAAAATTGCTTGCGTGGACTGACCGAGAATGAGGGAGTTTTTTCAGCGTGAAATGGACAGCAAGCCATGAAGTCATGGCCTGCTCGACGCAATGGCACCCGGGTGTTAATTACCTCGACCAAGTCCACCCGGCTGAGCAATTGATCGAGGAATTCTTGGGGGATGCGACCAGCCATAACCCCAAAGCCTAGTTGAAAAATGCCTGTCTGCCAGTCAGCGGATACAAATGGCTTTATTGGCGGCAGGTAGAAAATGCGGTTTCAGCCGCCGAAACGGGCTTTAACCCGAGCGCTGACTGCGGCCATGTCCACCCGGCCCTGCGCCTGATCTTTGATGATGGCCATGACTTTGCTCATATCACGCAGGGACTGAGCGCCGGTCACCGCAATGGCGTTGGCGATCAATGCTTCTAACCCGGTTTCGCTGAGGGGCGCTGGCAAATAGGTCTGAATCAGTTCGATTTCGAAAGCTTCCTGGCTGGCCAGATCTTCGCGGCCGGCATTTTGATATTGCGTCAGGGATTCCCGGCGCTGTTTGATCATCTTTTCCAGCACAGCGAGGATCTGAGCATCGTTCAATTCAATGCGTTCATCCACCTCGCGTTGCTTGATGGCGGCCAGAATCAGGCGGATGACGCCAAGGCGATTTTTATCCTTGGCGCGCATAGCGGCTTTCATGTCATCCTGAATACGGTCTTTGAGAGACATGCTGGCGGACTCGTAGCTTGCTTGAAAGCGGGGGAGAGGGTGACGGCCAGGCTCAGTAGAGGCGGGTACGGCGGGCGACTTCCCGGGAAAGTTTCTTCAAATGACGCTTGACAGCGGCAGCTCGCTTACGCTTGCGCTCTTGAGTTGGCTTCTCGTAGAACTCCCGGCGGCGGACCTCAGAGAGAACACCGGCTTTTTCACAGGAACGCTTGAAACGGCGTAACGCGATATCAAACGGCTCATTTTCCTTGATTTTCACGGCAGGCATTAAAACATCACCTCATTGATTTCAGAGTCTGGGCTAGAGGAAAGCTGGATTATTGGAAAACATTGTATTGTAATCATGCCTCCCGCTAAATGCAAAATAGTAAAACCATATGTTAATTCTGGGTATTGAAACATCTTGTGATGAAACCGGCGTGGCGCTCTACGAGAGCGAACGCGGGCTGCTAGCCCACGCGCTGCATAGCCAGGTCAAATTGCACGCCGGATATGGCGGAGTTGTGCCGGAATTGGCCTCGCGTGATCATGTGCGTAAGACGCTGCCGCTGTTGCGGGAAATCCTCCGGCAAGCGGATGTTGAACCGAGCGATATCGGCGGCGTGGCTTATACCCGTGGACCAGGCTTGATCGGTGCATTGCTGGTGGGCGCGGCTATCGGGCGCAGTTTGGCCTGGGCTTGGAATGTGCCGGCGATCGGCGTCCATCACATGGAAGGGCATTTACTGGCGCCAATGCTGGAAGCGGAGCCACCGGAATTTCCTTTTGTCGCCCTGCTGGTATCCGGAGGGCACAGCCTGCTGGTGCGAGTTGACCGGATCGGCGGCTATCAGATTCTGGGCGAATCGGTGGACGATGCGGCTGGCGAAGCATTTGATAAGACCGCTAAGCTGCTGGGTCTTCCCTATCCTGGCGGGCCGGCGCTGGCCAAGCTGGCTGAAGAGGGTACTCCGGGACGTTTCAAATTCCCCCGGCCGATGACCGACCGGCCCGGTTGCGATTTTAGCTTCAGTGGATTAAAAACGGCGGCCATCAATGCTTGGCGAGAACTGGAACCGACGCTGGAGAATCGGGCTGACGTGGCGCGTGCTTTTGAGGAGGCAGTGGTCGAGACGTTGGTGATCAAGTGTCGGCGGGCTTTACAGGCGACGGGGCTGAAACGGTTAGTAGTGGCCGGTGGGGTGGGTGCCAACCGGCGATTGCGGGCGCGGTTGCTGGAACTGGCGAAGGAACGGGGCGGACGAGTCTATTACCCCCGGCTGGAGTTTTGCACCGATAATGGCGCTATGATTGCCTATGCTGGCTGGCGGCGGCTGGTGGCAGGTCAGACCGAGGGTGCGGCGATTGAAGTAATGCCGCGCTGGCCGTTGGATCAATTACCCTCAGTCGCTTGAGATTGCTCTGGAAAATCTGCTGATAGGTGGAAAATCCGGGTTTAGATCCGCCTTTCGAAGAGGGTATGCGCCAATCGCTCGATCAGGCCGGCATGGGCGAGGTATTCGCGCCACGCCTCCGGGATGCCAGCCGCCCCATAATACGCACCGGCTAGCTGCCCGAAGATAGCGCCGGTGGTGTCGGCATCATGGCCCAAATTCACCGCCAGCAAACAGCCCTCTTCAAAATTTGCCGATCGGTTGAACGCCCACAGGACTGCTTCAAGCGATTCGACGACATAGCCGCTTCCAACGATCTCGGGCGGGTTTTTTCGCTTGAAAGAACCATTGGCGATCTTATCGATTTCAGGACATAACGGCATCCGTTCCCAAAGCTGCTCAACGGGTGCATACCTTGGAGAAAGCAGCTCATCCTTTGAGACGCCCTGAAGCGCGCCGATCAACAGTCCTGCAAAGTATCGGCAAGCGTCCAGGCAAGTCGTGGCCGCATGAGTGGTTCTTGAACTTTCCGCGCTGAAATGGATGGCGGCTTCTGGGTTAGAAGCAAAAAATAGGGGAACTGGGGCCAGGCGCATGAGGCTGCCATTCCCAGCGGAGTACGGATTGGTCGAGCCGGCGAATGGATCTCCCGTGCAGGTATAGCATTGTAATGCCTGAGCCACCGTGTTCCCGATATCGAAACAGCGGCCATTACTGCTGAGATACCCGAGTTTCCACCATCGGGTATAGCGCTCCATTTGATCGCGAGCGTCAAATGATCGGCAGGTGATGAGGCTTTCAGCGAGGCACAGCGCCATCGAGGTATCATCGGTCCACTGACCTTTTTTCAATCCAAACGGTCCGCCTCCAATCATATCCGTCAACGGGGAAAAACTGCCTGGCGCTTTGAATTCAACCGTCGTGCCTAAAGCGTCGCCTGCAGCGAGTCCCAATAGACACCCTTGATAGCGTAACTGTATGGTCGTCACGAAGAGCTTTTTTCAATTCCGCTGGCTTTTGCGCGCTCTACGCATCATTGTTCCCCATCACGGTCTGTTGACGTTGTTTGGCAAAATTTAGCAACCGGCGAATCGGCAAGGCCGCCCGCTCGCGCACGGCTTCATCGATGTGAATCTCGTTATCGCCGGTCTCTAATACTCGCGCCAGATTGCGTAACCCGTTCATCGCCATCCATGGACAGTGCGCGCAACTGACGCAGGTTGCGCCCTTGCCGGCAATCGGCGCTTCCAGCAGGATTTTGTCAGGGGCAGCCAATTTCATTTTATGGAACAGCCCATTATCGGTTGCAACGATGAATTTATGCGCAGGCAATTCCTGAACCGCCTTGACCAGCGCAGTGGTTGAGCCCACGAGATCTGCTTGTGCAATCACATCCAGTGGCGATTCCGGATGCACCAGAACATGGGCGTCGGGATGTTCAGCCCGCAACTGGCGCAAACCCTCGGCCTTGAATGCTTCATGCACGACACAGGCCCCATTCCACAGCAGCATATCGACGCCGGTTTGCTGTTGCACATAAGCGCCAAGGTGTCGATCTGGCGCCCAGATCAGCTTTTCGCCTTTCTCCGCGAGGTGCCGCACCAGGTCAAGAGCAATTCCTGAGGTCACGACCCAGTCGGAGCGGGCTTTCACGGCAGCGCTGGTGTTGGCATAGACCACCACTGTCCGGTCGGGATACTGATCACAGAACGCAGTGAATTCATCAGGTGGACAACCTAAGTCCAAGGAACATTCAGCGTGCAGATCGGGCATCAAGACTCGCTTTTCGGGATTGAGAATCTTGGCGGTTTCGCCCATGAAGCGCACTCCAGCTACCACTAGTGTGCTAGAAGAGCATTCCGTACCGAAGCGGGCCATATCGAGTGAATCAGATACATAGCCGCCCGTAGCGTCGGCCAGTTCCTGCAATTCAGGGGAAGTATAGTAGTGAGCCACCAAGGTGGCGTCTCGCTCGGCCAACAGGCATCGAATGCGTTCGGTTAGTGTGATTTTTTCAGCCGTATCCAGGTGCTCAACCACGGTCGGTGGTACCTGTGCTGGCGTTAGGCGGTGGTCTTTGATGGTAAGGGCAGCGGTGAAGGCGCTCATGATTTTTTATCTCCGGCGACGGCGCCCGGCACGTCGCTCAAGTCTTTCTGTGGTTACACGGGCAAGATACCGGTTTTGCGGACTTGCTTAGCCAAATTCTGAGTTAGTTTCATTTTGACACTATCAGGAGAAAATGGCGAATTTTTTACAAATGACATGGCATTCTCCACTCAGGGACTGATTGATGACAATTCTTTTACCGTGCTCCAGCCGGCCCGAGGCCGATTTCCGCTAGAATACTTCTTTTTCCAAAATAACCCGGAGTCAACGATGGCGGCCCAGCGCGAAACGGTAGTACTGGTGCATGGTTTGTATGTTCATGGTCTATGGATGCGTTTATTGGAGTACTGGCTGGAGGAATCCGGTTATCAGACTGTGAATTTTTCCTACCCGAGCATGACGCGTTCGCCGGCGGAAAATGCAGAAGACCTGCACCGGCTGCTGGAACGGCTAGAGTCACCCACCGTGCATTTTCTAGCCCATAGCATGGGCGGGCTAGTGGTGCGTTATCTGTTTCATCATTATCCCAATCAGCGACCGGGGCGGGTAGTCACGTTGGGTACTCCGCATCAAGGTAGTTATGCGGCGCGAATCATGCACCAGAGTGGCCTTGGCATTTTGGTAGGCCGGGCTTTGGAGAGGGGGTTGTTAGGCGGCGCGCCAGCTTGGACCTCGCCGAATCTGCTTGGCTCAATTGCAGGTACCCTAAATATCGGTATTGGTTTAATGTTTCCAGCAATGCCATCACCAGCCGACGGTATGATCGCGGTGGTCGAAACTCAGTTTCCGGGTATGGCAGACCATATCTGCCTACCGGTCGCGCATATGCAAATGTTGGTCGATCCATCCACGATTACGCAGTCCTGCGCGTTCTTCGCGACTGGCCGGTTTCACCATCCGCGTCATGAATAAATGAGGGTGTAGTTACGATGATCTACGCCATCGCTTCTTGATGAGCAAAGGTGCAGAGGTGCTGTGACGCTACACGCCTAATTCTGTATAGCGGGCTATTTCCAATATCGAACACCCCGCAAAGCGGAGATTGAGATGCTTAAATCCATTTGCTCAATGACGCTCGTGCCGCTGCTTGCCATAGCCAGCATGGTTTCAGCTGCAGAAACTGGCTTTTATCTCGGAGCCGGTGCTGGGCGGTCTTATGCGAATCTCACGGGCGAGATTCACCAATCGCTGGCGGACGCTGGTTTTGTCGTCGACAGTCTTTTAGTAGATGATCATGATACCGGCACCGGATGGAAACTCTTTGCTGGCTATGCCTTTAACTCCTATCTCGCCGCCGAGTTGAGTTATGTCGATTTGGGGGAAACGGGCGCGGACATCGCCATTGGCGGGCGTGTTTCCGGGCAGATTAATACCCAGATGACCATGGATGGTGTCAACATTGGCCTCAAGGCCGGTTATCCCTTCGCTGATCGGTTCTCTGCTTTCGCCAAGCTTGGGGCTTTCGTCTGGAATGCGAAAGCGACTGCCAATGCCGATCTGATTGCGGGCTCGGGGACATCGCGCCAGAAGGATAACGGGACAGATCTCAGCTACGGTGTTGGACTTGATTATGACGTTAATACCCATTTTAGTGTCCGTGGCGATTGGGATCGCTACCGGTTGGGCGGCGATGCCGATACTGACATCAGCCTCTGGTCAGTCAGCGTCCAGTATCAGTTCTGAAGCTTCATTTAATACCGTGCTCAAATTGAGAAGAATGCCGAAATGAAAAGCCGGTTCTGTTTAACAATACTTGCGATATGCGCGCTGCCCGTAGCGCTGGCTGGTAATTTGTTGGGTGATGCCGCAATCTCGGCGGGCAGCCACGCCGGTGGCCTCAATCCTGGAATCGGTGGCCCCCCTCCATGTCCTGCCGGCACCACGGCCCGCCTGGAAATTGTGAATAATTGTGAGGACCCGGCTTTTGCGGTCTTCTCGCCGGGCGGGAGTCCTGGCCAGCCTCAGGCGCTGAAAAATTCTGGCGGCTGGTTTCGAGCTTACGCAGCACCAGAAAATAATGGGAGTGGAGAATATTATATCGATACCGGGGCACAAGGCATGGGTTCGCTTAATAGCCCAGCCTTGACCTTGACCACCCCGCCGGTTGACCAGGTGACCTATTTCCAAGTTGGCCAATTCATCAAGGTTGCCGGCGGCGGCAAATCTGGCGCGGACCTGCTAACCGAGGTCACAGCCGTTAACGGAAGTACGCTGACGCTGGCGGACCCGTTGCTGTCATCCGTATCCAATGCTCCAGTGAAATACAACACACTGAAGGGGGCTTTTCCCATCGCCTCATTGAGCAGCCAATTGTTCTGCATCCCGGATCAAGGAGCGCCGAGCGGCAATTTCAGCTTCTTCCTGAATTGTCCGAAGAATGATCCCTTTGCCAATGAAGGTTGTAAAATCGGCTCAATGACTGGTGATCTGGCCAGCATTAACACGTTGTTTGAGCCGACGTTTGGTTGCAAGCCAGGCACCGCCGCTGCTGATTGCGCCTTCAACGCCGCCGGATCCGCGGTGGATGTGCCGCCTCACCCCCACTGTCCCACTGATCCCAGCCCGGCGAACTGCGGGCCGTTGGCCAGCCCCGACTACTTCGACGTCAGCGCGGTTGACGGCTATACCTTGCCCATGACAGTCGAAGTGCTTGGTAATGGCTGTAGCCGCCCGAGCATCGATGCGTCGATGCTGGATTTGGCGAGTTGTCCCAAGGAAGACAGCACAACATTCTATCCCTGGCCGATCAATGGGCCAGATATCAGCCTGCTGACCACGGTTGGAAACGTCAATAAAGCCTGTGTTGCACCCTATAAGTGGCTAGGTAGCGGGAGCTTTGGCGCTCCCAAAAACGCAAATCCCAGTATCGACTCTACTTGTGGTCCCGGTGGTTGCACGCCCTACAGCTATTATGCAGCTATCGGGTGCCTGAGTGATACGCCAGAACATGCCGCCATCGCCTGTCCAGTGGGTTCTGGCCCCCAGCAGAGGGTCGGGCCTACGTCCAAACATGATGGAACCTACGCCATCCAGAACACCTATTGGACGCAAAATTTATATGCGATGGGCTATACCGGCTATACCTCTCAGTATGATGACGCCGTTGGCGGGCAAGTGTGTGCTTGGGGAGCGAGGATGACGGTCACGCTGTGTCCCAAAGGTGGCAAGCCCTATGATCCGAATCAGAAGTGGGCTTTCGATACAAATGCCGGTGAGTGTGTCATTAGCAATGCGGGCGCTTATTCGTCGCGCTTTGCATGCCTGACCGATCCCAGCAGCGCGGTGCTGTTTACCTGCGATGTCCTGACGGATACGGCGCATCGGCCCACCATGGGTAGCCTTTCCTTCTCCAGTGCGCGCTGGAAGGTTGATCCGGGCGCGACGAAAGCGCAAGCGAAAAATGGGTATACCTGGGCGGAGATTCGGTCTTTGAAAGCGATGCCCGGCGCATTGGTCTGCCGCGACCTGACCTCGGATCAACTGACCCCTGCCGGGCAGAATATTACGGTCAGGAATTGCGACTATAAATACGCCCCGCCTTACGACCCTGCTGATCCTATGTTTGCCGCTTCCAGTTGGTGTCCTCCACCCAAGCCGTGAGCAGCCTTTATCCACGATGACCCGGTCCAATGTAATTTTCGCCATGAACTAGGTTCCTCATCCGTAGCATGGGTCGCCGTGCGACAACATGGTAGACTGATGATATTTACAGGCATCCCAAGGCAAATCAGGCAAGAGGCTTCGTATGGCTGGACATAGTAAATGGGCGAATATTCAGCATCGGAAAAACACCCAGGACGCCAAACGCGGCAAGCTGTTCACCCGTTTGATTCGGGAAATCACTGTCGCGGCGCGCATGAGCGGCGGCGATCCTAGCGCCAATCCCCGGTTGCGATTGGCCATGGATAAGGCATTGACCGCCAATATGCCTAGGGACACCATCGACCGGGCAATCAAGCGCGGTACAGGTTCTCTGGAAGGCGTGGAGTATGAGGAAATCCGCTATGAAGGCTACGGTCCGGGTGGCGTGGCAGTCATGGTCGACGCAGTGACCGATAACCGTAACCGCACCGTGGCCGAGGTGCGCCACGCTTTCAGTAAATGCGGCGGTAATTTAGGTACTACCGGTTCGGTGGCGTTTCAGTTCGCCGAGCAAGGTGTATTGAGCTATCCGATGGGTAGTGACGAGGATCGGATTATGGAAATGGCCATCGAAGCCGGCGCCGACGATGTGGTGACGAACGATGACGGTTCCGTGGATGTTCTGATCGAGCCAGCGGTTTTCCAGCAGGTTCAGGAGGCGATGATCGCCGCCGGTCTGGAACCGGAGAATGCTGAAGTTACCCAGCGCGCTAGTTCCAACGTCACGCTGGATTTTGAAGACGCGCAGAAAATGGTCAAGCTGCTCGATCTCTTGGAGGACCTGGACGATACCCAGAATGTCTACTCCAACGCCGATATTTCTGCCGACATCCTGGCAAAACTCTGAGGGTGGCTATCGTCCGGCTGATGGGCATCGATCCAGGTTCGCGGATCACTGGTTACGGTATTATCGATATGGAGGGATCACGCAGCCGCTATGTTGCCAGCGGTTGCATCCAGACCGCTAGTGACCGGCCATTGCCTGAACGGCTGAGAACTATCTTTGCAGGCGTGACCGGCGTGATTTGCGAGTATCAACCGATGGAAGTCGCGGCGGAACAGGTATTCATGCATCGCAATCCCGATTCGGCGCTAAAGCTAGGTCAGGCGCGTGGTGCCGCCCTATGTGCGGTGGTGATGGCGGGACTACCGGTCAGCGAGTATGCGCCACGGGCTATCAAGCAGGCAGTGGCCGGTGGAGGCGCTGCGGACAAAAACCAGGTGCAACGCATGGTTGCTCTCTTGTTGAACCTGCCAGAATCACCTCAGGCCGATGCTGCCGATGCACTGGCTGTGGCGATCTGTCACGGCCACACCCGGCAGACCTTGAACCGGCTCGGCACGGTGGCTGTGCTAGCCCGGAGACGACGGCGATGATTGGCCGTTTGCGTGGATTGCTGGCCTGGAAGCAACCGCCCTATCTGATGATCGATGCCCATGGGGTAGGCTATGAACTGGAGGCGTCACTGACCACTTTTCAGACCCTGCCGGAAGTCGGGGCGGAAGTGACACTGCTAACCCACCTGACGGTGCGCGAGGATGCGCATACTCTGTATGGTTTCGCCGATCCGGCGGAACGGAGTCTATTTCGCAGTCTGATTCGGGTGACTGGCGTTGGTCCACGGTTGGCATTGCTGATTCTGTCTGGGATGAGCGTAGAACTGTTCGGGCGCTGTGTCCGTGAAAGTGATACAGTTTCGTTGACCCGGTTGCCAGGAGTCGGTAAGAAAACCGCCGAGCGGCTGATTATTGAAATGCGTGACCGGGTTGGCGAGTTGGGGCTTTATCCAGCAGCGGTGGTTTTGTCATCGGGCGAGCGCGTTGCTGCCCCGGAAGCCAGTCCGGTCGATGATGCGATCAGCGCCCTGGTGGCGTTAGGCTATAAATTGCCTGATGCCTCGCGCATGGTGCAATCGCTAGAGACTGCGGGACTTACCAGTGAGGCGATTATCCGCCAGGCATTGCAGGCCAGCGTGCATCGTTAAAATTTAAAATTTAAAACCGATACTCTGCTATGAATCTACCTGACCGCCTGATTGCTCCGAGCGCCAGCAGCGAGGATACCGTGTTGGATCGTGCGGTCCGTCCCCGCCATTTGGCGGAGTACGTCGGCCAGCAGGCTATGCGCGAGCAGATGGAGATCTTCATTCATGCTGCCCGTGCCCGCAGTGAGGCGCTGGACCATGTTCTCCTATTTGGGCCACCGGGGCTGGGCAAGACCACGTTGGCGCATATCGTCGCCGCTGAAATGGGCGTTAACCTGCGCCAGACCTCCGGGCCAGTGCTGGAGCGGCCCGGCGACTTGGCCGCGCTGCTGACCAATCTCGAATCCCGCGACGTGCTGTTTATCGATGAGATTCATCGCCTCAGTCCAGTCATCGAGGAAATTCTCTATCCAGCGATGGAGGATTATCAGATCGACATTATGATTGGCGAAGGGCCCGCAGCGCGATCGATTAAACTGGATCTAGCGCCTTTCACGCTGGTGGGTGCTACGACTCGTGCTGGATTGTTGACGTCGCCGCTGCGGGATCGTTTCGGCATCGTCCATCGCCTGGAATTCTATACCTCGGAAGAATTAACCGAGATAGTCGCCCGCTCAGCGCGAATTCTCGGTATTAAGATTGACCTTCCCTCAGGTGCGGCGGAAATCGGTCAGCGTTCGCGCGGTACACCGCGCATTGCCAATCGCTTGTTGCGGCGGGTGCGTGATTTCGCCGAGGTGCGTGCCGATGGCCGAATCACTGCCGATGTAGCGCAACGGGCACTTGATCTGCTTAAAGTTGATGCCTGTGGCTTCGATGAGATGGACCGGCGGCTTTTATGGCTGATGATTGACAAATTCGGTGGTGGGCCGGTCGGGTTGGATACTTTGGCTGCGGCGCTGAGTGAGGAACGGGGAACAATTGAAGATGTATTAGAACCGTATCTAATCCAGCAGGGATTCCTGATGCGTACTCCACGCGGGCGAGTCGCGACTGTTCACGCCTACCGGCATTTCGGGCTGGTTCCTGCCGCGTCGGGGGCTAGCAGCGATTTGTTCAGCATCGGTTCCTGAAAAGGTGGCTAAAGTCTTGGCGGAGGCAGCATGGAGCCGGTAGCCGGGTGCGGAGGACTGCATTGGGCCGGTCGCGACATTCAGTTCATCCACTGTGAGTGTCCCATCACTGTCACCGGTCTCAAAATCCAAAATATCGCATTGGCAGCTTCGCCGGTGCTGATCAAGCTATCGCCCTCGATATCGGCTTCTTCAAAGGCCAGAGGCATTGCGGCAACAACAGGACGTATGACCAGCAGTAGGATCGGTAATAAAATGAAAGCATGCATTAGCCGTTCTCCACGGAATGCTGTCTTTGCACAGAAGAACGGTTGCTAATCATCCGTTCGTAAAATCAAAATGTTAGCGGAAATTAAGGAACCTGAGGGAGATTACGGGTGACCCATGAGATGTCGTTCTGGAGCTTAGTTGCCAACGCCAGCTTGATCGTGCAGTTGATTATGCTGGTGCTGGCGTTGATTTCACTGGGTTCGTGGTGGGTGATCGTCAAGAAACAGTTGGTGCTGAGCTCTGCGAAGGGAGCAGCCGACCAATTTGAGGACGATTTCTGGTCAGGTATTGATCTGGCTTCGCTGTACGCACGGATCAGTCGTCAGAAGGAGCCAGTGTGGGGGATGGATGCCATTTTTCTCGCCGGTTTCCAGGAATTTCTACGGTTGCGCGCACAACCGACTGCCGATCCGGACTCAGTAGTCAGTGGCGCGCAGCGGGCGATGCGAGCAACCGGTTCGCGGGAACTGGATGAATTGGAAATGTACTTGCCTTTACTGGCGACTGCGGGTTCCACCAGTCCGTATATTGGCCTGTTTGGCACAGTCTGGGGCATCATGAATGCTTTTATGGCGTTGGGTGTGACTCAACAAGCAACCTTGGCGCAAGTAGCTCCAGGTATTGCCGAAGCACTGGTTGCCACAGCGATGGGTTTGTTTGCCGCCATACCGGCAGTGATTTTTTATAATCGCTACGCTCATAGCGTCGACCGGCTGGCCAATCGCTATGAAACCTTTATGGAAGAGTTCTCCAATATTCTCCAGCGGCAATCCTACCACCTGCGTAAGAACCGCACGCCATCGGCCTAAGGTTAGATTATGCCTCGACGCAGTTCGCACAGCCGCCTGAAGGCGGAGATCAATATTGTTCCTTATATCGACGTGATGCTGGTGCTATTGGTAATCTTCATGGTCACTGCGCCACTGTTGAACCAAGGGGTTGAAGTGGACTTGCCTCAAGCTCCAGCGGAACCGCTCGAAACACAGAATCAGGAAATTGAAGTTGTCGTCATGTCCGTGCAAAAAGACGGTTCCTGCCATTTGAATGTTGGTTCGGAACAGGCGCATTTGGTGAATTGCAAGACCTTGGAACCGCGCTACGCAGAGATTCGAGAGCATCTGAATCAGAAACCGCAACCGCCCGTGTTGGTTCGCGCCGATCGTGAAGTACGTTATGAACAGGTTATCGAAGCAATGTCTGCTCTGAAAGGCGCGGGCGCTGTTAAGGTTGGACTATCCACTGCACCTCCTGATTTGCCACAATAATCGGTAACCTGCGTTGATGTACTCGGAGCGCGGCGCACGGCGGCAGAACTTTATCGCGATGGTTTTTGCAGTCGCGATTCATGTGGCTATCGGGCTTTTTCTGCTGGTTACGTTGAATCTTTCGGATACTCCGCATCCTGAAGAAGGGGTGCTGGCCGAGTCGATCCCGGCTGAGATGGTGGATGAAGCTGCAATCCGCGAAGAATTAGAACGATTAAGCGAGCTGGAACGCCAGCGTCAGCGTGTAGAGGCCGAGCGGCAAGCTAAATTGGCGCAGGCTGAACGGGAGGCCCGTGAGGCTGAGGAACGCCGGCAGAAGGAAATCCAGCGTCAGAGAGAAGCAGAACAGGCTAAACAAAAGGCCGCTGAGGAAGCCAAACAAAAGGCTGCTGAGGAGGCCAAGCGTGAGGCTGCTGAGGAAGCCAAGCGTGAGGCTGAAAAGCGCCGTAAGGTTAGAGCCGAGGAACGCCGCCAAGCGGCTGAAGAAGCGAAACGTCAAGCTCAGGAACGCCGCAAGCTTGAGGAGCGCCGCAAAGCAGCCGAAGAAGCGAAACGCCAAGCTGAGGATGCACGCAAGGCTAAAGAAGCCCAGAAAGTCGAGGAGCGCCGTAAGGCGGCGGCTGAAGCTAAGCAGGGCAAGGCCGAAGAAGCTCGACGACAGGCCGAGGCTAAACGCAAGGCGGCTGATGAGGCCAAGCGCAAAGCCGAAGCCGAAGCGGTGGCTGAAGCCAAACGTAAGGCGGCTGAAGAAGCCAAGCGTAAGGCAGCTGAGGAGAAGCGCAAAGCCGAAGCCGAAGCGGCGGCCGAAGCCCAGCGCAAAGCGGCTGAAGAAGTCAAACGCAAAGCCGAAGCCGAAGCCGAAGCCGAAGCTGAAGCCAAACGCAAAGCCGAAGCCGAAGCCAAGCGCAAAGCCGAAGCCGAAGCCAAACGTAAGGCGGAAGAAGCGCGAAAAGCGGAAGAAGCGCGCCGGCTTGCTCAAGAGTTGGCGGCAGCAGACTTCGCCAAACGACGGATCGAGCCGTATATTAAAAGGCAGTGGAACCCATTGTTGGGCGGTGATCCTAGGCTGAGTTGCGAGGTGGTGATTTCGGTTAACGACAACGGAGCGGTGACCAAAGTCAGAATTGTGAAATCCAGCGGTGATGCCCAGTTTGACGATTCAGTAAAGGCGGCAATTTTCAGCGCTTCACCACTGCCCATGCCTGCTAATGATTACCAGGCAACTTATATCGCGAAGCAGTCTCTGAAAATCAAATTTTCTCTGGATGCCAATTGATGGGAAAATACTAAATATTTACTGACTTGCATGTTCCAGAGGGTTAAGCTTTGAAACTAATTGAAAAATTTATTAACGTACTGATCTTATTGTTCGGTGTCACAAGCCTTGTCCATGCCCAGATCAGTCTGGACATCACCAAGAAAGTTGAAAGCGGCGGTATACCGATCGCGATTGCACCGTTCAGCGGAGGTGCGCCTGAGAATATCGCTGGCATCATTGCCGCTGATTTGCAGCGAACCGGCAAGGTTGCTCCACAACCACCAAATGCGCAGGCCAACTACTCGGTTACTGGCCAGGCGAATCCAGGTGGTTCGCGGGGTTATATCGTGCAGTTTCAGCTGAACGATGCTCAGGGTGGCATATTACTGAATCTGTCCTTTGATATTCCCGCTAATCAGTTACGGCCGGTCGGGCATCGGATCAGCGATCTGATTTATGAAAAGCTTACCGGAGAAAAAGGGTTGGCAGGCACACGCATTGCCTTTGTTGCTGGGGGTGGTAGCGTCTGGTATCTGGTGGTCGCTGACGCCGATGGGCAAAATCCCCAGGTGATTCTGCGTTCTAGTCAGCCGATCATGTCGCCAGCTTGGTCCCCGGACGGTTCCAAGCTAGCCTATGTCTCTTTTGAGGGCCGCCGGCCACAGATTATCGTTCAGGATGTTTATAACAGTGCCCGGCGCATCGTTTCCGCTGCCCCCGGCATCAACGGTGCTCCGGCTTGGGCGCCAAACGGTCAACGGCTGGCGTTTACCTTGTCGAAAGATGGTAATCCGGAAATCTACGCGCTGGATTTGGCAACCCAGGCACCGGTCCGGCTAACCAACAACGGTGCGATTGATACTGAGCCCGCTTGGCTACCGGATGGCAGTATTATCTTTACTTCCGATCGAGGCGGGTCACCACAATTGTATCGAATCGGTGCGGGTGGTGGTGCTGCACAACGCTTGAGCTTCGAGGGTGACTACAATGCCCGTCCGGCGGTCTCACCGGATGGCCGTTATCTGGCAATGATGCACCGGCGCGGTGGCCGCTTCTACATTGCCGTAATGGAACTGAAAACCCGGCAGTTCCGTGTTTTGACTTCAGGTGGAACGGCTGAATCGCCTAGTTTTGCGCCGAACAGTCAAATGATCATCTATTCCGACGGTCAGCGATTGTCTGCAGTATCGGTGGATGGAACCGTCCAGCAGGATTTTGCCTTGCGTGGTCGAGCGCGTGACCCGGTTTGGGGGCCTTACGGCCGCTGATTTCAACTTTATTGACTTGAATAGGGAGAGAATTGTCATGCAAAACAGTATCCGTATTTTGATAGCGGCTGCTTCTATGGCGTTACTGGCTAGTTGTGCCTCAACGGGTGAGAGCACAGATCCAATTCCGCAGGATGTTCCACAACCTGAGGTCACCGGACAGCCAGGGCAGGAGGCCTATAGCTATGCTTATGGCCAGGCACCTGGTAGCTATGATAGCTATGACACTGGAAGCGGCACCTACAGCGGTTATTCTAGCGGAGGACAATCGGGACAATCGGGACAATCGGGACAATCGGGACAATCGGGACAATCGGGACAACCGATGGCAGGCATGGGAGGTAGCATGGTTTCGGCAGACCGGATTGTGTATTTCGATTTCGATAGCGCCGATATTCGGCCTGAGAGTCAGACCATCATCGAATCCAATGCAGGCTATTTGAGAGGAAACCCGCGCATTATTACGCAGCTTGAAGGTCATACTGACGAGCGGGGCAGCCGCGAGTACAATATCGCCTTGGGTGAACGCCGCGCTAATGCTGTGCGCCAGGTCATGAGCGCTATGGGGGTTTCTTCCCAGCAGATCCGGGTAGTGAGTTACGGTGAGGAACGCCCAGCGGCTAGCGGCAGAGATGAGCAAAGCCATGCGCTAAACCGGCGTGTAGAAATCGTTTACTGATGAGGCCATCATAACCATGCCTAAGCCGGGGCTTTCTTGGCTGATAGTATTTCTGCTAGGCAGCTTGGGTTCGCTCAATGCCGCTCGTGCCCAGGCGCCTGATAGCGCACTGACGCTGGAATTGTTTCAACGCATTGAGCAGTTGGAACAGGAAGTTCGATATATCCGTGGAGAACTGGAACTTTACCGTCATCAGGTCGAGTCACTTCAGCGGGAGCAGTCAGTAACCGATCATCTGGCGCAACCAGCCTCTGCGGCGGCCGCTTCATCCAGCAGCATTGCTCCAGCAGCTGAACCGGCTGGAATTGAACAGCCGGTATCGGCTCTGCCCAGCCCAGAGAGCGAACAAACGTCTGCTATTCAGCCAGAGAAGCCAGCAGTTCCTGTTGGAACGGAACAGGCGAGCTTCGATGTTGCGCTGCGTGAGTTTGGCGAAGGCCATTATCCCCAAGCGATTAACAGCTTCCGGCAATTTTTGCAGAAGTATCCAGCTAGCTCTTTAGCAAGCGAGGTACAATATTGGCTTGGCGAGTCTTATTATGTCACCCGGGATTATGCTGCTGCTAAGGAGAGCTTCATCGACTTAGGGCTGCGTTATCCAAACAGCGAACGGCTTCCCGATGCATTGCTGAAGCTGGGTTATCTCTATGAGATACTTGGCGACATCAGCCGAGCACAAGAGGTCCTGCAAAAGTTGTTGCAAGTCTATCCGGATACGCAAGCTGCTAGTTTGGCTAGGCAGCGGTTATTACTGTTGCACTGATTCGAGTTGGGGCCTTGTGATTTTAGTGAATTGTTTGTAGCATACCCAACCCTTCTGGGGCCGTTAGCTCAGCTGGTAGAGCAGCAGACTTTTAATCTGTTGGTCGTTGGTTCGAATCCAACACGGCCCACCATCAATTCAATGGGCGACTGCAGCACTCTATGAACCTAAATGAGCATGGGTGTAAATGGCGCGTACCAAACTTTATAAAGCTATACGATAATGCCATGGCTTTTACATGCTAACTTGCTCAAATATATCGAAAATTGCGTCAACGCATAGCATTGCTTCTGTTGCAACAAAGCAATCACTGGATTGCGTTAATTAGGTACTTGTTTTGTCTTGCCCTCTAGCCTATAGTAGTAGCGCAAGGATTTAAATTTAGGTTATCTGTTCGTCTGCTGCAACCCTTCCTTATCAGTATTCGGCTCGTTAATTCCTTAATTTTAATTCTTGTGCCCGTGAGCGGTTGCTCTGTAGTTTTTTTAATCTTTTCGAGATCTAATTACATGTCAGTTGGTACTGTTAAATGGTTTAACGAAGCCAAGGGTTTTGGTTTCATCTCCCCGGATGATGGCGGTGAGGATTTATTTGCTCACTTTTCGGCCATTCAGGGGCAAGGTTTCAAAACGCTTAGGGAAAACCAGAAGGTTTCGTTTGATGTCACCACTGGACCCAAGGGTAAACAAGCAGCCAATATCCGCTCTATCGACTAAACGTCCAGGATTAAGGCCCAAAGAAATAGCCCGGTTTTGCCGGGCTATTTCTTTGGGTAAGAAAAATATCAGCTATATCGATCTCACGAAATTAGCCAGTTCGTGCAGGAGAGCAGGCAGTGTTACCATTTTACGCCTAAATTTAGTCTTCACCGGAAGATATGAGGAGTCTTTGAATCTTGGTATAGCGCACAATGTACCACCAGCGCCCCAGCCACTCGTAGCAGCCGTAATGGATTTCGGCAATGGCGCGTACTGAAGGTAACCAGGATTGGGGATCAAGCAGGTCAGGCTGATCATTAAAGAATAGAGTTGGGGCAGGAATGACCTTCAACCCCTGTGCGGCAAAAGCTGCAGCTGCTCGTGGTTGATGAGCAGCATTAGTCACCAGCAGGATTGTATTAATATGGTGTCGACGCAGAATAGCCGCGCTGTAGGTGGCATTCTCCCAAGTATTCTGGCTCTTGGTCTCGATCAGTACTGGACCAATCCCGAATTCCCGCTCTAGAATGGCCTTCATTAGCTCGGCTTCAGCAGGATAATCTTTCTTGGGACGGCCGCCGGTTGCTAAAACCGGCAGACCTGTTTGCCGCGCTAGCCGTGCAGCATAGCGTACTCGGCCCAGGGTGCGATCCTGCACGGTTGGATTGTCGCCATACTCCGGCGCATCTTCGTGGATACCGCCCCCTAGCACGACAATCGCCCCCAGTTTATGTAATGGTAAAAGGTATTCGATAAGCGGTGGTTCCGATTGCAAGGAACGGCTCAATAAACCAGCCGTTACGGGAATACTGAATAGATACCCAGAGACCACACCAATGATCAGCAGAACTGATCCTGACCGCCAGCGCCATAGGAACGCACCCAGCAAGCTGATCAGCAACGGACCACTCGGTGGTAGCAACAAGAGCTTGATTAGCACAGACGCAAGACCGCTAGGATGAGGCAGGTTGACGGTCTGGAACCGCGATGACGGTAGCGCGTGATGCTTCTATAATTAATCATCATGAAATCATCATCTGGTATTCATCAGTCCGCAACAAGACTCTGATTAGGAGGACATCCCCCATGCTTGGAGAAAGTCACGATCTGTTCCATGAGTTTCCCGAATTTAAGAATCGCATTGCCGAATTGAAGGCGGCTGACTCCCATTTTTCCCAGTTATACGACGAGTATCATACAGTTAATGACGAAGTGGAGCGGATTGAATTGCAGATCGAAACGCCTTCCGATTTTTACACAGAAACCCTGAAAAAGAACCGGTTACATCTCAAAGATGAAATTTACGCGATCCTGAGGGCGAAATTGCGCGCCGAGGCGCTTGTTTAAAAGCTGCTACTCGTCTTGAAAATCCCACTGCTAGCCATCGTGCAAACAGAATAATCGTCAGGGTGCTGGCGGTGGTTTTTTATAACGGCTAGCCGCGCTTGATGTTGTTTTATTGTGAGCCAGCAGA
The DNA here is from genome assembly GCA_002343485.1 of Proteobacteria bacterium UBA2383. Lineage (GTDB taxonomy): Bacteria > Pseudomonadota > Gammaproteobacteria > Competibacterales > Competibacteraceae > UBA2383. Next base: position 22,076 of record DDST01000004.1, read on the forward strand.
TCTGGCCCGATGTCTAGGGCAGGATCGCTTTGGGTTGCAGCAGCAGTGGTTTTGGCGTGAACGCGGCGGATCGGCTCAGATTTTTGGGCGCTTGGCCCAGCAGGGGTTATGGCCGCAGGCTGGCAGCGGGCAGCAGAAGGCTCTAGTGTTGGATTGGAACGCGCCCGAAGCAGCCAGCCGAGGATGTAGCGCTCCACGGCATCCTGAGCAGCAGGCGACAGATCCCGGAAGATGAACGCGCCAGCAATGAGTAATAGGGTCAGCCCACCTACAAAGAAAACCAGTGGCTGCATGAATGCAATTGCTAGTATGGCCAGCAACACAAGGAGAGTATGCCGGATTTTCAACAGGGAGATCTCCTCTATTAGATTCGGGATCAGGAATCGTCAGGGGAATGCCCAGCCCGGCTGGGTTTGCGTAAGAGAATCACTGTACAGTTATCGTCAGGTTGGCGCTGTTGCTGGCGAATCGTCACTGCCAGTTCGTTCAGTAAGTTGTCAAGAAGTTCTTCAAGAGGGCGATGCGGTTGCGCTAGTAGTGCTGGCCAACGCTGGATAAATATCTGTGGATACCGCAAATGCCAGAGGCCATCACTGGCCATTAGATAAACCTGATCAGATTCCACGTTCAGGAGACGACGATCGTTCAGTCCGCGCAGGAACAGCGGTAGGTTGCCGTCGTGCAACTCGTAGAGCTCTTCATCAATGGTATCGGTATAAAAATTCGTTGCGCCCAGAGTGCTGCCTAGGATGAAGGCTTGGCTGATTTGAGAGCTGGTTTGGATGTGTACCTGTTGTAGCCATTGAGTACTATCTAGCAGGCCTAGCATGGCAAGATGCGTGGCCGGTACATGATCCACTGTTAAACATTTTACATTGCCTGGATCGATGGCATAAATGCGCGAATCGCCTACATGGAACAGTAGCGCTGGGGAACGAGGAGGGATTTCCAGAAGAATGAGCGTACACCCAGTTTCCAGTCCAGCAGTTTGAAATTCCTGGTAAAGCCGCCGATGCAGAGTATCTAGTCCATTGGATAATTGCGCTAAGTCGGTAGCAGCGGATAGTTCGAGCAATCCATCAACAGTTTTTTCAGCGGCTTCCCGTCCGTGGCTATGGCCACCCATTCCATCGAGCACGGCTACCCGCCGGTGTCCGCATGGCCAGTCGGGTAGTTGTAACTGGGTTTCCTTTTCATCCCAGAGGAATCGGGCACGTCCCTGGCCATCGATAAGCAAATAATTATCCTGATTTTCATGGCGTCCCTGGCCGGTCGGCGAGCGTAGCGAGCGCACGGCAACTTCTAGTCGAGGACCACGATAGCGGGATATTTTATGCGACGTGGACCCTGCTTTCGAGGGAGGGGGGCGATAGTCAGTATGCATCTGCGATCAGATCATGGTCGAAAGTAACAAGTATCAAGCCTCCAGGCCAGCAAGGCTGGAACCTCTCTGTGCTGGCGTCTCTTTAGCGAATAGGCGCCCCGTGATTTTATCCTTCTGCTAGACTAGATCATAATGCGCCTTACGGCTGTTAATCCAAATAAATCTTTTGGGATCATCTGATGATTTGATGGCTTATGGATATTGGAATGCGTCTTGAGGAACTTGCGCAAGCTTATGCCGCCGGCCGGTTGAATGAGAGTGAACTGGCACGTCTTCAAGGAGAGGCTTTGCGTGAAATGAACGAAGAAGGCAATGCCCCGCGATCGTTAGTCGGTGACTTGGCCGTGAGTATCTCTCAGGAAACTAATCTGGGTGGATATCCTGTTCCAGGATCTGCTGCTTCGGAAGTCCTTGAAATTGGGAGGGTCATTGGCCCTCCCGAACGATCGGTGCGACTCGTGCATGACCTGAGTGGCAAGGGGCGTATCTGGTTGGTACGCGTTGTTGCGCCATCACCGGAGAATTATGGATCAACGGATGAGTTTCGGGTCATCAAGATCTTCTTGCCCACCAGCTATGAGCCGGGGCTGCGCGATGTTGGGCGCGATGAGCGATCTTTACGGGCCGATTTGATCGGTTTGCGTTCCTATCTTACCAAGGTTAAAGCGCGGGTAGAACTGGCTGTTAAACTCGATCATCCTTGCATCAACCGTACGTATGGATGGCGGCAGGGTGTTGATGGGTGGCCATTCGTTGAAATGGACTATGTTGATCCACGTCAAGGCCGCACCTTGGCACAATGGCTTGGCCAGGAAGGGAAAAATGGCCTGCCTTGGGAAGTTGTCTCCAAATGGATGCATCCAGTGGCGTCTGCTCTGGATTACGCACGCCAAGAGTATCGATTTGCCTGCCAGCATCTTGATACCGATACGGTTTTTATCACTGATCAGGGCGCAGTCAAACTGTTGAGCTTTGGCTTGGCTACGGAAATCCGGGAGCCACGCAGCGTTCTGTTCAGTATCAGCGGGGCAGGGCGGGAAACTGCAGGAGAAGGCGCAGTTGAATCGGTTGTAGCCGAAACCGCCTTTCGCCGTGATGTCTTCGCGCTGGCATTGCTAATCTACCACCTGTTGACTGGACATAGCGCCTATGAAGCCCAGAACGAGTCACCGGGCGCAATGTTGCGGCCATCCGGATTGACCGATGCTGCTTGGCAGATTTTGCGGCGAGGGCTGGCGTATCCCAGCGAATTATGTCCGATAGATGCAGGCCAGTTTATTCAGAATCTGGATGCCGCGCAGCGATCGGCGGTAGTGACGCCATCAACCCGCCGTCCTTTGCCAAAATGGATTTGGGGACTTGCAGCAGGGTTGGTCCTGGTGGTTAGCCTAGGGCTTTGGTTGCGGACACCTGTTGAACCAGGATCCGTCATTACTCCGCCTGGGCCTGCGGGCACAGTGGAAATCCGGCCGGGTGATATTTCCTCTGAGGAGGAGAGGCGGGAAGATAAACAGCCCGAGGAAGGCCTATTGTTGCAGCAAGCCGAACGTGAAGCCGATTTGCGGGCTTTCGAAGCCGCACAAGGGATGGATGCCATCGCCGCTTATCGGCTTTATTTGCGGCGCTGCCCGCAGTGTGGCTATGGGAAGGAAGCGCGGGCTGCTATCCAAAACTTGGAAAACCGCAAAAAGGTGGAGACCCTTAAGGCCGATTTTGAGGTGCTGGTATCGGCGCTGGAAGAAGGACGTGAGGGGCGGAGTGACGAAGCCTTGTCCCAGTTAAATGCCTTGGCAGCGCTGGTGCCTGATGATCCTGCAGTCACTGCCGGACGGCAACGGCTAGTGCATACCTGGTCCAAATTAGCGTTGATGAGCCTCAATAAATCCGATCCGGATAAAGCCCGCCAGTGGTTGAGAAAGGTTGAATCAGTGCAACCGGAACTGCCCGAACTGGTTGCATTAAAACAGGCGCTTAAACAGGCTGATGCAGCGGAGCGGCTTAGGCAGACCGATGCTGAATCCTTCGCCATGGCCCGGCGCATTGATACCCGCCGGGCCTACTGGGCTTACCTTGAACGTTGCGCGGCTGACTGTAAACATCGCACGGAAGCGGAAGTAGCGCTAGCCCGGCTGGCTCCCGCTAATCCAGTGTTGCGCGATCAGCTGAGCGATGGTTCGCAGGGTCCGGAGATGGTGGTGATTCCAGCCGGTGATTTTCAAATGGGATCATCATCTTCGGAACCAGGACGTTACAGTGATGAGTCCTCCCGCCTGGTACGCATCAACAAGCCGTTTGCTATGGGCAAGTATGAGGTCATGTTTCACGAGTACGAACGATTTGCCGCGGCCAAGGGCAAGCCTTTACCCAATGATCATGGATGGGGGCGTGGTCGACGGCCAGTCATCAATGTGAGCTGGACAGATGCTACCGCTTACACTGAATGGCTGTCCGGGCAAACCGGTCAGCGTTATCGTTTGCCCACTGAGGCCGAGTGGGAGTATGCAGCGCGTGCGGGTACAACCAGCAGCTATTATTGGGGCGATGACCCGGATGAAGGTTGTGCCTTTGCCAATGCAGCAGATCTGGATGGTAAAAAGGTTTTTGTCGGCTGGACGGCGATGCAGTGCCACGATGGCCAAGTTTATACGGCGCCTGTTGGCAGCTACCGGGACAATGATTTTGGTTTGTATGACATAGCGGGTAATGTGCTGGAATGGACATGCTCGCCTTATGATAAGGAATCGAAGGTACCGGTCCAGCGCTGCCAAGAACCTTTTGGAGATCAAGAGGTTGTGGTGCGAGGTGGTTCCTGGAGCGATGAGCCGCGTAATATACGTTCAGCGGATCGGCATCGCAGCCGGTTTGATTTCCAGGATTACTTTCTAGGATTCCGGCTGGTTCGAGAGTTGCCTTGAGCAGATAGATGCTGAAAGCAGATTAGGTTCTGAATAGAAAGATCGTATGTTATGGATCTGGTGGGTAGCATTTTGGCGAGGCGTCGAGGGATTCGGTGAAGTCGTTTTTGGGTGGGTGAACCGATTTATCGAGGAATTGGATTGCCTGGCGGTCCAATTTGGCCCTCTTATTTGTAGCGGGACTATCTGGCGCGGCAATCACCGCTGAATGAGGAGAGGGGCTAATCAAGCCATCGAGCATTTGGCGGTGATAGGTGTCAATTTTGGCAACTGCGAGTTCATGGCGATTCAGTTACCCAGGTGAAATCCCCTGGAACATGAATCTAGTGTGCCTTTGCAGCAGGGACAGGTAGAATCGCTTGAATGAGAGCATCGATCTAAATGAACTCATCAGTTTTAGGAGTGTTGAAGGGGCGATCCCCCGGTACGGCCGACGATGCCCCATGATGCCCGCCGATGCCATGATTAGAAAACCATGATCAAAAAATCCAATACGCTATCCATCGGTTATCGCCTGCTTGACAAATACCGTATTGAAGCGGTGCTAGGTGCGGGTGGGTTTGGAATTACTTACATGGCTGTGCATGAAGCGCTGCTCAAGCGTGTCGCCATCAAGGAATATTTTCCGGTGGAATGGTCCTACCGGGACGGTGACCATGTTTTAGCCAATACTCAAGGGGGATTGCCCACTTCTGAAGCGGGTGAAGATGCTTGCTATACATGGGGTTTGGAGCGATTTCTCAACGAGGCTCAAACCCTGGTTCGCGTCGAGCATCCCGGTGTCGTTCGGGTACAGGATTATTTTCAGTCCAACGGCACGGCCTACATTGTGATGGACTATGTCGACGGAGAACCGCTCAGCCAGATTTTGCAAAGAGAGAAAACCCTCCCGGAAGAACAGGTCCGCCGATTGATTGATGACGTGCTTCCGGCTTTGGAGGCGGTCCATGCTCAGGGCTATCTGCATCGTGATCTTAAGCCGGCCAATCTCTATCGCCGCTCGGATGGCCGGACGATCTTGATCGATTTCGGAGCAGCCCGTCAAGCGTTGGGCCGGCGCAGTAAGAGCGTCACCAGCGTATTCTCCCCAGGCTATTCGCCTATTGAGCAATATCTGATTGATGGCAAAGGATATGGCCCCTGGACGGATATTTATGCCTTGGGTACTGTTCTCTATCACTGTGTGACGGGCGCGGCGCCAATTGAAGCCCCAGCACGCGTCCTCGACGATCCTCTGCAACCGGCGGAAGAAGTGGCCGCCGGGCGGTATGGCTCGGTATTGCTGCGTTTGATCGATCGAGCTATTGCAGTGCGTCCCGAGAAGCGGTTTCAGACCATCAGCCAAATGCGGGCGGCGCTGGAGGCGCCTCTGGAAGAGGAGGAGCGCACTGTCAAATTAGAGCTGCCGCTTCGTTCAGAAGTACACCGGAGTGGTGAGAAATTCCAACCAGTAATCGATCAGCCAGTCCGGCAGTCTTCTTCAGCGCTCGCTTTATCTTGGCAGGGAGGCAAGCGTCGGAGGGTGATGGCGGCTGGATTGGGGTTGTTCGCTGTTATTGTTGCTATTGGGGCGGGTCTCTGGATCGTGCAAACGCCGACTCCTTCGATGGAGCAACCACCGGTTAAGCCGCTGCCACCCGTTGAATCGGTGACGAAAGGACCGCCTGCCAATCCCCAAGCTGGCCAAACGTATACCGATACCTTGACTGGAATGGATTTTATCTGGATTGCGCCAGACTGTTTCAGTATGGGCAGCCCGGAAACTGAACCCGATCGTAGCGCCAATGAGGTGCTGCACCACGTTTGTTTGAAGGGATTCTGGATGGGTAAAACCGAAGTGACGAATGATCAATACCGGCAATTTCAAAGCAATCATGACAGTGGCGCTTATGAATCCTACACACTGAACGCACCAGCCCAGCCTGTCGTCCGCGTGAGCTGGCAGGAGGCAGTTACCTACGCCGGCTGGCTGTCGGAAAAAACCGGTCTGCGCTATCGCCTGCCGACTGAAGCAGAATGGGAGTTTGCAGCACGTGCCGGTCAGACCGGTTCCCGATACTGGGGCAACGATCCGAATCAGGCTTGCCGTTATGCCAATATCTATGATGAAACTGCTCGCAAGGCTAAGCCGTTCAATTGGGCAAACTATCCCTGTGAGGATCATCAGGCGGCAGCCGCAGCAGTTGGCCAGTATGCGGCCAATACATTCGGCTTATACGATATGCTTGGCAACGTTGCCGAATGGACCTGCTCTGAATATGACAGCGCCTACGCTGGGGGTGAGACCCGCTGTGCTGAGGGAGGCGCTTCATCCACGGGACGCCGCGTACTGCGTGGGGGGTCTTGGTCTGATTATCCGGGATTAGTGCGATTTGCCTATCGGTTTCCAGCTGCCCCGGAATATGGGAAATGGCGATCCGATATCGGATTTCGCCTGGTGCTGGAACCCTAAGCGGGAGAGGATGACCGAGGAAGCGCGCCATGAGCAAGATCATCATAAAGTGGTTGATACTGGTGTGGATGTTAACCGGCGGGTTACTGGCTCATCTGGCGCAAGCTGCTTCTGGAATGCCTGAAGTGCGGATGACCGCTACGGTCATCGAGTTCAGTGTGCGTGGCGAACTGCATGAACAAGCCGGCGCGATCATTGCCGATCTGATGATGTCGGCGCTTGCGAATACGGGGCGCTTCACGCTGAAGGACCGTTTGGCGCTGTCAGCGGCGGCTAAGATTGCTAAGGAACAGGAACTGGGTTCTACCGGATTACTTGATCCTAAGACGGCGGCGGAACTGGGCCGGCGTTATGGTGTGGACGCTATAGTGACCGGTGGGGTCAATAAACTGGGAGATCTGATCACTGTTACGGCGCGATTGATCGATACCAAGACAGCTTCCCTGTTACGCAGCGGCCAGATTCAAGGCCGGGATATCGACACTATTCAGATCAAAGTCAACGAATTAGCAGCGATGATCACGACGCCGCCGGAGCCGCCGAAAACCTACCGGTTGATGGTCAGGACTCAGCCTGCCGAAGCCAGCGTTCGCTTATTGAACAGCCCGATTCCTTATCAGCCTGGGGTTCGGCTACCACCAGGAAGCTATGAAGTTGAAGTCGGGCAATCAGGCTATATGGCGAGCCGGAGAACCGTCAAGATCGACGATCACGATATGGCAATTAATGTCGAATTGGAAAAAACCAAACGTGGTTTAACGATTCGTGCAGAACCTGCAGATGCAACAATCCGGCTTTTGGGTATTCCGGGGACGTATGAGCCTGGAATACAGCTCGCACCAGGCAACTATGAAATTGAAGTAGCTCGTGAAGGCTACACCCCGCGTAAGTTGCCAGTACGGATTGCCGATAGTGATCTGACCGTACCCGTGAAGTTAGAAAAACAGCCGCTACCCCCGCCACCGGAGCAGTATCGTCTGACGGTACAGGCAGATCCTGTGCAAGCGACGACCCGGCTGCTGAACATGAAAACTCCTTATCAACCGGGAGTGCAACTGCCGCCTGGCGAGTACACGGTTGAAGTCAGCGAGGACGGCTATGAACCGATGAAGGTGACGGTTAAGATCGTCCGCAGTGATATCATCATTCCGGTAAAGCTGACCAAGCTGCCTGAACCGGAAAAACCGGCAGTGTATCGGTTAACGGTTCGTCCGAATCCGTCTGACGCGCAAATTCGCATACTTAACATTAAACCTCGCTATGAACCGGGTATTGAGCTGGCGCCTGGCAGTTACACGGTAGAAGTTTCCCGGTCAGGTTACGAAACCCAGGTGTTTACAGCGCGCGTCGCGAATGCGGACGTGACCTTGCCGGTGGCGCTGATCAAGGAGCCTGAGCCCGTGCAGCCGGCATCCTACCGGCTCACGGTGCGAACCGAGCCGGCCGATGCGCAAATCCGGTTATTGGGCATTAGAGCCCGTTATTGGCCAGGAATCGAGCTGGCACCCGGCAGCTACACGGTAGAGATTTCCCGGTCGGGCTATGAAACCCAGGTGCTTACAGCGCGCATTGCCAGCGCGGACGTGACGTTGCCAGTGGCGTTGGTCAAAGAGCCTGAACCCGTACAGCCGGCGCTGTACCAGCTGACGGTTCGGACTGATCCGTCAGGGGCCCGGGTGCGGCTGGTCAATTCCTCCTTTACCTATCGGCCTGGAGTGCGCTTACCTCCCGGTACCTATACGGTGGAGGTTAGCCGGAGCAGCTACGAAACGAAACAAGTCCCGGTGCGCATTTCCGATCGCGATGTAACCGAATCGATTACTTTGGAACAGATCGCTACAGTGGCGCCCCCAAGTCCAATCTCGATTCCGGCCCCGGCCCCGGC
>DDST01000004.1:30720-53401 GCA_002343485.1 Proteobacteria bacterium UBA2383
ACCCCCGCGCCACCTTCGCGAGCCAATGCTTGGCAAATTGGCTCGCTACAGATTGATAGTTCGATCACGGGCGTGGATCGCGATGAGGTGCAACGGGTGTTGAGCCGTTATGTTGGACAGACTATCACCCGCGATAGCTTGTTGAATGCAGCGATGCAGGCGTATCGAACTACCGGCATTACGCTAAGTTTCGTGGTGCGCAACTCAGCATCAGGATCAGCGATTCTGTACGCGCAGGCTGGCCGGCGGTTGCGGCGGACGTACGAAAGTTCCATTCCGCTGGTGACCCGAAGTCAGATCGAACGATCCGGCTTCGGCGTGTCGGTTGAGTAGGGAAAGGAAAGATTAGGGGGCGATGAGGTGGAGTTGCGTCAATAGCCGGGATGATCGATCATCGCGGTGTGATCGCCGCGCACAATCGGCAGATAGCGCGGCTTCCAAAAGCGCGAACGCAGATAGGCATCGAGATCGCGCCCTGCCAGATCCGTCTTGCCAGCCACTCCTTCCCGCAGGGCTTGCTCAATGACCCGTACGCCGACTCGAACGCTGACTTCGCGCAGCTCGCCGATCGGGGGATAGACCCGTCCGGCCTGCAAATGAGCGGCGGCGGTGTACTCGGCCAGCGCGTAAGCGGCTTCCAGCACCATGCTGTCGGTGATCTCCCGGCATTCGGCTAGAATGGCGCCGAATCCCAGACCAGGAAAGATGAAGGCATTGTTACCCTGGCCGATATGATGAACCTGACCGTCGCGGACCACATCAGGGAACGGACTGCCGGTGGCAACGATCGCGCGGCCTTCGCTCCATTCCAGAATGTCTTCCGGAAGCGCTTCGCAGGCTGAGGTCGGATTGGACAGCGGAAAAATGATAGGCCGGGCAGTATTGCGCGCCATGGCCTGCACGATGGGGTGATTGAACGAACCGGCCTGACCGCTTAGCCCGAGTAAGGCCGTGGCTTTGGTGTGTTCAATGGTCTCCATCAGGGTAGGCACTTCATTAACAATCGGCCAGCCGGCCACTTTTTCGCGAGGTTGCAGGTAGTAATGCTTGTAAGCTTCCACCGTGCGTCCTTCCACTAGCAGGCCACGCGAATCGATCACACAAACCCGGTCACGGGCTTCCTCCTGGCTTAATCCTTCACGGATGAGTCCTTGAGTGATGGCCCAGGCGACTCCCGCGCCACCCGCGCCAGCACCGTGAATCACGATGCGCTGATCGCGCAGCGATTCACCTTTGAGCCGGCTGGCTGATAACAGACCGGCCAGTGCCACTGCGCCAGTACCTTGAATATCATCGTTAAAGGAAGGGATCTGCTTCCGGTAGCGTTCCAAAACTGCAAACGCGACTTCCTTCGCTAAATCTTCCCACTGGATGATGGCGCGCGGCCAGCGTTCATGGATCGCCTTGACGAACTTATCCAGAAATGCCAGATAGCGCTCGCCGCGCAAGCGCCGCTGGTGGACGCCGAGATAGAATTCGTCGTTGAGGAGCTCCAGCCGGTCGGTGCCAACATCCAGCTTCACGGGCATGGTATGAAATGGATCGACGCCCCCGCCGATGGTGTAGATCGCCAGCTTNNCCGTAACCCTGGTCGCCGATGCCGAGAATTGCCGAGGAATCAGTTGCGACAATCATACGCACGTCATTCCACGGAAAGTTATCCACCACCTTGGCGGCGCGATCGATGTTGAGCGGCGAAAATGACAAACCGCGAGGATTTTGATAAAGATGGCTGAACTGTTGCACCGCCTGACCCACGGTCGGGGTGTAGATGATCGGCATCATCTCTTCAAGATGCTGTTCCAACAGGGCGTAGAAGAGGGTTTCAGCGCGCTCTTGCAAGGCGCGGAGGTACTGGTACTTGGCGATCGGGTCCGGTTCGCGCAGAAAGCCACGATAGACGCGTTCAACCTGCTGTTCCAGCGTATTGACCTGTGGCGGCAGTAGACCATCCAATCCCAGCGCGACCCGCTCATCCTCGGTGAAGGCCGTGCCTTTGTTGCTTAGCACCAGCCGCAGCAGGGCGATGCCTTCCAAGTAAACTTCCATGTAATCACGGTTTTCGGCATCTTTTTTAATGTCAAAATAAGGACTGATCGGTTCTCGTTTCATCGTGCGACTTTGTGTAGCTATGGTGAAGACAGATTGGAAGGAGGGGGCATCCAGGGTAATGAAGCGGCGCAATATGGCATTTAATAACGGCAGGGTCAAATCGCTCCGGCGAAGGAAGAACATATGTCTTTGTGCTATCAGTACCGTGGGTACCGCCTCACTGGCGAACTGACCAGTAAATCGTGATTGATCCGTGATAAAAAAACGACCTCCACCACCGATCATGGCGTATTGAACACTCACCGGTGACGGAGGAAGGCTTCATGTGGGCCGATACCGAGGCAAGGTTGGAAATCATGGCGCGTAGAGCACTGCTGGTCGAGGATGATCGCGATATCGCTGCGTTGATCAAATTGCATCTCCAGGATATTCACTGCGAGGCGGACATCGCCATTTGCGGGCAGGAAGCTCTGACACGTTATGCCCGCCAGCGCTATGACCTGGTGATCCTGGACCTGATGCTGCCCGATCTGGATGGACTGACGATTTGCCAAAAGCTGCGTGGAGGTGGCGAGTATGTGCCGATTTTGATGCTGACGGCCAAATCATCGGAAATTGACCGGGTGTTGGGTCTGGAGCTGGGTGCGGATGATTATCTCACCAAGCCGTTCAGCTTCCCGGAGTTGTTGGCGCGGGTGAAAGCGCTGTTGCGCCGGGCCGAGGCGTTGAGTAGCAACCGTGATACACCGATAGGCCAGGAGCACATTACCCGTGGTCCGTTGGTGATTGAAACTGGCAAGCGCCGGGTCACCCTCGCCGGTCAGGAACTCGCGCTGACTGCCAAAGAATTTGACTTGCTGCTGCACTTCGCCCGCCACCCAGGGCGGGTGTTTAGCCGCGGTCAACTCTTGGATCAGGTCTGGGGTTATGGCCATGAGGGCTATGAACACACGGTCAACTCGCACATCAACCGCCTGCGCGCCAAGCTGGAACCCAATCCAGCCGATCCCCGCTACCTGCTCACCGTCTGGGGTGTCGGCTACAAGTTCACTGAATCATGCTGAACACCCTCTATGGCAAGCTGGCTCTGGCTCTGGCGGCTTTACTAACTGCTATCGGTTTAAGTTATGGCCTGATTAGCCATTCCTTGACCCAACGCTATCTGCAAGAAGCGCAGCAAGGTTTCAATCGCAACCTTGCCCGCAATCTGGTCGCCGACCAAGGACTGGTCGCGGGTGGCCAGCTCGATCCCAAGGCGTTGAAAGCCACCTTTATGCGTTACATGACCATCAACCCTAGCATCGAGATTTATCTGTTGGCTGCCGATGGCACGATCCTGGCTTATTCCGCCGAGCCGAGCGTGGTCAAGCGCAATCAAGTGGCACTGGAACCGGTCCGGGCCTTTCTAGACGGCGGCGAATTGCCCATTCTCGGCGATGACCCGCGCAGTCATGATGCCCGCAAAAGCTTTTCAGTGACGCCTATCCCCGCTGGAGAGGAGGGCGCGGAAGGTTATTTGTATGTGGTGCTACGTGGGCAGATGTATGAATCCTTCGAGCGTCTCTACCAGGACAGTTTACTGCTGCGGCTCAGCGGTTGGGTGCTGGCTGGCAGTCTGCTGTGCGGATTGTTCGCCGGATTGCTGCTGTTTCATGTTCTCACCCGCCGGCTGCGCCGGTTGGCGGCTCGGGTCGATGACTTTCAGGGCAGTGACTTTAATGCTTACACCCCCTATCAAGGCCAGGGTGTTCCAGGAGATGAAATTGAACAACTGGGTGCGCATTTCGACCGGATGGCGGAGCGTCTGCAAACCTTGATCGGTGACTTGCAGGAGCGGGATGCCTTGCGGTGCGAACTGGTCAACCATGTTTCCCACGACCTGCGCACCCCGATGGCCGCGCTCCACGGTTACTTGGAGACCTTGCAATTGAAAGCCGGCTGCCTGTCGTCTGCTGATCGGGAGATTTATCTCGATGCCGCTCTGCGTCATTCACGGCGGCTGGGCCGGCTGGTCGGTGACCTGTTCGAGCTGGCCAAGCTTGACGCCCATGCGATTCAACCGCGCCGTGAATGCTTCCCGGCGGCTGAGCTGGTCCAGGACATCGCGCAGAAATACCAACTGCTGGCCCGTGAACATCGCATCCGCTTCGTAGTCCGCTTGCCTGCCGCAACACTGTTCGTCGAGGCCGATATCGGCTTGCTGGAACGGGTACTGGACAATCTCATTCTTAATGCGCTCTATCACACGCCGCCGGACGGTATCGTCGCCCTGGAATTGCGGATGGCGGATAAGACCGCAACCTTTGCCATCACCGATACTGGGCATGGCATCGCGTCTGAGGAGTTGCCGCATATTTTTGACCGGTTCTATCGAGGTTCCAGCAAAGCCAAGGACGACGGCAATCATCTCGGGTTGGGACTGGTGATTGCTAAGCGGATTGTCGAATTGCATGGCAGTCAGCTACACGTGGCTAGCCGGCTGCATCGAGGAACACAGTTTGGTTTCGGTCTGCCGATCCGCGCTCATCCAGCCATGTATCTTGGTAACTCCGCTCCATAGGGCGCTTGCCTTGAGCAACCCATTGGTTCACTTGACGGAAGTGCAGGAGTACAGCTAACCTGCAATTCAATCAATTGCCGGTGCAAGATGTGACGCCCGGATATCCTCGTTGCATGAGTCGCTCCTAAGAGCTTGATTATTGTCCAGACCTCCCGCTCTAGCCCGCCCCGGTAAGGGGTCAGGGAGCTTTACGAAGCAATAAGTTATTTAGCGCTCCCTCCCTTGTGCGGGAGGGGATAAACGGTTGCAAAGCTTGAATCTCGAACAATAGCCAATGGCCAAGGAAATGTTTGGAACTTATTAACATTCCCCAAAGAAGCTGGCAGGTGCTAGCCGGGCGGCGATTAAGCCAGCGTCAAAAGAAGCATATTCAGCATGCGCATGACCGCCGCCGGGCACGGGCTGCTCAAGGCGCCAAGGCACTGGATGAAACTGGACTCGGTCCGGAACGAACCGGCCTGGTGATTACCCATTACGGTGCGGCACTCATCGTCGAGGATAGCGAGGGAGAGCTGTATCACTGCACCGTACGGCAAAATCTGGGGCAACTGGCCTGTGGTGACCAGGTTGTCTGGCAGGCATCCGGTGTGCGGCAGGGGGTGGTGGTCGCGGTTTCCGGGCGGCGTTCGCTGCTGACCCGTCGTGACTATAGCGGTCAGCCACGCCCAGTAGCTTCTAATCTGGATGCGGTAGCCGTGGTCCTAGCGCCCTTGCCAGAACCGAGTGAATACCTAATCGATCGCTATCTGGTTGCGATCGCGGCTATCGGTGTGCAAGGTCTTCTCGTGCTGAACAAGGTGGACCTGCTCGACGTTCCCGCTTTAGCGGCGCTGTGCGACCGGCTAGCACCTTACCGCGAAATCGGCTATTCCGTGTTGCTGGCCAGCAGCCACACCGAACATGGTTTGGAGGCATTGCGAAGTTGGTTGCGCGGGCGGACCAGTCTGCTGGCCGGGCAGTCGGGTGTTGGTAAGTCGTCGCTGATCAAGGCGTTACTGCCAGATCGCGACATCCGTATTCAGGCGGTATCCGCCACCACTGGTCACGGCGCCCACACGACCAGCGCCAGCACTCTTTACCATCTGCCGGATGGCGGGGATTTGATCGATTCGCCGGGGGTGCGTAGCTTCGAGCTGGGTGAAATTGGGTTGAATGACCTGGATCGTGGTTTTCCGGAACTGGCAGCGTATCTGGGTCACTGCCGATTCTCCGATTGCCGCCACGATGTTGAGCCGGATTGTGCGTTGCGGGCTGCCGTAATGCAGGGTGAGATTAGCCCGCGCCGGCTGGAAAGCTACCGGCAACTGCGGGTCACGCTGGATACAGCAGCCAAGCCGGGCGGGCGGTAACCGCGGTAATGATATCTCTTGGGTTGGGCGTTAGGAATCGGGTGAAGTATCAAAGGCTCATGCTTTTCCGGGTCAGTTGCAGGCGTTTTTGATGCAGGTAGGCGCGAACCTGGCGTCGCTGATTTTGTCCCTCGCTGATCAATGCATTCAATTTTTGCCGGTAAATATCATTGTCGGGCGCCAGACTGAGCATTTTCTCGACCAACTCGAGCGCTTCATCATAGACGCTGATTTCCATCAGTAAATCGCTGAGGAGATCCAGCGCAGGCAAATGATCGGGATCAAGGCTGAGCGCCTTGACCAGCAGTGGCATGATGCCATACACAATATCCTCGGAAGCGTATAAATCCAATTCAACCGCTTCCTGCCATTGCCTACGGGCCTCCGTGTAGAGTTCGACGGCCGCTGCATTCTCCATGGGTGATCCTCGGTGAGGTGTTTTTTTATCATTATTGGCAGGTATCGGTCCGTTTGCAATCGGCTGTGAAGTTGAGTGGGGTGACTGAAGAATACGCTGGAGAAAGCGTAGGGCTGGGCAATGATATGGGGTCAATCTTTCGTCTTGGATTCCAGCGTTGCGCCGTGGCTGCGAATCATTTCGGCATAAAATTGGCCACTGGTCTTGATGGTCCGTTGTTGTGTCGCATAGTTCACATGCACGAGTCCAAAGCGTTGCGAGTAACCATACGCCCATTCAAAATTATCCAACAGTGACCACGCGAAGTAGCCGCGCAGGTCAACCCCTTTGCGCCGTGCTTCCAGGGCCGCGCGCAAATGATCGCGCAAGTAGTGTTGCCTGAGCGGATCGGCGGCTGTGCCTTCCACGTGCGGTGGATCGTAGAACGCTGCGCCATTCTCGGTGATATACAGCGGTAGCGGCCCATAGCGGCGGGTGACCCATTCCAGAATGTCCGTCAAGCCTTGCGGATAGACTTCCCAATCCAGACCGGTATGGGTCTGCCGGGGCTGGCGAACCCGGCTTGCTTTCAACGGCCAGTCACCAGGGTCATGCTGTACGACCTGGCGGCTATAGTAATTGATGCCGAGAAAATCCAGTGGCTGACGAATCATATCGAGATCGGCAGCGGGAAATGATGGCCAAGCTGCGCCAAAGATCTCTGCTAGTTCCGGTGGATAGGTGCCCAGGAACACCGGGTCAAGGTACTGGCGGTTCCAGTAGGCGTCGGCGCGCATCGTGGCAGCGAAATCGGCTAAAGTTTCCGTTGCCGGATACTTGGGTTCCAGATTGACCACTAGGCCAATTTGATGACGGCCTTCGGCCCGGTAGGCTTTTACAGCGGCAGCGTGGGCTCGTAGTAAATGATGTGAAGCATAGGGGGCAGCAAAGACATTGCGCTGACCCGGCGCCAGCACGCCTTGCAGGTAGCCACCATCCACCACAACCCACGGCTCATTGAGGGTGACCCAGAGCTTAACCCGGTCATCCAGCGCCCGGAACAGAATCCGGGCATAATCCGCAAACCAACCGGCACTGTCGGGATTCAGCCAGCCGCCACGACGATCCAGCAGAGCCGGCAGGTCCCAGTGGTAAAGCGTCGCCATTGGCTGAATGCCCTGTTCCAATAGGGTATCCACCAGCCGTTGGTAAAAATCCAGCCCCAATGCGTTGACCCGGCCGCGCCCTTCTGGCAATACCCGGCTCCAGGAGATGCTGAAGCGGTAGGCATTCAGGTTCAGCGCACCCATCAACGCTACGTCCTCCCGGTAACGGCGATAATGGTCGCAGGCGATATCGCCCGTATCGCCGTCGCGAGTTCGCCCTGGTGTATGGGCAAACTCGTGCCAGATGCTCGGGCCGGCGCCATCCGCCAGGGGCGAGCCTTCAATCTGGTAGGCGGAGGTCGCAGCGCCCCAGAGAAAATCAGCCGGGAAAGGAGAGAGGTCGAGCAAGGTATTATCCATTACTGCTAGCGCCGTTACGGACCCAGCTGGAAAAAGCGTTGCGGTTGCGTGAACAGATGACTACTTTTCCTCGCCCCGAAAAGCGCAACACGATGCCCTCTCCACTGGTTACGCTGCTTACGAGCCGGTTAAACAATCCGCCACCGCCTTGTTGGCTAGGCACGGTAATCTCATAGTGCAACTGGCTGTCCCAGGCTACGACATGCGAGTTGTCGATAATCACATCCTTCCCGGGTTCCACATCCAGGATAAAGCCGGAGCCGAATCCCGAAACCGCCAGCTTGCCACTGCCGGTGGCTTCGCCGACAAAGAAACCACCGGATTGGGCAAATAGCGCATTGCCTAAATTTTGGCTGCGGACTCGCAAATCGACCCCGCTTTCCGCCGCCACGAAAGCGCCATCGCTAAGCATGTAGCCGGTGGTGCCGACCTCCAGAACCTGAATCGTTCCTGGCAATATGGGTGACAATAGGCAATCTCCATCACCCCGGTTGGCTTCAATGTGTTGCTGGAAAAACGATTCACCGTTGGCGAACCGGCGCATGAGCGCGCTACCCAGCCCACCCGTCATCTTGCCGGTCAGGTCAAGGGTGTCTTCCATCATCACCATAGCATCGGATTCGCAATAAATTTTCTCGCCTTTGCTGAGGGAGACATGCAGGAAAGGGTCAACGTCTCCAGTCACAGTAAATATCGCCATGAATTTGATCCTCAAGTGATTGGTTGCGCCATCTTCTTTATGGAGGCAATGTGAAAAGAACTTTCACCTTTATCGAAATAGATGAGGATGCCCGCTCTATAGGCTCTGCACCGGCCACTGCCGGCACAACCACTCCCGCGAAGTGGATTGCATAGGCCGGTTTCCGGTATGGCCATTGACAGTCAATTCCAGTTCCTCAATGTCTGGGCGACCATAGATCACCGGTGTGAATGTCACCGTATTTTGGGGATAGTTGCCGGTCTCGGTAATCTCCATCCGTAGCCGGTGATCCTCGATTTTCGCCGAAATGCTAGCAATGCTATAACCACCGCTTTGGTAGCGCCGGGTTTCCCGATCATCCAGAAAGTAGTCAAATTGCACGGGCCGCTCGCGACAAAACAGATGGAGTTCAACCGCGCGCAAATCCATCAAACTGTTGCGCAACGGCCCAGCGTAATAGGGCAATACGGCTCCATCACGAACGAACAGCGGTAACTCGTCCAATGCGGCGGCATAGTGCAGAACACATCCACCGTCGAGCCATTCGCCGTGGTTCAGATCGAACCAGCTTCCCGGCGGCAGCCGCACCGGGCGTTCCTGCATCTTGACCCCATGACGGATGATTTCCGGCCCCTGACCCTCGCCATGCAGAATTGGTGCAACCAGCAAGGTGTCGCCAACCAGATATTGATCGTCCAGATGCACGTATTCCGGCCCATTGTAGTGGTAGAGCAGAGGGCGGATAATGGGATCACCGTTCCGCCAGTGAGCGAAAAAGCACTGATATAAAGAGGGCAACAAGCGATAGCGGGTACGGATCGCGCCGCGAATCGCCGCCAGCGGTGCCGGCCCGAATTGCCACGGTTCCTGCTGCCGGGAATGTTGAATCGCATGGTTGCGGAAGAAGGGGAACAGACAACCGGCCTGATGCCAGCGCACCAGCAGTTCAGGACTGGCGTCATCCATGAAACCGCCAACGTCCGGGCCATTAAATGCAACGCCCGACAATCCCAAGTTCAACGAACATGGCAATGCCATCCGCAGATGTTTCCAGTTGCTGGCGTTATCGCCGGTCCACACTGCGCTGTAGCGCTGGGTCCCGGCGCAGGCGCTGCGAGTCAGCAGGAACGGGCGGCCGTCGGGGTCGATGCGGTCACAGGCTGCACGGCTGGCCATTGCCATAAAATGCGCATACTGATTGTGGTAGCGGTCATGGGAAATCGAACCGTGGTCGAAGCACATTTCTTCGCTGCGGCTGTAACCGGTCGCTGGATCGTTCATATCCAGCCAGACACCGTCTACTGCATTGTCGCGCAGAAAATCTGCTAGCTTGCCCGCCCACCAGTCACGGGTGTTCGCCAGGGTAAAATCGGGAAATACGGTGTCACCGGGCCAGACCTTGCCGACGTAATCGCGGCCACTGGCGGTTTGACAGAATGCCTGCCGTTCCCGGCCGCTGTCGTAAACCGCATAGCCCGGCTCACGCTTGACGCCGGGATCGACAATGGTCACGGTGCGAATCCCCGCCGCCTGCAACGCATGATTCAGCCCGGCAGGATCGGGAAACGCGCCTCGGTTCCAGGTAAACAGCCGGAAGCCGTCCATGTAATCGATGTCATACCACAGTGCGCTGACGGGTAGATCGGCGGCGGCGAATTGCGCGGCCAGTTCGCGGAACTCAGCCGCGCTCCGGTAGCTCCACCGGCACTGATGATAACCAAGCGCCCACAGCGGCGGCAGCGGCGCTCGCCCGGTCAACGCGGCATAACGCCGGACGACATCGGCCAAACCGGGACCTGCGAGTGCATAAAGATCGGTCACGCCGCCGAAAGCCTGATACCAGAATTCTCCAGGACGGCTCTTGCCAGTATCCATCACCGCTCGGCCGGGATTGTCGAAGAACAGCCCCAGAAAACCCTCGCCGGTTTTGAGGATTGCCAAAGGGATGGCAACATAAGTGGGATCGTAGTCATCGCGGGCATAGGTATGGCGAAACACGGCCACCACGTCCACAGTCAGAAATTCGGCGCTGTCGCCCAGTTTGTTGAGGCGCCGGGTGCGCTCGCCGAAGCCATAGCAACCCTCCACATTGTTTAATGCGAAGTTGAGCAGCAGATTTTCCCCGCAGCTACCGATGCCTTCCGCAACGGTGTCCAGCGTAATACCAGCTAACTCCAGCCGCAGGCAGGATGCGCCAAGTTCGATGCGGCCCGCTGCTGTGGTGAACTGCACAATATCCGTCTCTTTCTCCCCTAGTAGATGAGGGTTGGGATGGGAGGAGACCATCGGCACAACCGATCGGCCTTCGCGCAGTTCTGGTAGCACGGCGTCCGAATGCTGGCGTGAGCCGGTATCGTGCAGATTCTCAAACCGTAGCCGCAAACAGCCGTCGGCGATATCCGCGCAGTGAATGCGTAGACAAACGCTCGGCCCACTCAATTCAACCGTATTCCCGTTGATCCTCCACTGTTCAGGAATGTCGAAATTCAGTGGATGGATTTTCTGGCCGAAGAACATGCAAATCTCCTCTGGCAATCGCTCAATCAAGTTCCTGAATGTGTTTCATCCGCCTACAATTTGATGATCATTCGGGATCGCTCAGGTCTGATCCCGAGTGTTTCTTGCGCCAGCAGCGGAAGCGCTGGGGAAACCGTTTTGCATCCCATCCAGGAGATATTTTGTGCATTCAAAAGCTTTTCAAGACTTTTATCCTGAAGAATTGAGTCATTGCTACGGTTGCGGCCGGCTCAATGAACAGGGCTACCAGATCAAGAGTTACTGGGATGGCGAGGAAACCATCGCCTCTTTCACCCCTCAACCTTACCATATTGCAATTCCTGGCTATGTCTATGGCGGCTTGCTGGCTTCTCTGATTGACTGTCATGGCACTGGAACGGCGGCGGCGGCGGCTTATCGCGCCGCCGGACGAGATATGGGTACTGAGCCTGCCTTACGGTTTGTCACTGCGTCATTGCAGGTCGAATATCTGCGCCCAACGCCGTTAGGCGTGCCGCTGGAAATCCGTGGCAAGATAGAGGAGATCAAGGGCCGCAAAGTTGTCGTCAAGGCAACGGTGACCGCCAAGGGCGAACTCTGCGCGCGTGGCCAGGTGGTTGCGGTGCAGATGCCGGAACATATGATGCCTTCAACAGCCGGATGACTTCCTGGTGTTTTAAGACGGTCCTTTGCTTTTATGGAAAGCATTCATGAATTGGATCAGGCAGCGGAATCAGCAGCAAAGACCAGGAAGAACGTGGACAACTGAGGTTAGTGAAGCGTCAACCAGTATCCCATTCGCGGGCGATGGCCAGGAGAATCGCCCTCATCAGGTTCGTTCCTGCGATCTCAATAGGTTGGTTTGGCACAGCTTTTGAGCTTTACACCACCACCAGATTATCCCGGTGAATCAGCTCCGGATCGTCGACTGCTCCCAGTAGTTCTTCGATCCGGCGGGTGGTCTTGCCGATCAGCAGCAGCGCCCGCTCAGTATCGCAGTTCACGAGTCCACGGGCGACTTCAACACCATTAGGATCTAGACAGGCGACCAGATCGCCACGCTCGAAGTGGCCTTCAATCGCGGTGACTCCAACCGGCAGCAGGCTTTTACCGGCAGCGCGCAGCGCTTGCACCGCCCCTGCATCTAGATGGAGGCGGCCCCGAACCTGTAATTGCACGGCCAGCCATTGCTTGCGGGCTGCTACCGGACTTTGGCTAGGCCGCAACAAAGTTCCCAGGAATTCGCCCGCAGCGACTCGCCGCAACACCTCCGCTTCCCGGCCCCAGGCCAACAAAGTGAATGCCCCAGAACGGGCGGCTTTCGCTGCTGCATTTAGTTTGGTCAACATGCCGCCGCTCCCCAGACTACCCGCACCGCCGTGCGCCATGACTTCCAAGGCCATATCGCCCGCCCGCCCCTCGCTAATCAACCGGGCATCGGAAAACTGACGTGGGTTTTTATCATATAACCCCTGCTGGTCCGTCAGGATGACGTACAATTCAGCTTCAACTAGATTCGCCACCAGCGCACCCAAGGTGTCATTGTCGCCAAAGCGGATTTCATCGAAAGCCACAGTGTCGTTTTCATTGATGACGGGCACTACTTGCAAGCGCAGCAGGGTGCGCAGGGTATTGCGGATATTAAGATAGCGTTGCCGGTCGGAAGCATCCTCATGGGTCAGCAGGATTTGTGCAGTGCGAATTCCATGACGCTCAAAAGCTGATTCCCAAGCCTGCACCAGCCCCATTTGGCCGACCGCTGCCGCTGCCTGCAAATCCGCCAGGACGGTAGGCCGCTGTTGCCAATTCAACCGCCGCATTCCCTCAGCCACCGCACCGGAGCTGACCAGCAACAGTTCCCGGCCGGACTGATGCAACTCGGCCATCTGCGCCACCCAGGCATTGATGGAAAAATTGTCCAGCCCTTGCCCCTCATTGGTGATCATCGCGCTGCCGATTTTAACCACCCAGCGGCGAGCCGCGCCCAATTGCTCACGGGTTTTGTTGAACATCGTCTGACTCACTGTCCATCACGGATTCTACCTGCCGCCGTTCTTCCAGCCGCGCCATGACCGCCTGGATCAGTGCCTCCACGCCTTCACCGTTGACGGCAGATATCCCAAACACCGGTCCCTTCCAGTCTAGGGCTGTGACGATTTCTGCCATTCGTGCTGCTCGCGGCTCCTCGGGCAGCAGGTCCAGCTTGTTCAACACCAGCCAACGCTCACGGCTCGCCAGTTCGGTGCTATACCGGGTCAATTCATTGAGAATAATCTCGATATCCTCGACTGGATCACCGCTGTCGCTGTATGGGGAGACATCCACTAAATGTAATAACAGCCGGGTACGGGCCAAATGCCGGAGAAACTGCATCCCCAACCCCGCACCTTCGGAGGCCCCCTCGATGAGCCCTGGAATATCGGCCATGACGAAGCTTTGCAGTGGCCCAACCCGCACCACACCTAGGTTGGGATGCAGGGTGGTGAAGGGGTAATCGGCGACCTTGGGCTTGGCGGCGGACACAGCGCGGATCAAGGTGGACTTGCCAGCATTAGGCATCCCCAGCAGGCCAACATCGGCGATCACCTTGAGTTCTAGCCGCAGGTTACGTGCCTCACCCGGCGTACCGGGTTTAAATTGCCGTGGGGCGCGGTTGGTGCTGCTTTTATAGCGGGTATTACCAAGGCCGTGAAAGCCGCCTTGCGCTACCAGTAAGCGCTGATCTGGCTTCACCAGATCACCGATAAGCTCGCCAGTGTCAGCATCCCATACCATGGTGCCAACTGGTGTTACGATTTCCAGATCGGTGCCGCTGCGCCCAGTGCAATTGGCGCCCATGCCGTTCTGGCCGCGCTCGGCCTGAAATCGCCGGGTAAAGCGAAAGTCAGCTAAGGTGTTCAGTTCAGCATTGGCCACCAGATAGATACTGCCGCCATCACCGCCATCACCACCGTCAGGGCCACCGAAAGGAATATACTTTTCTCGCCGGAAGCTGACACAACCGTTGCCGCCATCACCGGCCTCGACCCGAATGAGCAATTCATCGACGAATTTCATGATGCCCTCTATGAATTATGGGCAAAACAAAAGCCCCGAAGGGGGCTTTCAGCGCATCCGGATTTACCGGTGCTCATGACACAGGCTGGATACTCACATACTTGCGATTGAAAGGTCCTTTAGTGGCAAATACCACATGTCCCTCGGTTTTCGCGAACAGTGTGTAATCTTTGCCACAACCGACGTTGTCGCCGGGATGGAATTGAGTGCCACGCTGCCGGATGATGATGTTACCAGCCTTGGCCAGTTGGCCGCCGAATAGTTTGACGCCCAGACGCTTGGATTGGGAATCGCGACCGTTGCGGCTACTGCCGCCTGCTTTTTTGTGCGCCATGGTTTAGCTCTCTTGATTCGACGTTTCAACAAATGCCGCTGGCGTAGAGAGGCTACTGATACCGTTGATGCACAATTCGGTATAACCTTGCCGGTGACCTTGCCTCTTGAAATAGTGTTTGCGGCGCCGGAACTTAATAATACGGATTTTGGGGCCGCGCCCCTGGGATTTAACTGTGGCGGTGACGCGGGCACCCTCAACAAAGGGCGCACCTACCTGGATCTGATCGCCGTCAGCCAACATCATCACCGTGTTAAACTCCACGGAGGCACCTGCTTCGGCTTCGAGCTTCTCAACTTTAAGGGTTTGGCCCTCAGCTACCCGGTATTGTTTGCCCCCGGTTTTGATGACAGCGTACATATTTCTCAATCCTTGTTATCCTGGATTAGCCGTTGAGGCAATAAGGGGGCGGATTTTAGTCGCACACCCGGACAAGGTCAAACTCATTCCAGTCATGGTAACGCCAAGGCGCTCTTCTTGACCCTGCTGGAGCTAAACCGTAGCATGTTAAGCGTTTTCTTCGGATTCTGCTAATCCTCATGGATATCGAATATATCCGCGCACCGGTCGCGGGCGATTTACAGGCAGTCAACCAATTGATTCGCCAGGAACTACATTCTGATGTGGTATTGATCAACCAGTTAGCCAGCTACATTATTGACAGTGGCGGCAAGCGATTGCGGCCCGTGACTGTGCTGCTAGCAGCGCGTGCCTGCGGTTATACCGGTGACCAACATATCGTTGCTGCTGCTATTGTCGAATTCATCCACACCGCAACCTTGCTCCATGATGACGTGGTAGATGAGTCTGGTCTGCGTCGCGGGCGGGAGACCGCCAACGCCATCTGGGGTAATCAAGCCAGTGTTCTGGTAGGCGATTTTCTCTACTCCCGTGCGTTTCAAATGATGGCGGGTATTGGCAGTATGCGGGTGATGGAGATTATGGCTGACACGACTAACACCATTGCCGAAGGCGAGGTCATGCAGTTGCTCAATTGCCATGATCCTGACACCACGGAAGAACGGTATCTGAAGGTGATTCACTGCAAGACCGCTAAATTGTTCGAAGCGGCTGCAAAACTGGGAGCGGTTCTGGCCGGTCGACCGCATGAAGAGGAACTAGCGCTGGGCTGTTATGGGCTGCATCTAGGTACTGCTTTCCAGCTGATTGATGACGCTTTGGATTACAGTGCATCCAGCGCAGAACTGGGTAAAAACATCGGTGATGATCTTGCGGAGGGCAAGCCAACTTTACCTTTGATTTATGCGATGGAGCATGGTAGTCCTGAAGAAAGAAATATCATTCGCGAGGTTATTGAACAAGGAGGGTTGGATCAGATTGAGTCGATTACCCAAACTATTGAGTCAACCGGTGCCTTGGATTATACTGTCTCTCTTGCCGTAAGAGAGGCTGAGAAAGCATCTTTTCATCTAGGCCTGCTGCCGTATTCGCCTGCCAAGGATGCCTTGATTGAATTGGCCAGGTTTGCGGTTAAGCGCCGTTATTAATCTCTTCTCAAAGCATCGGGGTGTAGCTCAGCCTGGTAGAGCACTGCCTTCGGGAGGCAGGAGTCGCAGGTTCAAATCCTGTCACCCCGACCAAATCTTTCAATCAGTTATCCGAATTTCTTATCTTTCCCCTCATTGCCTGCGTGACCAAATCGTGACGCAGCATCCAAAACAGCTACGGCGGTTCGGATATTTTCCGGCGACAGGTGCGCATATCGCTCGGTCATCACGATGCTGGAGTGACCTAGCAAATCGCGCACTTCGACCAAGGCCACGCCGGCGTTGACTAGATGTGCAGCGCAGGTATGGCGCATGTCGTGGGGGTTGAAATCATCAATGCCTGCCCGTCGACAGGCCGTGGCGAACGACCGCCGAATGCTGGCAATCCGTGCGCCCGTCTTGGTGCAGAACACCCATGGCGACGCCGGACAATTGGATGCCCGAAACGCCGCGCGGCTGATCAAAGCCGTTCGTGCGGTGGCGTTGAGGGGAATACTGCGTCGTTTACCGCTCTTGGTGTTGATGCCTGCTAGATGGATCAGATTTGCGGAAAAATCGACCCGTTCCCATTCCAGGTTCAGCATCTCTCCCCTCCGCATTCCAGTATGGAGTGCCAACCGGATAAAGTCAGGCAGGTAAGCGGCGGCCTTGGGTTCCGCCCTGGCGGCCTCGATGAGTTTCTCCGCTTCGGCGGCGTTGATCCAGCGTACCCGTCCCTCCGGTTCCGGCAAGGTTCGGCCACTGACCGGGTTGTTAACGCTCCATCCCCATTCCCTGGCCGCATAGTTCAACGCTGATGACAACAAGCGCAGTTCCTTGTTGATCGTCGCTGGCTGGATTTTTTCCTCGGTCCGCTGGCGGATATACTGACGAATATCACCGGGCGTCAGGCTGTCCAGCGTCCGTCTGGTGAACATGGGATAGAGTTGCTTGGCGCTGTAGCGGTCACGCTCGGCGCTCCGCTTGATCGCTTGGGTGTCGGCCAAATAAGCCAGCATCAGTTCATCGAAGGTATGGCGCTGCGGCGCATCCCAGTGCTTCTCCTGATGGGCCGCCAGCTTCCACTTGGCTAACAGGGCCTCGGCTTCCTTTCGGTCGGCAGTTTCAGTACTGCGGCGAGTTCGCGCGCCGCCCGCGTCGGTGTAGCTGGCCCACCAGAACGGGGAGTCCCCGCGCTGGTAGAGGCCGTCTTGGTCTTTTCGTCTGGGCATGAGCCATATCCTCTGGCCAACCGCCCCACGCCCTGTTCAGCATAGGTCACGGTCTGGCGGTCGATCCAGTCCCGCACGGCGTCGGCGGGGATGAGCAAGCGGGTGCCGATGCGCACGGCGGGTAACTCGCCGCGTTCCAACAGCCGCCGCACGGTGCGCGTACTCACGTTGCCAAGTTGGCGGGCGGCCTCTTCAAGATTCCAGAGCAGCATCGAACAGGTCTCCCGCGGCTTTGCCGGCGCGGCGGGTCCGGTAGGCCGTGCGCAGGTGCTGGTCGCAGTAGCCGATTTCTCGGTATTGGAACTTGCCAAGCCATTTACCACACGCTCTACATCCGATCGTGTTCATGCCGCTTTCCTCTTGCGCCGTCCCTGGCGCTGATTAGTGGTTATAGAGCCAATTCGCCGACCGGCAATTCAAACCGGGGTGACCGTCCCGCCGCTTTCGGGGGAGTGAAATTCATCATGAGCGGGTCATCGTCCATGTCGGTTGTGGTCGGTTCCATTTCCGGCCATTGATTCAGCTTCCAACAGGTATCAAACATCTCCAGCGCCGTCCGCCACATTATTTCCCCGTCTTGCAATTCAATGCGGCTCATGGGCATGACGAGAATTTCGTAGGGCGGGGTGGATTGCACGAAAACGAATGTCACCGCCTGGCCGCGCACCATGTCCCGATAAAACGCGGCGCTCAGTGGATAGCGGTAACGTTCCATGGACTGCTTCACCAAGCCCAGATCACGAATGGTCTTGAGTTCGACTACCGCGCGCTGGCTCTCTTGATGCACGTCCAGCCGGGCTTTGAGTGGGAGCAATCCGCGCGGTCGGGGCTGAATGATGGTTCGTTCCTTCCGGCCGCCTCGCAGCAATTTTCGGGCTTCCTGGTGGGCGGCCAGGGCGGCGACCACCGCGCGGGCGCGTTCCAGTTCGGCGGGCTTGATGACGGTCAAGCCATACTGTTGCAATTGGGCGTAACGCGCCTTGCCCGCGTTGCTGCGGCGCTCGTAGTCGGCCACCAAAAATTCGGCGTCGAACTGGCGCGGCGTCAACACCAGGCAGTGCACCAGCGTTCCAAACCGCATCGCATCGGTCGGCGTTTCGACTGGCCGCTGGGGATCAAGGTATTTCCGCCAGCAGGCGGCGGGACTGTCCAGCATCGTGATTAGCCAGTGCGAGGAGATGCCCGGTAGGTCTTGATAGTCGTTGTTGTTCATTCTGGTTTCTCCAAGCGCCATCCCTGGCGCTCCATGATTAAGCGGCTTGCTTGGCGCTATTCAGTCCGGCTTGGTAGCCGCGCTGGTAGGCTTGATCGAGGGCTTTGGCCGTTTCGGCATTTGCGTTAATGGCCTGCTTGATGTCAGCAATTGGGTCAATGGCTTTACCCTTGTGAAGGGGCTTTACTGCCTTGGCCTTGGCTTTGGCCTCTGCTTCGGCTTCGTCGATTCGGCGTTGGCGTTCATCGAGCTCTCGCTGTGCGGCGGCAATGCGGGCCGCTTCCGCTTCCTGCTGCTGGCGGATGGCTGCCGCGTCCGCGTCGGCCTTGGCTTTGGCCTCTGCTTCAATCTTGGCCTGTTCGGCTTTCCGGGCCGCTTCCGCTTCCCGCAACCGCGCCAGTTCTTCCCGTTCCGCCTTTAACCGGGCCGCTTCTACTTCCCGTTCCGCCTTCAACCGCGTTTCCTCGGCTTCATAGGCAATCCGGTTTTCCAGGGCGGTTTGTAGAGTGGCTTGGGTTTCCGCCAAGGCTTCAAGTGCGTTCGGGAGGAATTCGCCAAATTCCGCTTCGGTCAATTCCAGCGTCTGGGCCTGGTCGAGGGCGGCGCGGATCACTTCGGCGGGCTGGTTGGCGACATCGGCTACCCGGTTGCGAATCCCGCTGATGCGGGCCGCGATGGCGGCGATGCGGGCGGTTTCGGCGCGCTCGCGGGCGGCTTTCTCTTCCGCCTTGCGGGTTTCCTCCGCCTTGATGGCGCGATCAATGGGTTCCTCGATAGCGAGGAGTTCAGCGGTAATCTGCTTCGCCTCGGCGTCAATCAAGCGGGTGTGTTCCAACGCCGGGGCTTTGATTTCCTGCCGCACCTTCTCAAGCGCCACCCGGTAGCCCTTGACGACGGCGCGCGCTTCGCGGGCTTCGATCATCCCCTTGGTGGTGGTGACATCAAACTGTCGGCCGTATTTCTCGCGCAAGATCGAGAGGGCGGCGGCGGTCTGGCTGTATTCCTGAATCTGATATTGCTCACTCATGATGAATCTCCAAGATTTCGCCGTCCCTGGCGCTGCGTGGGGTTACTTGCCGCCGTTGTCGGCCGGCTTGGATTCGATCAACCGGATAAATTCCGGCGTGTAATGAAGCTGCCGGAATTGCGCGATGGCCTCGGCGTATTTGCCTTCGCTCACAACCTCAAACTCAACGGCAAAATAGCCGTTACCGCTGGCCTTGCTGGCGCGCTTGGACATTTGGGCGCGAATGGTTTTTCCCATTAGGGTTTCGCCCTTGATGCGATACGAGCGGCGTAATTCCTCGAAGTTGTCGAGACTCGCGGTCTTGAACAGGATCGTGGACAAAACACCTTCCGAATCCACAAACAACAGCGCCAGCCATTTCTGATAGGGATAACCGAAATATTCGCCTTCCGCGATTTGCGCCCCGATCAATTCCATGTCGATCTTGGGGCCGCGAAAGATGTTCGCGCCAATCTTGAACTGTCCGGCCTGGCAGTCCGAGCGCCATTGCCGGATGGAGTCGGCCATGATTTTGCCGGGTTCAAGTCCCACTTCTTCAAGCAGAATTTCAGTGGTCATCTTCAAGTCCTCCTCTTATCAATGAATTTGGATCGCGCCCAGTGGGTGATTCCAGCGAATCCGCCAACCGGTACGCTGGAGGATCGGGAGTAGGGCTATTACGGGAATATCGGCGGGAATCTCGATCCAGTAGTGCGGGAAATGAATCTTGATCTCACGCATGACCGCAAATCTCCGGGTTAAAGCCGTCATGGTTCCACCAGCTACCGGCGCGCTCTTCGTCATCGTCCAGCCAAGCCTGGCCTTCTGGGCTAGACAGCCAGGCGTCGAACGCGATGGATTCAATATCATCTTGCGCGTTTTGGTGATTCTGTGGTTTCATGTTTATTACCTCGTTACGTTACGGTTCGGGGTTGCCGTGGGGCGCTTGCGTTGCTGCGAACAGCGCAAGCGCCTTTTTGTTACTGGATTTCCCTTTTGGCTTTTTGCTCGGCGAACTCCAGCAACGCGGAATTGATGACATTAACCAAGCGGTCTATTGGGGTATCGCCAAGCTGATACTCAGCGCCTTTATCCGCCCAGATTTGAATCAATGCCGTAGAAAATTTTTCGGTATCCCTCGCGTTGTCATGGATCAAATCAAAAGCAGCATCCATTGCCGAATCTCTGGATTGCTTTTCAAATTTGTCTAGCACGCGGGCCTTCTTACCGTGCGCTTGGCCGATATACTTCAGTTCACCAATGATGTCCTCGACGACCGCCGCGCGGGCCGCATCGCGCGCTTCCTGACTGTCTTCCCGCTGGTCATGGGCGTAATCCTGCCGCGCCCAACCGTTTTGCATTGCTGACGCTGACATTTCGTTTCTCCAGGTCTGGTTGTTGGTTGCCGGTTTTTTACCCAGTAAACCGGCGAATCGGGAGTTCGGTTTTTGCCAATTTTTAAGGCCGCCGCAAAAACCTCGAACCAGTAAAAAAGAGCCTTGTTTGAATGTATTATAGCAAACGCTATAGTATATTCAAGCAAACGCTATAATTTTCTCGCACAAAAAACCGCCCCGAAGGGCGGCGGAAACAGCGGCGCGGATCACCCCAGCAGGAACCCGCGCGCCCAAACCCCGGAAGGGGCAGCGGGCCGCCAAGCGCCCCAAGCCGGCAACGCCGAAAACCCGCACGGGAACACGACCACGCGCACGCCCAGACCCGCCGCGAAAGCCGCCGAAGCCCACGACCCCGACCCCAAACCGCAAAAGCAGGCCGAGGACGACGCGGACGGCACCAGCCCAGCAGGACACGGCGCGGACGGGAACACGACCAGACCGGAACCGGGGCCACCAGCGGCCACAGCGCGCACCAGGGCCACGGAACGCCGAGCGAACGCCGCGCGCCCGGAGCCAAACGCAGACGCCGCGAACACCACAGCGCCAGGGGCGGAAGAGCGAACGAACGAATCCGCGCCAGCGGCACAACCGACCGCCACCGAGCGGCCGGCGGCCAGCGCCGACCCCACCACCCCGGCCACGAGCGGCCGAAAGGCCGGCGCGAGCCGGCGCGAGCCGGAAAACCCGACCACCGCCGGAGCGGCGGACGGGAACAGGGACCGAGCCAGCGACACGACTAAGCCCCAACCACGGGCCGCAGCCAAACGCCAGCGCCCCCCGCCGACGGAAACGGCCAGCCGCCAGAGGGACCGAGCGGCAACGGGGCGACGCAAACGAGCAACAGGCCGGGCACACACGGCACGGCGCGAACCCCAACAAACCAGCCACGCCGGCGAAATGCGGCGGCGACGAGGAACGCGCGGCGCGCGGAAGCAAACGCGAACGCGCGACCCGGCCAAAGGAAACCGCACGAGGAAACCGCGAGCGCGCCAGCGCGGCGGGACAGGCGAGACGAAACGGCAGAGGAAATGACCACGGAACACCACCAGGGAAGCAAAGGCCAAACTACGCGGCGGAAACGGAAACGCCACAGCGCGCCGCGAACACGGCGGCGAGGGCGCGCGACGCGCCACCCCGCCGAACCGGCACGGGCGGCGGGGCAACCGGCACCGACACACACCACGACGGCGGAACGCCAGCCGGCACGGCGCGAACCCGACAGCCACCACAAGCGGCCGGCAAGCGCCGACCCCACGAGCGCGCGAACGCGCCAGCAGCGACCGGCGACGCAAAGCGCGCGACCGCGACGAAACCCGACAGCGCCACCGCCGACGGGCGGAACGAGACGCCGAGGGCGGAACCCGCCCAAGGAGCAAGGCCGCAGCGGGCGGACAGAACCACGCGCGAAGCGGAAGGAACAACCAGCGAACGAGAACGAGCCACGAGACACCCCCCACGGAAGCAGACGACAAACTACACGCCAAAGGCGCGAGACGGGACCGGCAAACCGACCGCCGAGAAAAACACACCGGGACCGACACCGGGGCCAGGCGGCACAGCCAGGCCGCACCGACCAAAGGCCGAGCAACCGAGGCACCGCGCCGAGCGCGGCGAGGCGCACGGGGCCACGACCACCGAGCAACCCAGCACGCGCACGGCGACAGCACCCGAACGCAACGCCCGAACGCGGAACGACAAGCGGGACACAACAACAACAACCGAAGAAGAAGAAGCGGGACAAAGAGCCACGAGACACCCCCACAAAAGCCGACAGCGAACGAAGAGAGCCCCAACCCACCGCCGCAGGAGCGGCGGAAGGCGCGCCAGGAGCGCGCCACAGGGACGGGAGGGACCCCCACCCGCCCCCCCCGGCCG
>DDST01000045.1 GCA_002343485.1 Proteobacteria bacterium UBA2383
ATTTGATTATCTATTAGATCCTATTAAAATCATTCCAAAATGACCTGATCAGCTCAAAATGGAATGGTTTGAAGCGGTAGATCGGGTGGACCAGAGCCCCGCGCCAGCCGCTATTTACCGCTATCGCCATTAACATGGTGTGTGTGGACGCTTGGCTAACTCAGCGGCCCTTCGCCAAAATCAGACAATCCGCCTTCGCTTCTCTGGCACCCCTGGCAGGAGCAGCATAGAATACCTACATATCAAATTCGCCAGCAGTAGCAGTTACCCTACAAGCAGCTTTCATTATGCCAACCCGCTATCCATGGCCCTCAATCCTGTGGGCTACCATATTGCTTCTGTCGCTCCATCCAGCCCTGGCAACGGCCTCTCTGGATTCTGTTGCCGCTCCATCTCCCTCTGCGGAAACACCCTCTCGCAAATCCGTGTTGCTCGACGATTTCGAAGATCTCAGCGGTTGGAGCATCATCACGTCTCCTGGGGCTCAACTGGAAATTGCCCAGGACGATGGTCACGATGGCCACCACGCCATGCGTCTGGATTTCGAGTTTCAGGAAGGCGCCAGCTTTGTCATCGCTCGCAAGGTCTTCCCTTTACGGCTACCGGAAAATTTCGTCTTCCGTTATTCCGTCCGGGGTGTTGCTCCACGGAGTGATGCTCAATTCAAGATTGTGGATTCCCGCCAGAATGTCTGGTGGTTCCAAGAGCGTGATCATATCTTTCCCGGTGACTGGCAGCCGGCTGCCGTTAAAAAACGGCATCTCCATCGAGCGTGGGGGCCGGGTGGATCACTGGAAGATGTCGCCGTGATCGAATTCGCCTTATCGGCGAACGAGTTGGGCAAAGGTTCGATTTGGATCGACCAACTGACCTTCGAGGAACGTGAACCCTTACAAGCCTACACCTTGAATCCTGCGGTTCGCGCCTCGACTGCGACCGAAAGCCACCCGCCAGAGGCCGCGCTCGAC
The DNA here is from genome assembly GCA_002343485.1 of Proteobacteria bacterium UBA2383. Lineage (GTDB taxonomy): Bacteria > Pseudomonadota > Gammaproteobacteria > Competibacterales > Competibacteraceae > UBA2383. Next base: position 969 of record DDST01000045.1, read on the forward strand.
CCGAATCCCGCTATCCTTTGGCGCAGCGGTGCACTAGCGGAAAATCAGTGGCTGCTGCTGGATTTTCTCACCACTCGTGAATATGGTGGATTAATCATCGACTGGGATGCCGATGACTATGCAACCGATTATCAGGTGCAGATTTCCGGCGATGGTGAGCAGTGGGAAACCCTCTACACGGTGCGTGACGGCAATGGCCAGCGGGACTACCTCTACTTGCCTGACGCCGAATCCCGCTATCTACGGCTTAGCTTGGAACGCAGCAGCCGCCAGCGAGGTTATGGCATTCGCCATATCGCTGTGCAATCTTATGAATTTTCCACTTCACCCAATCGATTTTTCGAAGCCATCGCTCGCACCGCGCCGCGGGGATGGTATCCCCGCTATTTCCAAGGCGAGCAAAGCTATTGGACGGTTGTCGGGGTCAGCGGCGACGAAAAGGAAGCCTTACTCAGTGAAGATGGAGCCTTGGAAGTCGACAAAAGCAGCTTCACTATTGAACCTTTTTTGTTTGCCAATGGCCGGTTGATTACTTGGGCCGACGTGGAACCGGTTCAGGATTTAGCGGATGGTTATTTGCCCATTCCTACGGTGCGCTGGGAGCTCGAACATTTCTGGCTGGCCATTACCGCCTTTGCTGCTGGCCCATCCGGCAAATCGGCACTGTATGCCCGCTACCGGGTTCAAAACCTGAGCGCTGAAACGCGGCACCTCACTCTGTTTCTGGCGATACGGCCTTTCCAAGTCAATCCACCCTGGCAGTCGCTGAATATCGCCAGCGGCGTTTCGCCAATTCGTGGCCTGAGTTACACCGGCCGGACCCTTCAAGTCAGCCCTTCCGGTAAACGGATCGCAGTTCTGACGGCTCCCAGCCGGTTCCGTGCTGCAACCTTCGATCAAGGGGCGATCATTGATGATCTAGCAGCCGGCCGGTTACCTCCTCAGGATCGGGTCAATGATGCCCCGTTTGGATATGCCTCTGGGGTCTTGGAATACGGCTGGGATTTGCGGCCTGGCGAATCGCGCGAGGTTTATCTGCGTATCCCGTTCCACACTGACGAGGAATCTGCTCCAGCGCTACCGGACACTGACGCTGCGATGCAAGCCAGGCAACTGCTGGAGCAGACCCGCCGCGACTGGGCAACGCAGCTGGACCGGGTCGCGCTGGAACTGCCGGAAACCGCTCAACGGCTGGCGAACAGTATCAAAAGTAATCTGGCATACATTCTTATCAACCGTGACGGTCCGGCAATTCAACCCGGCTCACGTGCTTATGCCCGCTCCTGGATCCGTGATGGCGCGCTGACTTCCGCTGCTCTGCTGGGCATGGGTTATACCGAAGAGGTACGGCAATTCCTGCAATGGTATGTTCCCTATCAATTCCCAGATGGCAAGGTGCCTTGCTGCGTCGATGGGCGTGGCGCCGATCCAACACCTGAGCACGATAGCCATGGCGAACTGATCTACGCGGTCATGGAATACTACCGTTATACGCGTGATGTCGGCTTTCTGCGCGAAATGTGGCCCTATGCGCTCAAGGCAGTCGACTATATCGATTTTCTGCGCCAGCAGCGCTCGACTGGCAAGTACCGCACCGATCCGGATTATCTTCCCTATGGCGGGTTGGTGCCGGAGTCGATCAGTCATGAAGGCTATGCCAGCCAGCCACGCCATTCCTACTGGGACAATTTCTTTGTCCTGCGTGGACTGAAGGATGCTGCCGCCATGGCCGTAATTCTTGGCGAGGATGCCGAAGCGGAACGCATCGCTGCCCTGCGAGACACCTTCCGTCAGGATTTGCATGCCTCGCTTGAGGCTGTGCTGAAAATGCACCATATCGATTTCATTCCGGGCGCGGTGGAGCTGGGCGACCTCGATCCGACCTCCACCACGATTGCCATCGATCCCGGCGGAGAACTGGGATGGCTACCACAACCCGCGCTGAACCGCACCTTTGAACGCTACCTTGAATTCCTCCACAAACGTCAAGAGGAGCGCACTTGGGAAGCCTATACGCCTTACGAATGGCGGTCGGTGGGTGCGCTAATCCGGCTTGGTCTCCGTGACCAGGCGCTGGAAGCACTGGCTTTCTTCTTCGAAGGCCAACGTCCAGCCACTTGGAATCACTGGGCGGAAGTGGTCTGGCGTGAACCGCGCCTCCCGCGGTTTATCGGTGACATGCCGCATACCTGGGTGGGTTCCGATTTTATCCGGGCAGCACGCACTCTTTTCGTCTACGAACGCGAGGCGGACCAGGCGCTGGTGATCGGCGCGGGCATTCCCGCCGCTTGGGCGGAGAGCCGAGAGGGCGTTACAGTCAAGCGAATGCCCACTTGGCATGGAACGTTGAATTACCAGATGATGATGGCTAACGCCGACGTACTGCAGGTACGTTTGTCGGGCGATGTCATCGTACCGCCAGGCGGCATTATCCTGCATTCCCCGCTCGCCCGGCCGCTGCGGAAAGTAACCGTCAACGGGCAGATGATAACGGCCTTCACCGGCCGCACGGCTACCCTGCACCAGTTCCCAGCGGAGGTGGAATTGCATTATTAGTGATGATTGCGGAGAAGCCTGGATCTTTACAACACGACGGGTTCTTACAACACGACGGGTTCTAGTTCCAATTCAATCCCAAACTCCGTTTGCACCGACGCCTGAATGGCCCGCGCCAGCCGCAGGACATCAACGCCGTTTGCCCCTCCACGATTGACGAGCACCAACGCCTGATGTTCATAGACGCCGGCAGGTCCCAGATTCCGTCCCTTCCAGCCGCAGCGTTCGATCAACCAGCCAGCGGCCAATTTAATGGTTCCGTTGGGTTGCAGATAGCGTGGTAACCCGGGATAACGGTCTGCAAGATGCGCAAACGTTGCCGCATCGACCAGCGGATTCTTGAAGAAGCTGCCCACGTTGCCGATCCGCGCCGGGTCCGGCAGCTTGCGCAAGCGGATGGCCATAACCGCATCGGCAATCTGCCGTGCCGTTGGGGAGGCGATTTGCCGCGTTTCCAGTTCCTGCGCCAGATCGGCATAACAGGTTACGGGCCGCCAGCGTTTGGGCAAGCGAAAAGCGACGGCCGTGATCAGATAGCGCCCGGCAGCTTCCCGTTTGAAGACACTGTCTCGATAACCAAACTGGCTAGCGGCATGGTCAAACCTTACAATTTTGCCGGTCTCCAAATCCACTGCTTCCAGATACTCAAACCGCTCGGCTATTTCCAGCCCGTAGGCGCCAATGTTCTGGACCGGGGCCGCGCCGACCGTACCGGGTATCAGCGCCAGATTTTCCAGTCCCGGCCAGCCATGCGCCAGCGTCCAGCACACGAAATCGTGCCAGTTTTCCCCCGCTCCGGCACGCACAATCCAGGCATCCATCTCTTCTGCAATCTGTTCCCGTCCGGCAATCCGCACGTGCAACATCAGTCCCGCAAAATCACCGGTCAGCACCAGATTGCTGCCACCCCCGAGGATAAAGCGTGGCAAAGATGCCCACTCGGGCAAATTCATCAGTGCGGTAAGTTGCGCCAAGGTATCGATGCTGGCGAACCACCCGGCATGCGCTGGAAGACCGAAACTATTGAGGCCATGCAGCGGCACATTACGTTGCAACAGATCAACCGGCATCAATCTTGCCCGGCAGCCTGGGTCCGGGTCAGCGCCCGTTGCAGATCGCTGATCAACTGATCAACCGCTTCTTGGGGAGTATTCCAGGAACACATCAGCCGGACGCCCCCCACACCGATGAAGGTGTAAAACTGCCAGCCTTTGGCCTGTAAGGCCTGAATGACCGGCGGCGGTAATTCCAGAAACACTGAATTAGCTTGCCGGGGGAACATCGGCTGCAGGCCAGCCACTTCCTGCAACCGTTGCTCAAGATAGGCCGCCATGTCATTCGCGTGGCGTGCATTGCGCAGCCAGGCACCGGTTTCTAGCAGCCCCAGCCAAGGCGCGGCGATGAAACGCATCTTGGAAGCCAATTGCCCTGCCTGTTTGCAGCGCCAGGCAAAATCGGCCGCCAGCTCCTGATCGAAAAACAGGATCGCCTCGCCGATCGCCATTCCATTCTTGGTCCCGCCCAGACACAGCACGTCGATACCTGCCTGCCAGGTCATTTGCGCTGGCGTCTGGTCCAGCGTCGCGACCGCATTGGCGAAGCGGGCGCCATCCATATGCATTTTCAACCCGTATTGCTTGGCCAGTTTGCGCAGGCCGCGCAGATCATTCAGGGTATAGACCGTGCCCAGCTCGGTGGCCTGGGTAATGCTAATTACCTTGGGTTTAGGATAGTGAATATCCGAACGGCGGGTAATCAACCGTTCCACCTCAGGTGGATCGAGTTTGCCCTGTTCACCCTTGGCCAGCAGCAGCTTGGAGCCATTGGAGGCGAATTCCGGGCCACCGCATTCGTCGGTTTCGATATGGGCGGTCTCGTGGCAAATCACGCTGTGATAGGATTGGCAAAGCGCTGCCAATGACAGAGAGTTAGCAGCCGTGCCGTTGAATACGAAGAACACTTCGCAATCTGTCTCGAAAAGTTCGCGAAAGCGGTCTGCCGTCCGCTGGGTCCATTGATCATTGCCATAAGCCGGTGCATCGCCCGAATTGGCTTCCAGCAGATAATCCCAAGCTTCAGGACAGATGCCGGAATAGTTATCGCTTGCGAACTGGCGAATGGGTTGATGGCTTTTATTCATAAAATCAATGGAATACTCTAATCAGTCAATATTGCGATCCGGCAAGATAAATTCTACCATTTCTCAATCAAACCCCGAATGATTCCTGACTTCCTTGTACATTCCAAAGTAAGGCTATACCTCTTGCAGGTATTGAAGACGTATTCTCAAGCCCGGAACCGCCGCACCTGACGCTGCAACTGACGCACCGCCATTGATGGATGGACCGGCCCGTAGCGCAAGGCTATGTACAATCTAGCAATTTCCCGGACAGGCTTTGCCAGCTCCGGGCGTTGCGCGATCACCCGTTCAGTGAAATCCAGCGGCCCTTCATGCAGACCACGTGCTAGACCGTGTTGGGCCAGCCGATGGCAGAATTGCTGCCAGGCGCGCACCACCGGATCACGGGACCGGCGGCTCCGCCAGCGCAATGTGATGAAAATCACCCCCAGACTGCTCAATGTTGCCACCATAGCGATGGTCATCCCGCGCCAATCCACGGTGCCGAAACCCAGCCCTGATAGAAATTCCTTTTGCCGGTCAGGGCCATAAGCGAGTACCCATTCGTTCCAGCGAATGTTCAACACATCCCAGCTCAGCGCCAGCTGCCGAAGCCATGCATAATGACCGTCCCGGCGGGCCAGAAAGGGCAAGGTACCGGTATCGGCCAATGCGGCATAGATACCTTGCTGAATCCGGTTTGGAGACACCGCCGCCGTAGGATCGATGCGCACCCAGCCGCGGTCTTCCAGCCAAACTTCGGCCCAGGCATGCGCATCGGATTGACGAACAATCAGATACTCACCCATTTCGTTACGCTCGCCACCTTGATAGCCCGTAATCACCCGCGCCGGAACCCCAGCGGCCCGCATCAAAAACACGAAAGCACTCGCATAGTGTTCGCAAAAGCCTTCACGGGTGCGAAACAGAAATTCATCGATGCTATGGAAACCAAGCAGTGGCGGGGTCAGCGTGTAGTAAAACGATTGCTCGCGGAACAAAGCCAGCGCCGCATTGACCAGACTCTCAGGCCGTGGATCGCGCGCACGCCATTCCTCAGCCAGTTCCCGGGCGCGTGGATTGCTCTTTGATGGCAGCCGCAAACCGAGGAACCGCTCAGATGAAGTCAGTTCACCCGTCCGGTATTGCAGATAAGAACGCACCTCATAACGGTACACTTCGTTGACCGGCCGCTCGCGCAACAGTTGAAACGACCGGGTCATGCCAGCACGCGGGGGGAGGCTCGCTGGCAGATCCAACGCCAGCAGCCAGCGTTGATTGCTCGGCTCCAGGAGCACGGCATAATCCAGCGCTGGCCCCTCCGGCGTAAAGGGGACGGGAGTCTGCGATGGCAATTCATCCCGCCGTGTCCAACGCCGTCCGTCAAAACCCCATAACACCGGTCCGCGCCAATAAAGTTGTTTCGGCGACGGCATGGCGCCCGTGAACCGGACCCGGAACGCCACTTCGTCAGACTGAATCAGTTGGCTAATCGTCCCCGGCTCCATTTCATCGGACAAACCCGTGCGGCCTTTATAGGCATCTTTGGGCAGTCCCCACAGAGGGCCAGGGATGCGCGGGAAGAGGACAAACAGCACCAGCATCACTGGAATGGCTACCAGCACCATTTTCCCAGCCAGCCGCAGAGGGGCGAGCGCCGTCAGGCCCGCATGCTGGCGATGGATCAGCATCTGCGAGACCAGCATCAGTGTCACCACTGCCAGGAGGTAAGCCACCATCGGGATTTCCTGGCTGTAAAGCAGGTTACTCATGACCAGCAAATAACCGAGGAAAACCAATACCACACCATCGCGCAAGCCTCGGGTTTCCAACAGCTTGCAAGCCGTCATTGCCGTCAGCAGCGCCACACCGGGATCGCGGCCAAGCAAGGTTTTATAACTCACCAGCACCCCCGCAGTAGCCAGCAGCGCCAACATGAGCAATAGCCAGCGGGGCGGCAAGGGTTGTTGCCAAATCGCAATACCCCCCCGCCAAGCAGCAATGATAAAAAAAGCCGGTGCCAACCAAACCGGCAGTTCATTCGTGTGCGGCGCGACCGCCAGCGTCAGCGTTAGTATCACCCAAATCAGCGCCGTCGACGTCAGTAGTTCTACCGGGGTTTGAGCACAAACCTTAACACGCTCCTCTCCAGTAGAGGGAGAAGGGCGAGAAGCGAGGGGATTATGCTGTTGTTTCCAGAATCGCATAAGATTTTCTAAAGCTTTCAGCGTATGGGCCAACGAATCAACCGGCCAGAGAAACGAAACACCGTACTGGGCATAGACCCATATCTTGGTCATCCGATCCTTATAAGCTGTGGAGGGGGATAAAATTTCGCAGACTCAACCTGGGATGAACAGCATTTGCACGTTGTTGATGCTAAAACAATGCCAGCGCCTCCAAGCAGCGACGACGGTGCATATCACCCTGCCCTGGCGGAATCCGCACGCCTGGTAACTGCAAGCCATAACGGCGGCTCTCGGTTTCAGCTTTGAGCACCCATTGACAGAGTTGCGCCAGCCGTGCCTCAACCGGGTCATCGCCCAGGAGCGCCCAGTCCAGCCACAATTCCGGCCGAGCTTGGTCGGTAAAGCGCTTAACCAGCAATTGCTCGTTGCGGCCAGCCGCCTTCCAGGCGATCCGGCGCGGGGAATCACCGGGTGCATAAGGCCGGAAACCAGCATAATCCTCACTGCCCGGTCCCACCTCATGTAAACCACCACCAGCGCTATTGGGTAACGCTGCCGGCAATGGACGTTGTCCTCGAGGCTGCGGATAAACCAAAGCTGCCGATTCGAATTCTATCCAGCTCCATGATTGGAGCAGGCCCAACGGGAAGCGCGTCAATATCCGGATGCGCCCCGGCCGCAACCAGCCACGCTGCGTGGCTGGAATTGTCAGCGTTGCGACCGCCGCCCCTGAAGGCGGCACATCGACATAGCTGGGTGGCTGATCGCGCCATTGCAGGGCAATGCCATAACGGGGTTCCGGATCAGGATTTTCCAGGCGAAAACGCAATTGGGCGTCCTGCCCAACAAAGGTAGGCTCCACATCAGCAGGATGGATGATCAGCCCTAGCAACGTATCATGCGCCTGCCACATACTGTTATGGGCTATAGCGACCAGCAGGAACGTGAAAGCGAAGCCCATGCTATTGCTATAGTTGATCGACCATAGGAACAACACGAACAACAGCGCGGCAAAAGCATAGCCATAGCGCGTCGGGAGGATATAGATGCGGCGGCGCTCTAGCCGCACCGGATCGCGCGCTGGCCGCTGACCACGGGTGACCCAAGCCTCGAAGCGTTGCCGCAACGCTGTAAACATGACAGTAAACTCAAGCCGGCAGAGCCACCGCTTCGAGCAACTGCTTAACCAGCGCGGTGGATGACTGCTCCAAATTATCGTCGCCGGGGTGCAGGCGATGGCCAACGATCGCAGGCAACACCGTCTGCACATCCTCCGGAAGAGCATGGCCGCGCCGATGCAGCAGCGCCCAAGCCCGTGCCGCCCGCAGCAGTCCCAATCCGGCCCGGGGCGACAGCCCGCCCCGGAAGCGATTGGATTGGCGGGAAAACGCCAGCAATGCCTGCACGTAATCCAGCAGCGGCGGGGCCGCGTGAACGCTCGCCACTTTGATTTGCGCCTCATGTAATTGTGCCGCGGTCATGCTCACTGGCAAGCGCGCCAGCACTTCGCGGCGGTCCTCGCCTTCCAGCAACATCCGCTCGGCCTGGGCATCGGGATAGCCGAGTTCAATGCGCATGAGAAACCGGTCGAGTTGCGATTCCGGCAAGGGAAATGTCCCAATTTGGTAAGCCGGATTCTGTGTGGCGATCACGAAAAACGGCTTTGGTAACTCGCGGCTTTCGCCTTCGATAGTCACTTGACCCTCCTCCATCGCCTCCAGAAGAGCGCTTTGCGTCTTGGGCGTGGCGCGGTTGATCTCATCGGCCAGAATCAGTTGCGCAAAGATTGGCCCGGGATGAAACACAAAGGTTTCGCGCTGGCGTTCGTACACTGCCGCACCGAGAATATCCGCTGGCAGCAGGTCGCTGGTGAATTGGATGCGTTGGTATTGCAAGCCCAAGCAATGCGCCAAAGCATGAGCCAAGGTTGTTTTACCCATACCAGGCAGGTCTTCGATCAGCAGGTGGCCACGCGCCAGCAGGCAGGCCAACGCCAACCGGATCGCCGGTTCCTTACCCAGGATCGTGGTGCCAACTTCCTGGATAGTCAGCTCCAGCCGGTCTTCGAGCGTCGCCACTGGCTCAGTCCTGCCGGCGCAAATCGCGCTTGAAGCGTTTGAAATTCTCGACGTAACGCCCCGCCGATAAGCGTATGCCTTCGATTTCCTGCCCGGTCAAGGTGCGCACCACCTTGCCCGGCGAGCCCATGACCAGCGAGTTATCCGGAATAACCTTGCCTTCGGGGATCAAACTATTGGCGCCGATCAGGCAGTTTTTGCCAATCACCGCCCGGTTCATGATAAGGCTCTTGATGCCAATCAGGCTGTTGTCGCCGATGATGCAGCCGTGCAACATCGCCAGATGACCAACGACGACATCGCGGCCAATCGTCAATAGAATGCCTGGGTCGGTGTGGAGAATCGATCCATCCTGGACATTGGAATTCTCGCCGATGGTAATGATGTCATTATCGCCGCGCACCACCACGTTGAACCAGATGCTGGCATTGTGCTTGAGGACAACCGAGCCAATCACGGTCGCGTTGTCGGCGATGAACCAATCCTCGCCATGAAATTCGACCCTGCGGTCGCCAAGGGAATAAATCACCGGATCCTCCTGAGAGTGTGCGGGAGACTTGAGAAAACCGGGGCAGTATAAACAAGATTAGCAAACAGACGGTGATGCCGATGCAAGAAGCCAGGAAGAAATACAGATCGGCAATACTTCGCCATTCGCACGTCTGGGACGGGATGAACAATGCCGAACCCCTTACGGGGCCCGGCTTAAGCGGGATTAATGCGAAACCATCAATCGCAGCCTTAGGGCTTGTAATAACCCACAGCGCAGATTTGATCGCCTACTTTTTCAACGTACGCTACTTTCTCGGAAGGTTTTTCTTCGCCCGGACGCGGCCACATGTAAGTCACTTCGGCCATTTTGCCTTCGTGCGCATTCTTGTAAATTTCCTCACCGAGCGCCTTGCCTGACTTATCCTTCAGATCTTTCAAGCTCTTTCCAACCAGCTTCGGATGAGCCGTGAAATTACCATCGGGACCGCCGCAGAATACGTATAAGTCTTTCTCTTTAAAGCCGCCTTCACCTTTAGTAAACGCTTCCAGGGCCTTGGCCTCGTCGGCCTGTACTGCAGCAACAGCCTTTTCCAACATCATCTTGGCTTCTGCGGCGGTGCCAAAGTCAGTCGCCCATGCACTGCCGAAAAATCCCATCGCACAGAATGCAGTGACACCCATCAGTAATTTCTTGTTCATCAATCAACCTCCTTTGTGCATTATCGCTCTGAATTTTCAGTTCTACATCGCCCTACGGGGAGGCGACGCTTTCAAACTGTAGACGTTGAATTGGAGAGTAACAAGGCACGATGCGTAAAATACACTTCCATAAATATTGTTTTAATTCGCAACCTAGATCGCAGACAAATGTGCTCCGTTAACTTGACATAAACCCTTGCAGGAGGTCATTCAGAAACCGCAAGCCCTGATCGGTCGGCTGCAACCGGTCCGCCGTGGCTTCCATCAGCCCCTCAGCCCGCGCCTGGCTCCATTCTGGCTCCAGCACCGCCAACGGCAGACCGGTCCGTTCGCTGAAGCACGCAGCGGGTACTCCTTCCACAAGCCGCAAGGCATTCATCAAAAATTCCACTGGCAAATCAGCTTCCCGGATTGGCTCATCGCCGCCGATACCCGCTGGCGTTCCGGCTTGAGCCAGATAGTCCCGTGGATGTTTGCGCTTCCACAAGCGGCTTATCCGGCCTGCAACGGGATCGGTCAATTTGCCGTGTGCGCCTGCACCGATGCCCAGATAGTCGGCAAATTCCCAGTAGTTAAGATTGTGCCGGCAACGCCGGCCTTCGCGAGCGTACGCCGAAACCTCGTAACGCTGATAACCCTGACGTTCCAGTTCAGCCCCTATTCGTCCTTGGATAACATCGATGATATCGTCATCAGGCAGGGTAGGCGGCGAATGATAGAAACGGGTGTTCGGTTCAACTGTCAGTTGATAGCAGGAAAGATGCGCAGGTTGCAAAGCCATCGCGTTGGCGATGTCGGCCAACGCGTGCTCAACCGTCTGTCCTGGCAGACCAAACATCAGATCCAAATTGAAGTTGTCCAGCCCGGCAGCATGGGCAGCCTCAGCAGCAGCGAAAGCCGCGCGGCGGTCATGAATGCGCCCTAATGACTGCAAATGCCCCTCGTTGAAACTTTGCACACCGATCGACAGCCGGTTGATGCCAATTTCATGAAATTCGGTAAATCGACCCTGTTCGACCGTGCCAGGATTGGCTTCCAGGGTGATTTCCAAATCCGGGCGTAACGGCAATCGGGCACGCAGACCTGACAATAGCCGTTCCAGCGCTTCGGCAGAAAACAGGCTGGGTGTACCGCCACCGATGAAGATACTGTCAATGCGCCGTCCCCATACCCGAGGCAAATCCTGCTCCACATCAGCCAGTAAAGCATCGATATAGGCTTGTTCCGGTAGCGGCCCGCGTATCTCATGCGAATTGAAATCGCAGTACGGGCATTTGCGCACACACCACGGTATATGGATATACAGGGCGAGCGGCAGCGTTTCGTGAAAAGTTAACATTTACCCGTCCATCATGAAGCCAATGGCTCTTCCGGTAGCACGGCCCTGGCTGTAGCCAGCTTCCAGAATTCCAGTTGCCGCTTCAATATTTCGACCAGTTGCGCCAGCGCTTGGCCGCGATGGCTCAGCCGGTTTTTAACCGCCAGATCGAGTTCAGCGGCGGTGTGCCCTTCACTGGGGACCAGAAATACGGGGTCGTAACCAAAACCGCCCGCACCATAGGGTTCAAAAGTGATTAGACCCTCCCAGCGGGCCTGGCAAATCAGCGGCGTTGGATCAGCCGTGTGCCGCAGTAAAACCAATGCACATTGGAAATACGCGCCGCGCCGTTCAACCGGTGTTTCACCCAATGCGTCCAGCAGCTTGTCCAGATTGCCACGGTCGCTCGCGTTGGGACCGGCATAGCGGGCCGAATACACGCCGGGCGCACCGCCCAGCGCATCGACGACCAATCCGGAATCGTCGGCCAGCGCCGGTAATCCGGTATGATTGGCTGCATTACGGGCCTTGATCAAGGCGTTCTCGACAAAGGTCAGGCCCGTTTCCTCAGCTTCCGGTACACTCCATTCCGATTGCGGCATGATTTCGAATTCCAGCCCCGTCAGAGCGGCGCGGAATTCTCGCAGCTTACCGGCATTGCTGGTGGCCAGAACAATATTGCGCATCCGTCTCTCCATTCGCTATCTACTAGTAGCCTTAGCCCGGCAATCCCAGGGCTGTCCGCTGTTTGGCCAGTAATTCTGCAATACCGCCTCGCGCCAATTCCAGCATGGACTGTAATTCCTCCATGCGGAAGGCATGACCCTCGGCGGTACCTTGGATTTCGATGAAGGCCTGAGCGTCGTTCATCACGACATTCATATCAGTTTCGGCTTCGGAATCCTCGGCGTAGTCCAGATCCAGCACCGGCACGCCTTGATAAATACCAACCGATACGGAGGCAACCTGGCCATGCAACGGGTTTTTCTTAATCGGCTTCCGGTTGATCAAATAACGCACGGCATCGGCCAGCGCCACGAAACCGCCGGTAATCGCCGCAGTGCGGGTACCGCCGTCAGCCTGGATCACATCACAATCGATGGTGATAGTGCGCTCACCCAGTGCTTCCAGATCCATCACTGCCCGCAGTGACCGGCCGATCAGCCGCTGGATTTCCAATGTGCGCCCATCCTGCCGGCCCCGGCTGGCTTCGCGTTGTGTCCGGGTGTGGGTAGCGCGCGGCAACATGCCATATTCCGCTGTCACCCAGCCTCGCCCCTTGCCTTTCAGAAACGGGGGCACCCGTTCCTCGACGCTAGCGGTGCAGATCAAACGAGTATCACCGAATTCCACTAGCACCGAACCTTCAGCATGCCGGGTGAATTGGCGGGTAATACGGATCGGGCGCAGTTCATTGGCGGCGCGGGTGCTGGGACGCATGGGCGTGGTTTCCTGTAGTCAATACGGATCAAAGAGTTCAGGAATGGACTATAGCAGAACCGGCGGCGATGCCAGACAAGACGGTTTTACAGCACGGTATAGGAGGATCTTCTGCTTCAGACGCGCTAATTGCCTAGTTTCGGCCTAAGATTAAGCTCATCAATAATGACGCACTACCACTAAAGATTGAGGATGCATCATGTTACGCAGCATGACCGCTTTTGCGCGCCAGGAACAGTCCAGCGCGTGGGGAACGATGATCTGGGAAGTACGCTCGGTCAATCACCGCTATTTGGAAGCCTCGATCCGTCTGCCGGAAACTCTGCGCAGCTTGGAATCGCTAGCGCGCGAGCGCATTGCCGCCATGCTGAGCCGCGGTAAGGTGGAGGGCACGCTTAAACTGCAAACGGCGGGCGCAGCACTGACTGCCATCACGCTGAATCAACCTCTGGTTGAGCGCCTGCTGGAAGTTGCGGGTGAACTGGAACACATGATGGGTCCGGGCACCGGGTTGCGCCTGGCGGATGTGTTGCGCTGGCCGGGAGCGGTCAGCGAGGCCGAACCGAATCTGGATGAAATCAAACAAACCTTGCTTGATGGCCTCGACGCTGCACTGGCGGAACTCGTCGTTACCCGGGAACGAGAGGGCCAGCGCACCACCGAAATGATCCGGCAGCGTTGCACAGCGATGCGCGAACAGGTGAAGCAGGTACGCGCCCGCCGTCCGGAGGTCTTGGCGCGCTGGCGGGACAAGCTGCTAGGCCGATTGGCGGAAATTCCGGCGGATGCTGATCCTGGCCGATTGGAACAGGAATTGGTGTTGATCGCTCAACGCCTGGATGTAGATGAGGAATTGGACCGGCTGGAGACGCACCTTGATGAGATCGAGGCAGTGCTAGAGCGTACCGAGCCGGTCGGCCGGCGGCTGGACTTTCTGATGCAGGAACTCAACCGCGAGGCGAATACGCTCTCCTCGAAATCCGCGGATGCGGATACGACGCGGTCGGCGATTGAACTTAAGGTGTTGATCGAACAGATCCGGGAACAGATTCAGAATATCGAGTAGATTTTCACGGCGTCTCACTCCTCCATCGCCGGGTCCGAGGCAAAACCACCCGTTACAGGGATAACGATACCCGTTGGGATTACCTATAATTAGAAAGGTAATTATTCTTCCACAACGGAGGTATCCCAATGGCCGCCTCGTCCGCCCCTGATTCAAAGAACGCCGATTTCAACAAGCTGGCTCAGAATTTCTCCAAAATCATCGAACAGAGCCAGCGTGTGTTGCAGGAATTCCTCAAACGCCAGGAAGGTGGCGACCAGCTCCCGATTATGGACCCCGCCATTATCAGCAAGTCCTTTCAGGAACTGTTCGATAAGCTGCTGAAAAACCCCGACCCGTTGATCGACGCTCAAGTCAATTTCTGGAAAAACTACCTCGATCTGTGGCAGGCGACCGCCCAGCGGATGCAAGGCAAGGAGAGCAAGCCGCTCATCGAGCCGCCGCCTGGCGACAAGCGCTTCAAGGACGAACAGTGGGCAGAAAATGCAGTATTCGATTTCATCAAACAGTCTTACCTGCTGGCCGCCGACAGCCTGCAAGGGCTGGTTCGCAACGTCGAGGGATTGGATGACAAGACGGCCCGCAAGGTCCAGTTTTACACCCGTCAGTTTGTGGATGCGATGGCGCCCACCAATTTCGTGCTGACCAATCCGGCTGTGCTCCAAACCACACTCGATTCCGGTGGGGACAATCTGGTCAAGGGTCTCCAGNNTTGCAGATCAAGATGACCGATCTCAAGGCCTTCAAGCCAGGTGAGAATATCGCAGTCACGCCGGGCAAGGTCATCTTTCAGAACGAGTTGATGCAACTCATTCAATATAACCCCAGCACCCCGGCCGTCCATCAGCGGCCATTTCTGTTCGTTTCGCCCTGGATCAACAAGTTTTACATCATGGACATGCGGCCCAAGAACTCAATGGTCAAGTGGATGGTGGACCAGGGCTTCACGGTGTTCATGACTTCTTGGGTCAACCCGGACGAACGGCTGGCGCACAAGAAGTTCGAGGATTACATGCTCTCCATCGTGGAAGCGATGGACGCCATCGAGCAAGCCACCGGCGAGCGGGAAATCAATGCCGCTGGCTACTGCCTGGGCGGAACAATCCTGCTGACCACACTGGCCTATCTGGCCGCCAAAAAGGACCGGCGGGTGAAGAGCGCCATTTGCTTCGCCTGCATGACCGATTTCAGCGAGCCTGGCGAGCTGGAGGTGTTCATCGATGAGGAACTGATCACTCTGCTGGAGAAGCAGATGGGTGAGCGGGGCTATCTGGATGGCAGCCAGATGGCCGGGGTATTCAGCATGCTGCGCGCTAACGACTTAATCTGGTACTTCGTGGTCAACAACTACTTGCTGGGCAAAGACCCCTACCCTTTCGATCTGTTGTATTGGAATTCCGATTCCACCCGGATGCCTCGGGACATGCACAGCTTCTACGTGCGCAATATGTACCAGAAAAACCTGCTGCGCGAGCCGGGCGGCATCACGCTGGCCGGTGTGCCGATCAATCTGCGCAAGATCAAGACGCCGGTCTACTTCCTGTCAGCCTTCGAGGATCATATCGCGCCGTGGACTTCCACCTACGCCGGCACCCAACTGGTCGGCGGACCGGTAAAGTTCGTGTTGAGCGGGTCCGGCCACATCGCTGGAGTCATTAATCCAGCCTCTTCGGACAAGTACGGCTTCTGGCTCAATCCCAATACCCCGCCGGACCCCGGCGGCTGGTTCAAAGACGCCGTCAAGCAGGACGGTTCCTGGTGGCCGGACTGGCTGGCCTGGCTGCAACCGTACGCCGGCCCGCACATACCGGCCCGCACGCCGGGCGACGGCACGTTGCAACCGATTGAGGACGCGCCGGGTTCCTACGTCAAGATGCGGTATGATCAATCCACCGGGGGGTAACTATAACGTTGCTTAGCCAAGGGGTCATCAGCGATGACCAACGGACAATCCGCCTCAAAGGCCTGCTGACCGGTACGGCAGTGGGCGATGCGCTGGGTCTGCCCGCCGAAGGACTGTCCCGCCGCCGGGTTCAACGGCTGTATCAGGGCCACTGGCGACACCGGCTGATCTTCGGGCGCGGCATGATCAGCGATGACACCGAGCACACCGTCTTCGTCGCTCAATGCCTGCTGCGCCATCCCGATTCGCCGGAGCGCTTCGCCCGTCGCTTGGGCTGGAGTCTGCGCGGCTGGTTGCTATCGCTGCCGGCCGGCATCGGTTTCGCGACGTTGCGGGCGATTTTGAAACTGTGGCTGGGGTTTCCGCCGCATCACAGCGGCGTGTATTCCGCCGGCAACGGCCCGGCCATGCGCGTCGCGGTTATCGGCGCATTCTTCGCTGGCGATCCGCAACGCCGGGCTGCCTATGTCGCCGCCTCGACCCGTATCACCCATACCGGCCCCAAGGCGCTGACCGGCGCAACCGCCATTGCCGAATTGGCGGCCTGGATCATCCGCGATTCATTGACCGAGCGCCCAGCGTTGGAACCGTTCCTGGCCCTGCTCCGCGCCTGTGGCCCGGATGACCATGACTGGCAGGCGCTGGTAGACGCTATCGCCCAGGCCGCGCGGGAGGACGCCACCGTTGGAGAATTGGCGGAACGACTGGGACTGGCGAAGGGGATCACCGGCTACATCTACCACACGGTTCCGATCGCGGCCTACGCCTGGTTCCGGCACGGCAGCGATTACCAGCAGGCGTTGACCGCAGTGCTGGATTGCGGGGGCGATACCGATACGGTGGGCGCGATTACCGGCGCATTGGCCGGGGCGATGGCTGGGGAAGAGGCGATTCCAGCGGCATGGAAAACAGGCATCGTCGACTGGCCGCGTTCTCTGCCGTTGTTGCGAACGCTGGCTGAGCGGTTAGCGATGATTCAGACCACCGGCCAGTCCCTTGGCCCTGTGCGCTATTTCTGGCCAGCCATTCCGCTGCGCAATTTACTCTTTCTGCTGATTGTGCTGACGCATGGTTTCCGGCGCTTGCTGCCACCCTATTGAGGAAAAACCGTCCGCTTTGGCAGCCCTATCCCGCAACCCGCTCCACACCGGTACGCAGCGTACCGTCCGGGTATAGCTCAAACCAGCGATAACCAGGCGGCAGATCATCCACCTGCGGTTCCGGGACACGGGGCTTGAACTGGACACAGGTCGCAGGTGCGGCCAACAGCTCAACACCGTTCCGTTGAGCGCTGAACTCGGCGTGAATATGTCCCCAGATCACCGCCCGGACGTGCGGATAGCGATCCAGCACCCCGAAGAACGCCGCATGGTTGCCCACCATCATCGTATCCAGCCAAGAGGTTTGGCTGGGCACCGGGTTATGGTGCAGACACACCACCGTATGCAGATCCGGACCGGTCGCCAGCAGCGTATCCAGCAACGCCAGTTCGCCATAGGCCAAATGACCATCGGGAGTGCCAGGAAAGCTGGAATCCAGCAGGATGAGCTGCCAGCCGCCGGCCACGATATGACGCTCACGCCGCACGTAGCCATCCCGCAGCGCCCAGCTCATGGCAGCAGGAAAATCATGATTACCCGGCAGGCAGTAAACCGGCAGGCCCAGCGGCTCCAGTATCTGGCGCAGCCGCGCATAGGCTTCGGGCTCGTCACCCACCAGATCGCCGGTAGCCAGCATGAAATCCGCGCCAGGATGTTTATCTTGGATACGCGCCAGCACCGCATTCAGGCCAGCATCCACGTCCACCCCGCAGATCCGGCTGCCAGGCTGGGCTTTCAGGTGAAGGTCCGTGATTTGAATAACCCGCAGGGGAGCGGCAAGCGTGGTGGTCGACATGGGCGGTTCCTCAAGGATGACCATACATATAAAGTTTACAAGGATTTTATGAATACTTTGGAACGGCGTTGCCAGTTATACAGTCCCTGCTTACCCATCGGCAGATCGCTCACTTCCGCCGGCTCGAAACCGTGCTCACGAAACCAGTGGGCGGTACGGGTGGTGAGCACGAATAACCGTTGCAATCCTTCAGCCCGGGCCTGCCGTTCAATGAAACTGAGCAGCGCATCGGCGCGGCCAAGATTACGGTAGTGGGGATGCATCGCAACGCAAGCCAACTCCCCCAACCGCTCACCGGAAAATGGATAAAGCGCCGCACAACCGATGATCGCCCCATCGCGTTCGAGCAAGACAAAACGCTCGATTTCCATTTCCAGCCGCTCTCGCGACCGGCGCACCAGTGTTCCATCTTCCTCCAGCGGCTGGATTAATTCCAATAACCCGCCCACATCATCAATCGTCGCGGTGCGCAGCCCTTCATAAATATCGGCAGCGATCAAAGCGCCGACACCGTCACGAGTAAACAATTCCAGCAGCAATGCACCATCGACCCGTCGACTCAGCAGATGAACGCGCCGTACCCCAGCCTGGCCGGCACGCAGGGCGAGGCGCAAAGAACGGGCGGCATCTTCAGGCAAAGCAGGATGTCCGCTCAGCAATTGCCCCGCCTCGTTCAGATTCAGCTGCCGAACCGGCTGGCTGGCGGTATCGCGCAATTCCGCCCCCTCGCTCAGCACTAACAATTTATCGGCTTGCAATGCAATGGCCGTCGCGGCGGCCACATCCTCGGCGCTGAGATTAAAAATCTCCCCAGTCGGTGAATAGCCCACCGGCGACAGTAAAACGATAGCATCCTGATCCAGCCACAGGCGGATGGCGCGGTCGTCGATACGCCGCACCTCGCCAGTGAAACCGTAATCCACCCCGTCGCGCACCCCCAATGGCCGGGCGGTAATCAAATTGCCGGACACCACCCGCAGGTGCGCCCCATGCATCGGCGAATTGGCCAGTCCCATCGATAGCCGGGCCTCAATGCGCAGGCGCAAGCGGCCCACAGCCTGTTTGACATAGCGCAGATCATCCGCTTCAGTGACACGCAACTCATTGACATAGCGCCATTCGCGCCCCGCTTCGCGCAAACGCGCCTCAATCTGAGTGCGGGCGCCATGCACCAATACCAGGCGGATGCCCAGACTGTGCAGCAGGGCAAGATCATGAATCAGACTGGAAAAATGCTCAGCTTCCACCGCTTCGCCGCCAAACAGCACCACGAAGGTCTTGCCGCGATGGGCGTTGATGTAGGGACCGGCCTGGCGGAACCACTGAACGAATGAATCAGGATGCATGTTGCGAAGCCTTAGAGAGGAATAAAACCCAGCGTTACCTAAAAGAGAGCAGCCGGCAGGGAGGGCGTTCAACGCATTCCCGGTCTACCGCGCTCCGGGTTCCAGGATCAATCGATGTTGCGCCGGCCCAGGTTCCAGCGGCAATGCCAGCCCTTTGGCCCAGGCTTCGTGTCCAGCCCGGTAGTAAGATGACAGAGGATGGCCGCTCTGCCCGCCGGGCATATGCAAAATGCCGGAGGCTTCCCGGCCTGGGGCAATAACCAGCCGTTCTGAGGCGCCATTGGTGGGCGTCTGTACCCGCGGCATATACATATCGCCGGGGAGCGGTTGCGCCGGCATGTCCAGCCAGCCGCTCAACCAGGGCAACACCCGGCTGAACGGATGCTGGATGTGAACCGGGTTATCATCGCCCCAGGTATGCATGGCCAATGGCCGGTTATCAACGGTCAATCCGGCCAGTGTTGCATCCGCGGCTTCCAGCAACAGCGTTGACCAATCGGGATAACGGGGGTCAAGCAGATGCAGCGGTTGCCGGGAAACCAGTTGCCATAATGGCCCTTCATTCTGGCGGAAGGCACCATAATCAAAAGCAGGATCGGCCTGCTGGCAAGGCGCGATCAGCGGCGCGAACGCCCGTTGCCGGACTAGCCGGCGAAAGGTGCGCACCGCCCGATAACCCACCGAATCTACGGTTGCCCGGCCCCCCCACTCCATCACAAATTTCCGCAACTCCTTGCGCCGTGGATCGGCGCGCAGATTCTCCGGCGTCAGTGTCGCCAGCAGCAGTTTGCGCCAGCGCTCCAGGAACAACGCCCGGTCATCCAGTTGCAAGGCCAGGAAATCGGCTTCGGTAAAACGCTCCCCCGCCAGCAGCGCATCGCGAATTTGCCGGGCACGGGCGCCAAGGGAATAACCGCCATCGCCGAGCAATTTCAGCCAAGCCCCATCGACCACCCGGCCATTGGCGGTCCATAACCGGCCATCCGGTGGATCGGTGATGCGCGGATATTCGGATGGATCGAGCCAGCCGGACCAGCCGCGCTGACCGTCCGCCCACGAAGAAGGCAGACGCCCATCGTGACCAAAACGGCGTGGAATCGGCCCGATAATGGTCCAGGCGATATGGCCATCGGCACTGGCCAATAACAGGTTTTGCGCTGGAATGCCGGTTCGATGCGCAATATCGAGCGCAACATCCAATGTATCGGTTGCTTCCAGCGCCAGGAGGTTCAAATTGACGGCTTGCGGATCGTGCGCCACCCAGCGCAGCGCCCGCCGCCGGCCGCGGTGATCACGATCCAGCACTGGCCCCCAAACGGTTTCCACGATGTCCAGCGTCTCGTCCGGCGCGCCCCGGACAGCCAGCGTTTCCTTGATATGCACGAAAGATTGGGGACCCTCCGGAGTTTGGTAATGATCATCGTCATCGCCCGGTTCCAGCATCACCAGATCAGCCCAGTCGCCTTCGCTGTTCGTGTAACCCCAGGCGATATGGCCGTTGCTGCCCACAACAATGGCCGGCGTACCCGGCAAGGTGACGCCAGAGATGCGCCGCTCGCGGCCATCAGCGCCAGGATAGACGAATGTCGCCCGATACCAGATGTTGGGTATGCGCAGCGGGAGATGCATATCATTAGCCAGCAGCGCGCCACCATGTCCGGTCAAGCGGCCAGCGACCACCCAGTTATTGCTGCCCAGTGGCGGGCCGGATTCGATGGTTGAAGGCAAAAAGCTAACGGCAAACGATGAAGCGCTCCGCCCTTCCTGAGGGAGAGAAATTGCCGGTGAAGGGGAAACCGGCAGAGAAAAAGGGGCCGGAAGAAAGAGGGATCTTTGTGTGCTGAAGATTTCGGAGCCAGGCGGCGGTACCGCAGCAAAGGGTTCACCCTGCAAAGGGGTATCCCACTCAGTCCCGGCGGGATCGAGAAAGGCGGCTAAGGAAGGAGGTAGCTGGTCATGCAACAGTCCACGCGCCGATTCACGTTGCCACTGTTGACTTTGCAGGTCCAGATACATCGCATAGACCACCAGCAACGCATCTTCAGATTGCCAGGGTTTGGGTGTGACCCGCAAGAGCTGATACTCAAACGGTAATTGGAAGAGATCCGCCATGCCGGCGTTAACGCCCTCCGTATAGGCGGCGATCATCCCCTGTTGTTCAGCTGGCAGTGCCGCCAGCGTCTGCCGGGCGCGCTGCCGGAAGCGATGCAACCGATGCGCGCGATCCACCTCCAGCGCCATTGGGCCGAACCATTCCGCCAGCTCACCAGCCGCCGAACGCCGCAGCAGGTCCATCTGGAAAAAACGATCCTGAGCATGGATGAACCCGGTCGCGCGCGCAATATCCTGCCGGTGATGTCCGTGAATCGTTGGAATACCGAGCGCATCCCGTTCAATGGTCACAGAAGCGCTTAATCCAGACAGCGTTGCCGTCCCTTTCAGGCGCGGAAGACTGCCGCACAGCAGAACAGACAGCACAACAATGGCTCCGGCCACGAGTGCCACCAGGCCGCCACTGATCCACAAAAAAGGACGCCGCCAGCGAAAATGGTTAAATGTCATTGTCATTGCTTAATCTCAAACCGTTTTCCAAGGGCGCATGTTATGATTTCACCGCTTACATTGACTCATCATGTGAGTATGACTCTAAATAACAATTTTTGAGGAAACCGCTATGGATCATCATGCCCCTGATAACAGCCGTCGTCGTTTCATCAAGCTGACTGCTATTGGACTGGCTGCTGCGCCATTTGCCAATGCCCTGCTGAGTGGAACCGCTCGTGCAGCGGACATGGTCAGCGAGAGCGACCCGCAAGCGTCGGCACTGGGTTACGTGGCTGATGCTACTAAATCTGACAAGCGCACGGATGCGACGGCAGCATGCCACAATTGTGGCTTGTACACCGGCAAAGAGGGTGAGGAAAGCGGCCCCTGCGCGATTTTCCAAGGCAAGCTGGTCCATGCCAACGGCTGGTGTACGGCCTGGGTCAAGAAGGCGGCCTGATTTTCACGCCGGACCGAAAGCCGGGTTGCCAGGAAAATGGCAACCTGGCCTGGCCGGAAATGCCGGAACTCCATGCGTTGAGGATCTGAGCCGCACAAGCTTGAGACCGGTTACCCTGCTGGGAGAATGACGTGATGGGGACGCCGAATATCCCGGATGCCAAGGTGTTGCTGCGATCGATGTTTGAGGCAGCAATTGCAGCAGCTCAACCAGCGCGTTGTGTACCGCCCCACCTGCCAGACCCGCCCAAAGGCCGATTGATCGTGATTGGCGCCGGCAAGGCTTCGGCGGCGATGGCGCAAGCGGTGGAGATGCACTGGCGCGGTCCCCTGGAGGGTTTGGTTGTCACCCGCTACGGCTACGGTGTGCCGTGCACCCGCATCGAAATTACCGAAGCGGCGCATCCAGTGCCGGATACCGCTGGCGTCATTGCCGCCAGGCGCATCTTGGATCGGGTGCATGGCCTCGGACCGGACGATGCGGTGATGTGCCTGATCTCTGGCGGTGGTTCAGCGTTGCTACCGCTGCCCGGTGAAGGATTGACCTTAGCGGACAAACAGGCAGTGAACCGGGCGCTGCTCAACAGCGGTGCTACGATTTCCGAAATGAACTGTGTGCGCCGCCATCTTTCGGCGATTAAGGGCGGGCGTCTAGCAGCGGCTTGTCATCCGGCCCGAGTGATAAACCTGCTGATTTCCGATGTACCCGGTGACCATCCAATGGACATCGCCTCTGGACCCACCGTTGCAGATCCCACGACCTGCGCCGATGCACAGGCCATTCTTGACCGTTACAAGATTGACGCACCCGCCGCCGCAAGGGCGCTCCTGGAAAGCGGCGCGGGCGAGACGATCAAGCCAGGCGATCCACGTCTGACGAATGTTGAAACGCAGCTGATCGCCACGCCACAGATGGCGCTGGAAGCAGCTGCAGCAATCGCCGAGCAAGCGGGTCTCGCGACCTACATTCTGAGCGACAGCATCGAGGGCGAAGCCCGCGATGTAGGTACGGTTATGGCCGGTATCGCCCGGCAGGCTGCCCGGCGCGGCCAGCCATTCCCGGCGCCCTGCGTGCTGCTCTCCGGCGGCGAGACCACCGTCACCGTGCGCGGCCAAGGGCGTGGCGGACGTAATGTCGAATTTCTGCTGGCCTTGGCGGTGGCGCTCGACGGCCATCCCGGCATCCACGCCCTGGCTGGCGACACCGACGGAGTTGATGGCCAGGAAGAAATTGCGGGCGCTTACCTTGCGCCCGACACCCTCGCTCGCGCATGGGCACAGGGGATCAGACCCCGCGACCAGTTGGCCAACAACAACGGCCACGGGTTTTTCCAATCCCTGGGTGACTCGGTGATTACCGGGCCGACCTTGACAAATGTCAATGATTTCCGCGCGATCCTGGTGACTGAAGACGCTGCGCGTAGCGCATGAGCACCACACTCGAACTGCGATCTGCTCAGTTAAGCTAAGCTGTGGCAGTTCTGGAAATGATCTCTCTACACAGAACTGCATCCAAATCTGGTTGAGTTGCGTAAGAACTCCTGAAGCCGCAGCAAACGCGGCAATCTAAAACTCAATGACTGCACAGGAGCACTGACCATGAAAACCATCCTGACCGCTACGGCCTTCGCCCTGACTCTTGGCTTGACCGGTTTGACCCATGCCGCCAGCTTCAACGACCGCGGCCCAGTGATCGACACAACCCCGGCTCGCATGGAGCGGCAAGACCTGAGTCACCTCCCAACAGTGACCGGCTTTAATCAACAGAGCCATTACGTCGAGGCGGCGGTGAACACGGCTTCTCACGGTAACCACGGGATGGCACTGGGCGCGAACTGCGACTTGACTCCGCGCACCGGCTTCCAGAACAGTACCTCCACCGCGAGTTGCTAAACCTCATCCCTGGCAGGCAACCGTGGCATCCAGCCGCGGTTGCCATTTCAGGTGCATCCTGGCCCGAGCCGTTTTTACTTCCCCTTTTTCCGATCCAGCCGCCAGACAAAATCCTCGACGATCCGGCGATACAGCGCCTCCTTGAGCACCATATCCTCGATGCCATGGTCAAGGTTGGGATTGTCGTTGACTTCAATCACCACGACGCCCTTGGCCGTTTGCTTCAAATCCACACCATAAAAACCATTCCCAATCAGGTTGGCGGCTTTAAGCGCGTTTTTGACGACCACCTCTGGCGCATCTTCGACCCGGAAGGTCTTGGCAGCGCCTTCGCGGAAGCCCCGTCCCTTGCCCGGCTCGTGATGGTAAATCTGCCAATGCTCCTTGGACATAAAATACTGGCAGACAAACAGCGGCGTCTTATTGAGGATGCCCACGCGCCAATCGAATTCGGTGTAGAGAAATTCCTGCGCCAGCAATAGATCGGACGATTTAAACAATTTGCCGGCCATATCCAATAATTCAGCACGGTCATTGACCTTGAACACCCCTCGCGAGAACGAGCCATCGGGAATTTTCAACACGATGGGGTAGGCAATCTCGTTATCCACCCGTTCTAGATTGTCGCGGCGGACGATCACCGTCTTCGGAGTGCGAATCCGGTGGTTACGCAGCAGTTCGTCCAAATAGACTTTGTTGGTGCATTTGAGAATGGAGTCGGGATCGTCGATCACCACCATCCCTTCACTCTCGGCCTTCTTAGCAAACTGGTAGGTATAGTGATCGATGCCCGTGGTTTCGCGAATGAACAGAGCGTCGAACTCAGCCAGCCGGCCGTAATCTTTTTTCTCGATCAATTCGACATTGACGCTGCATTCCCGGCCCGCCTTGACAACGTACTGCAGGGCTTTGGGGTTGGAAGGCGGCATTTCCTCCTTGGGGTTATGCAATACCGCCAAATCGTAGCGATAGTTGCTACGCGCCCGGGGTTGCCGCCAGCGCTTGCTGAGATACGTCGTTAATGCCCCCAGGAACATTTCATCCTGCTCAGCGGACAGCGAGTGCAGGTGCAGGGCCTTGAGGGTAGCGATCCGCCATTTGCCCTGCCGCCGGAATTCTACCCGCAACAACGGCGAGCGAAAGGCATCGAACAACTGCCGGGCCAGTTCCTGCAATTCCTTGGCAACGCATTGGCCGAAAAAAATATCCAATTCGAAAGCGGTGGCAGCAAATCCGGATCGGGGTTTGCCCAGCACCTGCTGGACATGATCATCCAGATCTTCAATGTCAAGGCTATAAATGGACTTGCGGCTGAGATCATTGAGGGTGCGTACACTGGGAATCACCCGATGGTGGCGGGCTTCGGCCAGCAACGAGCAATAGTAACCCACGCTCAGATACCGGTAACTACGGCACAAGTTCAACACCCGCAGGCTGCGCCCCGTGGAATATTCCGGTTTAGCCAGATAATCCTTGGCAGCAACCACCGGCAGCTTAGGGAAATGGGTTTTCCAATCAGTGGGATTTTCCACCAGGATGATGTGATCGGCCATCGAAGTAAAACATCCTGATAAAGCGGGGGGTAAGTTAAAACAGCGTCGACAGTTCCGGCCGGCGTTGGGAATGGTAAAGAATCAGTACCGCCTTTTGAGCGGCTTTGCCATAGCGAGCCATGCGTTGAAACTCCCGGTGCGGGATCGGCATATTGACGGAATCGGTGACGGTTTCGCCTTTCTCGGCATCAACCAGCGGATCGTGGACATAAATGTAGTGATCATCGAAGCCGGTGACGACGACCCAGTGCGGGAAGCGTTCGCCATAAATACGGTAGGAGCTGATCAAGACCAGCGGGATACCGCCCGCTTCAAATTTTTGCCGCAATTCATCCACGCCCAGGCTGCCGCAATGTAAAGCCACCGGCAGTTGCCGCAGCTCTTCGATCCAGTCCTCCTGCACCAGCCGCATCACTTCCTTTTTTTCCAGACTACGCACCGAGTCGACCAGAAATACGCCGTCTTCATTGACATAAATTTCCAGATCGAAGCCACGCCGGTAAGCCGACAGCGCCAGTCCGTAGGGACCGCAACCGCCGTGGCCTGACGTCATGAAGATCGTCGTGGCCTCACGCCACAAACGCAGTTCCAGCTTGCGATCCAGTTCCAGCATCGGGTCCAGCGCTTTCATCGCCATCATCAACGCCGCCGGGCCGCAGGTAAACTCCAAGGTTTGTTGATAGTACGGTACCTTGACGAGAGCGAGCTGAATCTGCGGAACCAAGCGCTTTTCGAAGCGCAGCGCCGCCATATGATCTTCGTAATAATCCAGCACTTCCTTGAATTGGCGGTAACCGTGACGACGGAACAGATTCAACGAGGGAGGATTATCACGGCGCACTTCGAGACGCATTGACACGCAATCGCGCTCCAGCGCCGCCGCTTCAGCGGCTTCCAGCAAGCGGTCGCCAATCCGGCGCCGGGCAAAATCCGGGTGGACCGCAATGGAATACAGCCGGGCCATTGAAGCGCCGCGCGAAAACAGCAGCAACACGTAGCCGCAAACCCGGTCAGCGTCCTCGCTGATCAAAGTGATGGCATTGCCACGGGTCAGCAGATGACGGAAGCTACGACGCGAGAGCTGGTCCGTGCTGAAGCAACGGTTTTCGATCGCCAGCAAGGCGGCAAGATCGTCCAAGACAGCATGACGCAGCATAACAGTTCGGAGTGGTTCCACAGGCAGGGAGCCATTAGACGGTGAGCACGAATGAAGAAGGGCGAAACGGCTTGGCGACAGCGGCCAGGGGCAAACGCGGGGTACCAACCGGAATAATGCTGGTATTATCGCCTGTATCCATGGTCACCGCCAGTGAAAATCATTATGACCGCTTCATCCCGGCTTTTAGAACGCATTCAACAACTCATCGCCACCCCCTCGGTCAGTAGCGTATCGCCGCAGTTTGATCAGAGCAACCGGCCCGTGATTGACTTGCTGGCTGGCTGGCTGGAGGATCTTGGATTCGCTGTGCGGATTGAGCGGCTGCCGGAACAACCGGACAAAGCCAACTTGATCGCAACGCTTGGCAGCGGACCAAGCGGACTGGTGCTAGCTGGACATACCGACACCGTGCCCTTCGATGCCGGCCGTTGGCGCTTTGATCCCTTTGGCGGCGTGATCGCGGATGAGCGGATTTATGGATTAGGCTCGACGGATATGAAGTCTTTTCTAGCACTGGCGATCGAAGCAGCCCGGGAGTTTGCCACACATGCCCTGCACCAGCCGCTGGTCATTTTGGCAACGGCGGATGAGGAAAGCAGTATGCATGGTGCACGGGCGCTAGCGGCAGCGGGCCAACCGTTGGGCCGTCATGCGGTCATCGGCGAGCCGACCGGGTTGCAACCGGTGCGCATGCACAAGGGCATTTTAATGGAGGCGATTCGCCTGGAAGGCCGCTCCGGGCATTCCAGCAATCCGGCACTGGGCGTGAATGCGCTGGAAGGAATGCATGCGGTGATCGGTGAATTGTTGCGCTGGCGCGGGGAGTTACAGGCGCGTTACCGCAATCCACTGTTTGAAGTGGCCGTGCCGACACTGAATCTAGGCCATATTCATGGCGGCGATAACCCCAATCGGATTTGCGCTAACTGCGAACTCCATATCGATATCCGGCCCTTACCCGGCATGACGCTGGACAGCTTGCGTGAGGAGTTGCACAGGCGATTGGGCCAGCGGCTAGCAGACAGCGCCCTGAAACTGAGTTTTCTGCCGCTGTTTCTGGGGGTCGAGGCGCTAGAAACGCCGGCAACGGCGGCTATTGTGCGGGCGGCAGAGGAACTGACCGGTGCGCCGGCGGGTGTGGTGAGTTTCGGCACCGAGGGACCGTATCTGAACGCGCTGGGCATGGAGACCGTGATTCTCGGCCCTGGCAGCGTAGACTGCGCCCATCAGCCGGATGAATATTTGCCGCTGGCGGCGATTCAACCGACGCTAGAGATACTACAAGGATTGATCGCCAAGTTTTGTTTTGAGCCAACCCATGCTAAACAGTAATTACCCGTTTACCCGATATTCACGTGAACCTGGATGTGCAAGGACTCAAACCTTTGGCGATGCTAGCCCATCACTAAATACCGTACCCAACGAGTTGGCGAAAGCCGCCGGTAACGATGCACCACGGAACCGGTTGCATCACTGAAAGATGACGGCTTCCGATAACACCTAAGATATATGCTGACACTAGATATATGCTGACACTGACATAACAGGCGCTGCAAAATCTTGCCGCTTTCGCCCCGAATCGCTACCGAAATGAGTATGTATTGCAATGCAAGATCAACATCTTGATTCTCAAGATCCTGAATCCAAGACCTTGGATGGTTCGGCTCCTCTCTTTTATGTCGGTGTTGGGGCCTCGGCAGGCGGTTTGGAAGCGCTGGAGTCATTTTTCACGCACATGGCCGCCAACAGCAATATGGCCTTCATCGTCATCCAGCATCTGTCGCCGAATTACAAAAGCATGATGGTTGAGTTATTGTCCAAGCGCACCGCGATGACCGTCCGGCGCGCTGAAGAAGGCATGCTGGTTGAAGCCAATGTGGTGTATCTCATCCCGCCCAAGAAGAATTTGTCCATTTTTCACGGCAAGCTACTGCTGAGTGAATCCGATCATTCACGGGGATTAAATCTGCCCATCGACGTGTTTCTGCACTCGTTGGCCGATGACCAGACCGAGAAAGCCATCGGCATTATTCTATCGGGCACCGGCAGCGACGGGGTACGCGGCATCCGCGCCATCAAGGAAGCCGGTGGCATGATCATGGTGCAAAGCGAGGAATCGGCTAAGTTCGACGGGATGCCGCGCGCGGCTATTTCTACGGGGCTGGCTGATTTCATTCTGCCGCCCGAGGAGATGCCCGCCAAGCTGCTCTCGTTCATTCGTCATCCTTACGCGCTCAAAACCGATCGCCCGCCGGTCTTGTTATCGGATGAAGACGGTATGGCCCGGATTTTTGCCCTGTTGCGCGAGCGCACCCGGGTCGATTTCGCTTTCTACAAGCCCAGTACCGTGGTCCGGCGCATTGAACGGCGCATGACCGTCAATCAAGTCAACGATCTGCGCGAATATGTAAAGTTGATGGAAAGTTATTCCGGTGAGGTGTTGGCGCTTTATCGCGAATTGCTGATTGGCGTCACCAGTTTCTTCCGCGACCGGGAAGTATTTAATGCCCTTGAAACCCATCATCTGCCCCAATTGTTCGCTCGCCTGCACAGCCGCGAAGCACGTTTTTGGACTGCAGGCTGCTCGACCGGCGAAGAGGCTTATTCACTCGCTATATTAAGCCGTGAAATTCTGGAACAAATGGGCAAGCGGATCGATGTCAAGATTTTTGCCACGGACCTGGACCGCAACGCGATTGTGCGCGCCAGTAGCGGCCTTTACCCCGAGAGTATTGTGGTCGACTTGCCGCCGGCATTATTAGCGAAATACTTTCAGCGCAAGGAAGAACACTACCGGATTGATCGCTCCATCCGGGAAATGGTGGTGTTTGCCCAGCACAACCTGATCAAAGATCCGCCCTTCACCAATATCGAACTGGTCAGTTGCCGCAATCTATTGATTTATCTACAGCCCGTACTGCAACGCAAGGCGTTAGAATTAATAAATTTCTCACTCAATCCCCAAGGTATTCTCCTATTGGGCAGTAGCGAAACCACCGGCGATCTGGCTGATTTCTTCGAGCCACTCAATCAAAAATTCCGGATCTACGCTGCTAAAGGCAAACGGCGTCCAGTGAGTCACCCTACTGAGTTTTCAGGGGTTCCTGAAACCCTACCCTGGCAGAACCGCGTTCGTTCCATCAGCACACCTTCGCGCAGCCATGACGAAGACCAGATGCTCGAACGCTTTCTGCAATCGTTGGCGGGCGACTACGTTCCTCTGGCCGTGGTCGTCAACGAGCAGATGGAACCGCTCCACATACTCGGTGACTCGGATGGCTATTTCCGGCGGCCTTCTGGCCGGCAAACCAACGATATCACTAAAAATGTAGTGAAAGACCTAGCCATTCCCCTGGCAACCGGCTTGCAAAAGGTATTCAAAACCAGCGAGGAGCTGAAATACACCAGTATCCGCATTCATTGGCGTGAAGAATTGAAAACCGTACAGGTCCGGATTCGACCCCTGCCAGGTAAGAAGGGCCAGGAATCGCTGGCAGCGGTGTTTATTGAGGAAATGGCTTCACCGAAAGAAGCCGTCGGTGGTGGAACTCCGGTTTACGATATCAATCTGGAGGCTGAGCAACGGATTCACGATCTTGAGCAAGAATTGCAGTTCTCGCGGGAGAACCTGCAAGCCACGATTGAGGAGCTGGAAACCTCCAACGAAGAACTGCAAGCCACCAATGAAGAATTGCTGGCCAGTAACGAGGAGCTGCAAAGCACCAATGAGGAACTGCAATCGGTTAACGAGGAATTGCATACCGTTAATGCCGAGCATCAGAGCAAAATCATCGAGTTGACTGAGCTAAACAACGATCTGGACAATTTGATGGCCAGTACCCGGATCGCTACGCTAATCCTCGATGAAAATCTGAACGTCCGCCGCTTCACGCCGGAAATCCGCCGTATTTTCAGAATCCTCGACGGCGATATTGGCCGTCCGATGAATCACTTAACGCATAATCTGATGGATGAGGATTTGCTGGAACTCGTACAGGATGTGACACACCGCGGCGTGGAAAAGGAGCGGGAAGTCCGCACCCGCGAAGGTGATTGGCTCCAGATGCGCATTCTACCCTATCACATTGGCGTTTCGGCCATCTCGGGTGTGGTGCTGACCTTCATTGATATCGGGCTGCTCAAAACCGTTCAAAACATGCTGTCTGACCGCGAGACCCTGATTTCTAGCCTGTATCGCGCCTCACCCGTGGGCGTCAGCCGGGTTGCCAACCGAATACTCCTGGACGTCAATGATCAACTCTGTCAGGCGCTGGGCTATTCCCGGGAAGAATTGGTCGGTAGAAGCGCACGGCTGCTGTATCCATCGACTGAAGAGTTCGAAGCCGTTGGCAAAGATTTGTACGAACAGATCCGCAAACACAGCATCGGGACGATGGAAACCCGTTGGCGCTGTAAGGATGGCACTGTCTTTCCTGTCCTGCTCAATGCCTCATCGTTGCATCCGGGTAATCCTGAAAATGGAGCAACCTTCACCGCTCTGGATCTGTCAATTCGCAAACAGGAGACCGTGAAGGCCCAGGTCAACGAGGAACGTTATCGCCGGCTCATGGATACCTTGGCGGAAGGGATCGTGTATTACAATGCCCAAGGCGAAATTATCTCCGCCAATCCCGCTGCCCAGCACATCCTCGGACTCTCCAGCAACCCGGCAACCGGACAGATCGCCGCTAATCCTGACTGGACAGTGCTCCGCGAGGATGGAACGGAATGGCCTGCCGAACAGCAGCCACCGATGATTGCCTTACGCACCGGCCTGCCAGTCAAGGCAGCTGTGATGGGCTTGGCCGATCGACAGCCCGGTCAAACCCGCTGGCTGCGCGTCAGCGCCATTCCGTTGTTCGATCCAGGCAAAAAAAGCCCGATCGAAATCTATTCGATTTTTCACGATATCACCGAGAGTGTGGAGACGGGACACAAGCTGGCTCGGACTCAACACGAATTGCAAGAGCTGACTCGCTTCGCGCAACCGGTACTCGATGCACTGACCACTCGGATCGCCGCCCTGAAAAAGAGCAGTGAAACAGCCAGCGACCCGCACGCTTGGCAAGATTGCACCTGCGAAAGTCTCAACATGCTCCAGCGCCTGATCGAGAAAATCCCTACTTTGTCTAATCCCGTATGAATACGACTGCTTATGACGCTGCTGCGATTGAAGTTCTCAGCGGCCTGGACCCGGTCCGCAAACGGCCGGGGATGTACACTGACACCACCCGGCCCAACCACCTTGCCCAAGAAGTCATCGATAACAGTGTGGATGAGGCGATCGCTGGCCATGCCGAAACCGTGGCTGTCACCTTGTATGCTGATGGCTCGTTAGCGGTCGAAGACGATGGGCGCGGGATGCCGGTGGATATTCACCCGGAGGAAGGCATCCCTGGAGTCGAACTGATCCTGACCCGGCTGCACGCCGGTGGTAAATTCTCTGATCGCAGTTACCAATTTTCCGGCGGCCTGCATGGAGTCGGAGTGTCGGTGGTCAATGCGCTATCCAGCCGGCTGGACGTCCGCGTCAAACGCAATGGCCGGGAATACCAAATGATCTTTGCCGGCGGCGATAAGGTATCGGAACTGGCGGACATTGGCCCAGCAGCGCGCCGGGCGACCGGAACGGCTGTGCGCTTTTGGCCCGATCCACAGTATTTCGATTCACCCAAATTTTCCGTGCCACGGCTTCAGCATGTTCTGCGCGCCAAGGCCGTGCTGTGTCCGGGGCTGAAGGTCAAATTCAATGATGAAGCCACTGGCGAACAGATCCTCTGGTATTACCAGGACGGCTTGACCGACTACCTCAAGGAGGCGCTCGGCAACACCGTGTTGCTGCCTGATCCTCCCTTCGTCGGCCATGTCAGCAGCCAGCGCGAGGCCGCCGATTGGGCGCTGACGTGGTTACCAGAGGGCGGCGAACCCGTAGTGGAAAGCTATGTGAACCTGATTCCCACGCCGCAAGGCGGCACCCATGTCAATGGGTTGCGCGGCGGGTTGACCGATGCCGTGCGTGAATTCTGCGAGTTCCGCAGCCTCGTGCCACGAGGACTGCGCATTGCCCCGGAGGATGTCTGGGACGGTTGCTGTTATGTGCTATCGGTCAAGTTGCAGGACCCGCAGTTCTCTGGCCAGACCAAGGAGCGTCTGTCCTCGCGGGAATGTGCGGTATTTGTCGGCGGCGTCGTCAAAGACGCCCTGAGCCTATGGCTGAACCAGCACCCCGAAACCGGCGAACGTATTGCCCAAATGGCGCTGGCCAATGCCCAGAAGCGCTTACGAGCCAGCCGCAAGGTGGTGCGTAAACAGGTGACCAGTGGCCCGGCGCTACCCGGCAAACTGGCGGATTGCACCGCCCAGGATCTAGCTCGCACTGAGTTATTCCTGGTCGAGGGTGATTCCGCCGGCGGCTCCACCAAGCAAGCGCGTAGCCGGGAATTCCAGGCGGTGATGCCGTTGCGCGGCAAGATTCTCAACACATGGGAAGTCGATTCCGCCGAGGTGATGGCTTCGCAGGAGGTGCATGACATCGCGGTCGCGATCGGCGTCGATCCTGGGTCCGAAACATTGAACGGGTTGCGCTATGGCAAAATCTGCATTCTTGCTGACGCCGATTCCGATGGTTTGCACATCGCTACCTTGTTATGCGCACTGTTCGTGCGTCATTTCCGGCCCCTGGTAGAAGCCGGACATGTCCATGTCGCCATGCCGCCCCTATTCCGGGTCGATGCCGGCAAGGAGGTTTTCTACGCCCTGGACGAAGCGGAGAAACAGGGTATTCTCGACCGGATCGCTGCCGAGAAAAAGAAAGGCAAGGTCAACGTCACCCGTTTCAAGGGATTGGGTGAAATGAATCCCCTGCAATTGCGGGAAACCACCATGGACCCCACCACGCGCCGGCTGGTGCAGCTCACCCTGGAGACCGGCGATGACACCCTGGTATTAATGGATATGCTGCTAGCGAAAAAACGTGCGGGAGATCGCAAGAATTGGCTGGAGAAGAAAGGCAACCTGGCGGAAATGTGAAATTTTAACCGCTGGCTAACCCGCTGCCGGTGATTCACCAGGCTGGCGAATTTCAAAGGTATGGGTAATTTGCGCGGTTTGGCCAAGCATGATGGAGGCTGAGCAGTATTTTTCTGCCGAGAGATGGATGGCGCGTTCAATATGCTTAGCGCTCAGATTCTGTCCGGTCAGGATGAAATGGACGCGGATATGCGTGAACACCTTGGGTTCGTTATCGGCTCTATCGGCTTCCAGTTGCACTTCGCAGCCACGCAAGTCCTGCCGGGCTTTGCGCAGGATGTTGACCACATCGATAGCGGTGCAACCGCCCATGCCCATCAACAGCATTTCCATGGGCCGCGGTCCGAGGTTATGACCGCCCAGTTCCGGCGGACCGTCCATGACCAGGGCGTGACCGCTCGGAGTTTGGGCAACATACGTCATGTCTTCCAGCCAGATAACACGGGTTTTCATTTTGGCTCCTTACGAAGGAAAACGGGCATCTTGCCCGTTAATGATTGGCTTAATGGGCACGATGCCCGCTTACTTAACGTCAGTTCTGGATAAGNNCATAATAAACGGAACTCACGTTACTTACTCTAACCAAATAATTCCGCCAGTTTCGTCCCAGGGTCGGGGGCGCGCATGAACGCCTCACCGACCAGGAAAGCATGGACGCCTTGTTCACGCATGAGCGCCACATCTTCCGAAGTGTGAATCCCGCTTTCCGTGACGACTGTGCGGCTTTCGGGAATACCGGCCAATAGCTCCAACGTGGTCTCCAAGCGGGTTTCAAAGGTACGCAGATCGCGGTTATTAATGCCGATCAAGGGGGCGTCGATCATCAGCGCCCGCTCCAGTTCTTCGGCATCGTGGACCTCCACCAGAATGTCCATCGATAGATTGGCCGCTAACTGCGCCAGTTCCCGCAGCGCGGCGTTATCCAGTGCAGCGGCAATCAGCAAGATACAATCAGCACCGATCAGGCGTGCTTCATAAACCTGATACGGGTCGATGATAAAGTCCTTGCGCAACACCGGCAAGGCGCAGGCGGCCCGCGCTTCTTGTAAATAACCCTCACTGCCTTGGAAGAAATCGCGGTCGGTCAGCACGGATAAAGCGGCGGCTCCGGCAGCCGCATAACTTCGAGCGATATCCGCCGGGGCAAACGGATCGCGCAGCAACCCCTTGCTGGGCGAGGCGCGTTTGATTTCAGCAATCACCGCCGGCTGGCCTTCGGCAATGATATTCTTCAACCGCTTTAGAAACGGGCGAGGAGCCGGCAGATTTCCAACGAGCCGGCTCAGTTCGAGCCGGCTCAGCCGGGCGCTGCGCTCAGCGACTTCCTCGGCCTTACGGGCCAGGATTTTTTTCAGAACATCGGGCGCGCCGTTCATGACGCCAATTGTTGCGTACAACGCACGAATTCATCCAGCTTAGCGCGGGCTGCGCCGCTGGCCAGGGTTTCGTTCGCCCGGGTGATGCCTTCGGCGATAGAGGGCGCCAAATTAGCGGTGTACAGCGCCGCACCTGCGTTCAAGGCAACGATATCACGCGGGGCGCCGGGTTCATTATCCAAGGCGTTCAACAACATGGCTTTGGATTGCTCGGCGCTCTCCACCTTGAGACTACGGTTGGAGACCATCGCCAGCCCAAAATCCTCGGGATGAATGTCGTATTCCACAATTTCGCCGTTTTTGAGTTCGCCGATCTGGGTGGCGGCCCCCAGCGAGATTTCATCCATGCCATCCTTGCCCCAGACCACCAGCACATGCTGTGCGCCGAGCTTTTGCATCACCCGGATCTGAATACCGACCAGATCTGGATGGAAGACGCCCATCAGCTGATTCGGAGCGCCGGCCGGATTGGTCAACGGCCCCAGAATGTTAAAAATGGTGCGCACTCCCATCTCACGCCGGACCGGGGCGACATTCTTCATTGCCGAATGATGGTTAGGCGCGAACATGAAACCAAGTCCGGTCGTGGCGATACACGCAGCCACCTGTTCCGCTTGCAGATCAATACGCGCACCGAGCGCCTCCAGCACATCTGCGCTGCCGGATTTGGAGGACACGCTGCGATTGCCATGCTTGGCGACCCGCGCACCCGCAGCGGCGGCCACGAACATGGTGGCGGTGGAGATATTGAAGGTATGCGCACCGTCGCCGCCGGTGCCGACGATATCGACGAAATGCTCGTGGGGTGGCGGCACATGGACCTTGGTGGACAGTTCCCGCATTACCGCCGCCGCGGCGGTGATTTCACCGATGGTTTCCTTCTTGACGCGCAGACCGGTCAGAATAGCCGCGGTCATTAACGGGGACAGTTCGCCGGCCATGATCTGGCGCATCAGCGAAAACATCTCGTCGTAAAAGATTTCCCGGTGTTCGATGGTGCGCTGCAAGGCTTCCTGAGGGGTCATGGCCATAGGGCGATTCTCCAAGATGGTTCAGTACCGGTTGAGAAAATTGCGCAACAAAGCGTGACCGTGTTCGGTCAGGATCGACTCGGGGTGGAACTGAACCCCTTCAACGGGCAGGGTCTTATGCCGCACGCCCATGATCTCGTCGACAGCGCCATCCGCGGTTTGTGTCCAGGCCGTCATTTGCAAACAGTCCGGCAGGATCGCCTGGTCAATCACCAAGGAATGATAGCGCACCACGGTGAATGGATTAGGCAAATCGGCGAAGACCCCTTGGCCATCATGGTAAACCGCAGAGGTTTTGCCGTGCATCACCAGCCGGGCGCGGACAATGCGTCCACCGAAGGCTTGACCAATGCTTTGATGACCCAGGCAGACGCCAAGAATGGGTATCTTTCCGGCGAACCGCTCGATCGTTGCTAACGACACGCCTGCTTCATTGGGCGTGCAAGGTCCCGGCGAAAGAACGATGCGTTGGGGTTGCAGTTTAGCGATTTCGTCCAGGGTAATCTGGTCGTTACGGTACACCCACGCTTCTTCGCCCAATTCGCCCAGATATTGCACCAGGTTATAGGTGAAGGAGTCGTAGTTATCAATCATCAGCAACATATATGATCTATCCTATTGTTCTATTAAGCAGCCAATCCAGATAATAGAGTTCGATATCCGCCATGATACCCACTTTCGATTGATACCCCCGCACCGGTGGTCTGAAATCGAATACACGAAAATTATTATTGTCTCTCATAACAGCTTCGCGATAAACCACCGCTCTGCACTGTTCAATCACAGCCTCTCTGGCCGCTTACCCCGGCAGTTCGCGCATCCGCGCTATCGCGACATGGATCAAGAGTGTGGCATTCGAGCTTGCATGACTCTGTTTGTTCCCGGCTGGACTTTGTCTGACAATCTTTGGAAGACTGGAAGACGCCGGCTTTCTCTTCGGCGCTGGCACATCGGTTGAGGCGGGCTACCCGATGATGAGCGGCCTGACTCAAAGGTTGTTGGTGCGCTCACACCGGCTGAACGCACTGTACTCGACGGCGTGTTCAGGGCTGCCGGCAAGGATGGCAAAAGTCCGGTCAAGGACGAGCGGGAACTGGTCGAAGCACTGCGTGAGGTGATAGCCGATGCGACAGCCTTCTGCGCCGCGCAGGGTGTGGTGCTAGCCGGGATCGAGAGGCTTCCAGCCGGTGGACTAGCGCGTTTGCAGGCGATGGAGGACACCATGCTTGCCTTCCAAGGCGCCGCTGCTTTTACCCTGTTGCTTTTCGCCGATACGCCAGCGACAGGAGCACGATACCGACCACAATCAGCGGTAGCGACAATATCTGCCCCATGGTCAGCCAGCCAAACGCCAGATAGCCAAGATGCAGATCCGGTTGGCGGACAAGCTCCACCAGAAACCGGAAGATCCCATAGCTCAGCGCGAAGACGCCGGAAACCGCCATGACCGGACGAGGCTTGGCGGAGAATAGCCAGACGATAGTGAACAAGGCCAATCCTTCCAGGGCCGCTTCGTACAGTTGCGAGGGGTGGCGCGGCAAGTTATCACCTGTTTGGCTGAACACCATACCCCAAGGCAGGTCAGTGACCCGGCCCCACAATTCGCCGTTGATGAAGTTACCGATGCGTCCAAACAGAATACCCGGCGCGACCAGCGGCGCGATGAAATCGACAGTCGCCCAAAACGGTTTTTGATATTTGCGAGCGAACAGCATCATGGCCAGCAGTACACCGAGAAAGCCGCCATGAAACGACATCCCACCCTCCCAAACCCGGAACAGCACTAATGGATTGTGCAAGAAATTATCGAATCCGTAGAATAGGATATAGCCAATCCGGCCGCCAAGGATTACACCCATGGCGATGTAAAACACCACATCGTCCGTCTGCGCAATGGTCCAGCCGGTGTGAGGTTGTCTAGCCCGGTAGCGGCCCAGCGCCCAGCCAGCCAGGAACCCAATCAGGTACATCAGGCCATACCAGCGCACATGCAGGGGACCCACGCTGAATGCTATCGGGTCGAAGTCGGGATGGACAAGCATGAAAACTCCGTGGGCTTTGTGTAAGCGGGCGAAGTAAATCGCATCGAGCCTCTTGCCGTCAAGCAGTGCGTATGGGCAGCAATTCATCTATAACGCGACGCGATGACACGCATCTCTCAGCTAACCGCCCAGCGGCCCATCATTTTCGCCGGGGCAAAATCCGGGCGCGGCTGATGGATAGTGAACCCGGCAACGCTCAAGGCGTCCTGGACTGTCAGCAATGCGCAACAAAATCAAACCTTGCTGCGCGATATTCCAATTATCTCCCAAGAAGCTTTATAGGTGCCCGGCGTCCCCTCACTAACCTGCTACACTAGAGAGGCCTCACACAGAGGGGAAAGCCGTGAGGACTCTGTCCATGAAACCGCTCTTGACCCGCCCGCTCCGGCGGGCTGCAACGCACGCTTCCGGGTTACCGTATCACCGATACCGTAGAAGGATTATGCAGAAGCTGTATAATTAGTTGTTATACATAACAATAAGCACCGATGAAAATTTTTGCTTGGGTTTTGATTCTTATTTTGCCGATGTCTTCTCTGGGTGGGGATATGAAGAATATTGAATACGATCGCCACGAATTTCATGGCGATCCTGAACATCGAAGCACAGAGTTGCCGGTGCTGGTCTACGATATCCCGTATTTTGGAGCTTGCGGCATATTTCCCCCGTTTCACATTGCCAATGAATTCTTCCGGTCCGGTGGTAGTCAGGGAGGTATGAGTCCCGGAGCCACTTGGCAGCCATTTCAACTGAGCCAGGCGGAATACGAGGAGTTGGTGCAGGTGATCAAAAGTCTAGATCCGAAAAGTCTTGGAGATCGTGCTCGTTACACGTTGGTGAAGTTTGAGTTCGATAACAGCTTCGATCACATTCAGGGGTTGGAGTCTTGGCTAATGGCTGTATGTGGAAAGCACAGAGATTCATTCCTAAAGAAGCAAGGCGGCGCATAAGCAAGCCGGTCAAGCCGGTCCCGGTCGCTACGCTCACTCGGACGTTCAGCACTCTGCACTTGCTCAGGCATGGCTCCGCCATTTTTGCCCGAGCAACTGCTCCATGCTGAGTACCGCTTACCTGGGTGTTAGACTCCCATCAAACAACATGTACTGCCCTTCACATTTTCAGGAAGACAGACTTGCCACGCTGGTTAGCCTTATTGAGCAGTTCCCCCTT
This sequence comes from Proteobacteria bacterium UBA2383, assembly GCA_002343485.1. Classification (GTDB taxonomy): domain Bacteria; phylum Pseudomonadota; class Gammaproteobacteria; order Competibacterales; family Competibacteraceae; genus UBA2383. The sequence goes on from DDST01000045.1 coordinate 40,327, forward strand.
GCGACTATCATTCGCAATACCGCAGACGGATTGACTGCGGACCATGTTCCGCTTTTGTATGCAGCAGTGCCTGGCTGTTTTGGCAAACTTGCCGGTCATGTCGCCAAGAACAATCCACTTTGGCAAATTCCACCGGACCAAGAGCTGTTGGTTGTCTTTCAAGGGCCATCCACATACATCTCACCCAACTGGTACGCCACAAAGCACAACGCCGGCAAAGTCGTCCCCACCTGGAACTACGCAGTAGTTCATGCGTACTGCTCGCTTCAAGCCATCCGCGAGCCAGAGCAGATACAGCAAATCATCACCGGGCTGACTGATCAGCACGAGTCCTCTCAAGCTCATCCATGGCGCGTCGCTGACGCACCGAGCGATTTCACCGGAAAGCTGCTCGGCAACATTGTGGGCATCCACCTCCATATCAATCGCTTGCAAGGCAAATGGAAGGTCAGCCAGAATCAGCCAAAGCAGAA
>DDST01000140.1 GCA_002343485.1 Proteobacteria bacterium UBA2383
ATACATAACTACTGCCTTTTCAGTATCATCTTAAAAAGAATTTTTCTCGAAAAAATAACTAATACTTTGTATATTAATGTATTTAAAAACAAATAACCATTATTAAATTAATAGTTAATGTCATTTATATAAGTTATGTATATTTTAAGTAACAAAAAGATAGAAAAAACCGAGATGTAAAATTTTCCGACACCCAAAAAGTCCTCAGTCACGCCTAAAAGGGATTCCAGGCAGGATTTAGCAGGGTTTCCCTCATTCTTAATTAAAGAATGAGGCGTAAAATTTTCCGGCGGCTTCAGCAAAGCAGCCTCGGTTACGTCAAAAAGGTTTACTAGATGAATAGCATACATAGTACCCAGCGAACCAGTTACGACGAGGTTCCCTATGAAAGTTTCCCTTTCCCGCAGACACATCCTGATCGTTTAGCCACGCTGGGTCGGCTATTCGCTATCCAGCCGCCACCCTTGGAACGTTGCCGGGTGCTGGAACTGGGTTGCGCTAGCGGCGGCAACCTGATCCCGATGGCGGTCGCCATGCCCCAAGCCGAATTGGTTGGTATTGATTTATCAGCTATTCAGGTCGCCCAAGGTCAAGCCATCATCGATGCGCTAGGATTGAACAACATCCGCCTGCTGGCGATGAGTATCACAGAAATAGACGATTGTCTCGGGACGTTTGATTATATCCTCTCTCATGGCGTGTATTCCTGGGTGCCGGACTTCGTGCAGGAAAAAATCCTGGCGATCTGTGCCGGACAACTCAGTCCCAACGGCATCGCCTACATCAGCTACAACACCCTGCCGGGCTGGCGGATGCGCGGCATGATCCGCGACCTCATGCGCTACCACGCCATGCAATTTCCAGAACCCGCCGCCCGGGTCGCCCAGGCCCGGGCCATCCTCGACTTTCTCGCCAAATGGGCGCCGGCTGGAAACAACGCCTACGGCATTCTGCTGAAATCGGAGTTGGAAGGTTTACGCCGGCAACCCGACTACTACATCCTCCATGAGCATTTGGAAGACATCAACGAACCGCTCTATTTTCATCAATTCATCGAGCGGGCCGGCCGCCACGGCCTGCAATACCTGGCCGAAGCCGACTTCAGCACCATGCTAGCTTCTAATTTTCCCAAGGAAGTCAACGAGACCGTGTGGCGCATCGCCCCGGATGTCATCCGTCAGGAGCAGTTCATGGATTTCCTGCGCAACCGCACCTTCCGGCAAACCCTGCTGGTGCGCAAGTGTCTGGCGGTGAATCGCAGCCTGACGCCGGATCGGGTGATGCCATTATGGGTGAGCGCCGCTCTGCGGCCGGTCAAACCGCTGCCGGAGCTCCATACCGAGGTGGAAGAAGAATTTCGCGCTCCGGGCGGCGGTGTCCTGAAAACCCCCAACCCAGTGACCAAAGCCGCCATCGTTCTCTTGGCGGAACGCTGGCCTGGTGTCCTCGCCTTCTCTGATCTGCTCGGAAAATCGCTTGACCGGTTGAATCAGGAACGCTGGGCTGCTTCAGAATCAGATCCCCATGCAGAAACGACCTTGGCTTCCGACCTGCTGCAATGCTACGCAGCGGGTTTGATAGAACTTCATGCAGCCGCTGCGCCTTTCGTCACCCGGCCCGGTGAGCGGCCCAAGGTGAGTCCTTTAGCCCGCTGGCAGGCCCGCCAGTCAGCTGCTCAAGTAACGACATTGCGGCATGAGATCATCAGCATCGATCAGAATTTGGCACGGCTCCTCCCGCTGCTGGATGGCAGCCGTGGACGCAAAGAGATCAACCGCCTTGTCATGGAATTGGCGCTAGCGAATCCTGCCGGCAAAGGTCGAACTCGGAAAGAATTAGCCGGTCCAGTGCGGGAGCGGGTGGAGCAGATGCTGCTGCAAATCGCCCAGTCGGCGTTGCTGCTGGCGTAGCGTTCCGCCTGGATGATTTTTGCAGGTTGTCAGAATGCCGCGAACCGTCCATCTGTCCAAGCGCTCAACGGCCAGAACTGTTGCCCGTTCCATTCACCGAACACGGTCAGTGGCGCTCCGCCACTCAGCGCCAGCAAACGCCAGCCCTCGTTGAATCCAGCAGTGATGGGCAACCGGTTTGCTGCCTGGTCACGCAGCCACCCCACACCTGCTTCACCTCGCACCGGCGTCACTTCGGCCAGCACCGCTGGCAGGATGCCCAGCCACGGTTGTTGCGCCAATGCCTCAGCATACGCTTCTAACAAGGCCGCGTTGCCGGTTAGCGCCTGTGGCATTCCCTGTTCCTCAACCGTGACCGGATTGCGCAACAAAGCCCGCTGCGGATAGTGGCTGGGGAAAAAGCCCAATTCTGCCTCCAGCCACGTTCCCGGCGCGGCGATGGGCGGCATTGGCTGGCTTTGGTAGGCGAAATCCAATACCAGGGCCAACCGTCCGCTTTCCCGCCCCCATAGCCAAGCGCGCCGTACCCGGAGCTGCTCTTCTTCATAACCGCGCTGACCGAGCATGAGCCAGCGGTCACGTACCCAAGCCTCAGCCGGTAAATCGCCTTCCTGCCAGGACCAGCCAATGCGGGAGCGAATATCGGCTTGCAAGGGTTCCGGCAAGGCCGCCAGCCGCCGGTAGGCTTCCAGAAGCAGATACAATGAACCCAGTTGCGCCAGCAAGCGCTCCGCCCAACCCTCGCCGCTGGCCGGGATGCTGGCCAAGTTTCGCAGCCAGCGGGCCAGCCCCGGTGCCTGGGCGTCGACCAATCGTGCTGCCATATCATCCCAGTAACGGGCGGGCTGCTGCTGGGCATAGGCGAGTCCTTGCCGCACGAGATCGCGTAACCAGCGCTCCAGCTCCTCCAACCCGCCTTCAATCTTGCGCTGCCGTTCAGCGGTTCGCTTGTCTTTAGCCGCCGCCCGTTTGGCGTGTTGTCCGGGATCAAGATCCGTATCGGCATTGGCCCGGGCCGCCTTGCGTTTCGCACTTTGCGCACGTTTGGCCAGCCATTCATTCATCCAGTCTGGCGGTTCGCTGGTTATAGCCATTTCTGGCTGGCTGGCGGTCAACAGCAGCAGACCCAGGGCATGCTTGCAGGGAAATTTGCGGCTGGGGCAGGTGCATTTGAACGCGGGTTCACTAGGATCGACGCAGACTTGATAGAGCGCGCTGCCCTTGCACTCACCCCACAGGGCGTGGCCGTTCTGGCCGAGCGAGGCCCATTTACCGGGTCGCGCCAAGCCTCGGGCAGCTTTTACGGAGGCGTCGTCCGGAGCGAGGGCGACGGCTTGTTCAGTGGTCAACAAAGACATGATGAAGTAATTCGATTCATAATGAACAGTATAGATGAGGGACAACGTGCCATGCCCTATGGCTATCAGTGGAACCTCCGGGGGCATCAAGCCACTTATAAACAAATCCCTTTCGTTGTCCAATGCTCCGGAAAGCCATCATGACTGAGTATGCGCATACCAATCGTTTGATCCATGAAACCAGTCCCTACCTGCGTCAGCACGCCGGTAATCCCGTGGATTGGTATCCCTGGGGTGAAGAAGCTCTGGACAAAGCCCGTCGCGAGAGCAAGCCGATCCTGCTGTCCATTGGCTATTCAGCCTGCCACTGGTGTCACGTCATGGCCCATGAGTCTTTTGAGGACCAGGCGACTGCACAAGTGATGAACGCGTTGTTCGTCAATATTAAAGTGGATCGTGAGGAGCGGCCGGATCTCGATAAAATTTACCAGGCTGCGTTCCAAATGCTACATCGCCGGGCCGGCGGCTGGCCGTTGACTATGTTTCTGACCCACGATGACCACATCCCCTTTGTTGGCGGCACCTATTTCCCCAGCCAGCCTCGTTACGGGATGCCCGCTTTCATTGATATTCTGCGCCGGGTCAGTGATCACTACCGCGAACGCCCGAATGACATTCGCCAGCAAAATCAGGCGCTGCTGGACGTTTTACACGGCGAACTGGCTGCGCCATCGGCGGCGCATGAAGTCCAATTGACTACCGCTCCGCTCCAGAATGGACGCGATCAATCGGTCCATCATTTTGATCCAGCGCATGGCGGCTTCGGCGGCGCACCCAAATTCCCGCATCCCACTGGTCTGGAACGGTTGCTGCGCCACTGGGCGGCCAGCCTCGCGCACGGTGAACCGGACCGGGAGGCGGAAACCGTCGTGTTGCACACCCTGCGCAAGATGGCCTCCGGTGGTATTTACGATCATCTCGGTGGAGGATTTTGCCGTTACTCGGTCGATGCTGAATGGCAAATTCCGCATTTCGAGAAGATGTTGTACGACAATGGCCCGCTGCTTGCGCTCTACGCCCAGGTGTGGCGGGCAACCCAAGACCCGCTGTTCCGCACTGTCGCCGAGGAAACGGGCGCATGGATTATCCGCGAGATGCAATCGCCTGAAGGCGGTTACTACGCCACCCTCGACGCTGATTCTGAAGGGGAAGAGGGCAAGTTTTACCTGTGGACGCCTGAGCAGGTTCGAGAATTACTGACGGCTGAGGAATATGCAGTCTTCGCTGCCTGCTACGGACTGGAACTGCCGCCCAATTTCGAAGGTCATGCCTGGCATTTGCGGGTTACTACTGATCCGCTTGCACTGGCTCGCCAGCGAGGTGTGGAACTGGCCCCGGTGAGCGAATGGCTGACTGCCGCACGGCGTAAGTTGCTCGCTACCCGCTCCGAACGGATATGGCCAGGCCGGGATGAAAAAATTCTGACTGCCTGGAATGGATTGGCGATTCGCGGCATGGCCATCGCGGGCCGCCATCTGGGGCGCGCTGATTTTGCCGCTTCCGCCGAACGGGCGCTGGATTTTGTCCACACCCGGCTTTGGTGCGAAGGCCGGTTACGTGCGGTCTATAAGGACGGACAGAGCCGGTTGAATGCCTATCTTGACGATTATGCTTTCTTGATCGATGGTATTTTGGAGTTGCTGCAATGCCGCTGGCGGGAAGGTGATCTGAGCTTCGCTATGGCGCTGGCTGATGTATTGCTTGAGCGGTTCGAAGATCATCGGCATGGCGGCTTTTACTTCACGGCCGACGATCATGAAATGCTGATCCAAAGGCCCAAGCCCCCTCACGACGACGCGCTGCCCTCCGGCAACGGCGTTGCTGCGCAAGCACTGCTTAAGCTGGGCCATCTCACCGGCCACACCCGTTACTTGGAGGCCGCTGAACGCACACTGCGTTGGGCATGGCCGGCATTGGGGCAGATTCCCAACGCATGCAATGCATTGTTGACGGCGTTGGAGGAATACCAGGAACCGGTGCAGATCATCGTGCTGCGTGGCGATTCAGTGCCACTCGCGGAATGGTGGGAACGTTGTGCCCGGCCTTACGCGCCACGCCGGTTGACGTTAGCCATTCCCAAGGAGGCCGTCTTGCCGGAAGGATCTCTCACTGAACAGAAGCCTGGGCTGGCGGCGGTGACTGCCTATGTTTGCAGCGGACTCGAATGCCAGCCACCTGTTACGACGCTGGATGCTCTGGAAAACCACTTGGGGGGAACCGAGGCGATCGAATAAAACCATCTTCATCACGAAACCTGATAAAAAGCGGTATAATTCTCTGCCTTGTTACCCGGTGATCTATCATATTATTGGCATTATTCGTCCCATCCCTTTCAAAACCTGGAGAGAGCACACATCATGACTGTCCATCTGTACTTTTCGCTGATCCCTGAAGCATTGATCGCGTCCATGCTGCCACCGGAACAGTTCGGGCAATACTATGCGACTGGCCACAAATATAAATCCAAGGGACAAGCCATTTTTTTCGAGGTTGATCCCTCATTCCGGCATGAATACTTCCCGCTTGAAGAAGGCATTGCCCGCTGCGCACCTCACCCGGATGGTCAACCCAAAAATTCAGTATATATTTCGATTTACCGGGTGTTGGAGCATATTCCGGTCAGCGCCTTAGGCAAACTCTATCTGAGCACCGCCTATGGCCACACTTTAGGTTTGACCCGCAGCGAAACCGCACCACCTGATACTTCAGGCGGCCTGCACATGTATCAGGATCTGGCGCCGGTTAATAGTTTAGTGGTTAGCACTCAGGGTCCCGCCGCCTACTATGAAGGCGTGACCAGTCAGCCGGCCAAGTTCATCCGTTTCCCTGGCCTGTGCTTCGTTGAATTGGGCTTGGGCGCATTGGCGACTGATCCGGCCAATGGCCCCGTAGGCGACTTGCCGTATTCGTTCATGCATCATCTGCGCGAGGCCTTGCTGGAACTGGATACCAAAGACAAGCATACCAAGCTGGTGCATCGGGTGCATTCCCTGGAATTCCCTTATCGAATGATCAAGAGCGGCTTCTATATGGGCAATGGCGCTGATATGGCTTTCTATCCCATGCCGACTCACGAGGAGTTGCGCCGCGATCACAATAGCTGGTGGCGTTCGGCCAATCTGTAATCCTTGGCTGGGAAGAATAAAAGCCGTTGCCAGGATCTGCGCTGGTGACGGCTTTTGCCGTATATGCGTCATTTCAACGCCGTTTCCCTATACTCCGTTTGCGTTCTGGCCTTACTGTCGTTGCTGCCTTCCCGGCTAATCGCATCATTCCTACCTCGCCGGCGCCTGCCTTCTTCCCTGTTTCAGTCAGATAGACCCGCCGGAAGGCGATGACCTTGCCATCCTTGGTAAAGGTGTCATCCTGTAACTCGACCAATCCGGTTCCAGCCATTGCTTCCAGCAATTGTTCGAATGCCCGCCGGTTCTCTTGTCCTTCAGTCAGCCGCTCGCATAACTGGCGGGGTGTTTGCCCCTCGCGCCAGCGCAGCTCCTCCAACACCTGCAAAGCCCATTGGTTTTCGGTACGGCTCAACCGGCGAGTGCGCCGGGCAATCGTCGCCTGAGGTGCGCAGACATCGCAAATTCCACAGGGCTGATCATCGTCCCGGTCACCGAAGTGGCGTACCAGCCGCACCATCCGGCAACCCGTGGCCTTATCAGCAAATTCCAGTATTTGCCGGGGTTCCAGCAGCTTGTGCTCGCTCTGTTGCTGGTAGGCACGCTGCCAGCCATCCTCGCCCCGGCTGAGATTCCCTTCCATGTCTCGCCGCGCGCCGCCATGCGCCAGTAATTTTTCTACTGCAGCTTCAAACACGTCCAGGTCCATACCCAGCCAGTCATGTAATACTGCCTTGGGCTGGGGGTCCGCGTTGAGCGCCCGGAAAATCCGCGATAACTGCACAAGCTCAGGATAGCCGCGCCGGTGAAAATACTCGTGAGTCCGCAAATCTGCATAGGAATACAAAAGAAGTGCCCGGGCGGGCTGTCCATCGCGCCCGGCCCGGCCGATTTCCTGATAGTAACCCTCAATGCTGCCTGGCAGGGCCGTATGAATCACCGTACGAATATCGGGCTTGTCAATGCCCATGCCAAACGCGATCGTGGCGACGATTGCCTGCAAACGGCTAGCGTTGAACAGCCCTTGCACCCGCTCACGTTCCCGTGGATCCATACCGGCGTGATAGGCTGCAACCGGATAATCCACACCCAATTCCAGCGCCAGTGCCTCGGTCTCCTTGCGGGTGGGTGCATAGATAATGGCAGGACGCCGGTCCGGATCGGCCAGAATTTGCCGAACAGTTGCATGCCGCTCCGGTTTGCGCGTCTCGACCGTTTCTACTGCTAGATTGGGCCGGCGAAAGCCATGAATGTAGCGCGTCGCGTCGCTCATCCCGAGTTGGTTGACAATGTCATCCTGCACCAGCACGGTTGCGGTCGCGGTCAAGGCAATGACCGGAGCCGGTCGCAACAAAGGTAGGTATTGATCTAGCATCCGGTAATCAGGACGAAAATCGTGGCCCCATTGTGAGATGCAATGCGCCTCATCCACCGCGATCAGCACCGGTTTGCGTCTCGCTAACATTTCGGGAAAGCCAGGGACGCGTAGCCGCTCCGGGGCGATGAATAGATAATCCAGTTGCCCCTGTAAGTAGGCGATGCACACTTGGCGTGAAACTGCGCGATCCCGCCCAGAGTGAATGCGCTCAGCGCGCAGACCCCATTCGCATAGTTTAGCGACCTGATCTTCCATCAATGCGATCAGCGGCGATATCACCAGCGTGGTTCCAGCGCGGGCGATGCCGGGTAACTGGAAACAGAGTGACTTGCCAGCTCCGGTTGGCATCACCAGCAATACGTCGTGGCCCTTCGTCACGGTTCGGCAGATCTGCTCCTGATAGGGTCGAAAAGCGGGCAGGCGAAACTCGTTTTGTAACAGATCGTGCAAGCGATCCACCGGCGTTGGCGGGCGTTGTGGAGTCGGCTCTAGACCTGGGCTGGCTATTCCTTCTCCCTTTATGGCAAGAGGCCCCGGTGATAAGGCGGGCCGGGTCACGGCCAGGGCCAGCGCTACCGCGTTGGTCACGAAGCTGGTGATGTCGGCCATAAAACCAGCAAAATCTCCCTCACCGCGCTGGATGCGTTTTAAACGTGCTTCCCATTCGCCGGTCATGGCCGGACTCTTGATCGGCGTTTGGACGGTTTCAATTAGCCGGATGCCGCGCTCAGTCGCATTTAACGCCTTGCCGTCGCGGGTCAGATATTGGCGCTTGAGCAGGGTTTCGATGATGTCGGCACGGGTGGCTGGAGTCCCCAATCCGCTCTCCTTCATTGCCGCTGAAAGCTCTTTGTCCTCTAACTGCCGTCCAGCGGTCTCCATTGCCGTCAATAGCGTGGCCTCGGTCAAGCGCGGTGGCGGGCGGGTTTGTTTGACGACAGCGCGCGCTTCTAACACCTGTTGTGGCTGGCCAACGATCAGGCCCGCTGGCAGGCTTTGTTCCGTATCTTCTTCGGTGGCAGCATGCTCAACGGGAGTTGTTTTGGCCGGCTGGCGCTTGCGGCTGGGCTTCTTTACCAATTTATCTGTCTCTGCCTCCAGAATCTTCCAGCCGATCTGCTCCACAGCCGTGCCGGTGCTGTGATAGCGGTCGACGATGACCGCTTTCTCTTTCGGGGTGTGGATCGTGGTAATGAGAGTGGTGACGGCCCAAAGATGATCATCGTGCCAGGCCATCAATAACCGGCGGCAGATCAAGTCATAAATCTTGCGCTCGTCGGCGGCCAGCGTCCGGGCCGGTACGGGGGTAGGAATGATGGCGTGATGGTCAGTGATCTTGCTATCGTCGACGAAGCGGCTGCTTAATGACTGCTGGCCGGTGCCAGGCGCCAGTCGATCCCGGTATGATTCTTCAATCGCTGCGACGATTGTGCCGAGTGTCCTTGCCACGGACGTTGAGAGATGACGGCTGTCGGTGCGAGGATAGCTAATCAATTTGTGTTGCTCGTACAACTTTTGGGCAATATCCAAGGTTGTTTGCGCGCTGAAGCTGTACAGCCGGTTCGCGTGACGTTGTAATTCCGTGAGGTCGTACAGCAAGGGTGGCGGGGCGCGGCGGGTTTCTGCTTTGCGGGATTCAATGATGGCTTGACCTGTTCTGGCGCGGGCGGCAATTTGTTCCGCTTCTTGGCCATCCTTGGGCAGGCGCTTGGCTTTGGCTTCCGGACGTTCGCCGCGGAACCAGACGCCTTGGTAACGCTGCTCTTTCTCTCCTGAAGGTGGAGCGGGTGAGGAGATCGGCATAAACGTAGCTACCACTTCCCGATAATCTTCGGGAACAAAGGCGCGAATAGCGAGATCCCGTTCCACAACCATTGCTAGAGTCGGGGTCTGTACCCGGCCGACTGACAATACTTCCTCGCCGAACATCCCGCAGGTCAGGGTGTAAGCCCGCGACAGATTCATTCCGACCAGCCAGTCCGCCTGACTGCGCCCCCTGGCGGCGGCGGCTAACGAGTCAAACTCATGACCATCGTGCAGTTTCTGGAAACCTTGACGAATCGCGTCTGGCGTCAGCGAGGAAATCCATAGCCGGCTGATCGGTTTGCAGCAGCCAGTGGCTTCGTAAAGATAGCGGAAGATCAGTTCGCCTTCGCGGCCGGCATCGGTCGCGCACACCACCCGATCAATGGCGTCATCGTTGAGAATACGGCGAACGGCCTCAAATTGTTCGCGGGTGCGGTCGCCCACAATCAAGGGCCAGTGTTCCGGCAGCATCGGCAGAAGTTCACGGCGCCAGTGCTTCCAGCCGGGATTGATTTCGTGAGGTTCGGCAAGCCGTACCAGATGACCAATCGCCCAGGTCACGACATAGCCATTGCCGTGCAGAAAACCTTCACCTCGCTGACGGGCGCCCAGCACCTTGGCGATGTCACGAGCGACCGCAGGTTTTTCAGCAACGACAGCGACGATCATGGCCAACAAGAATCACAACAAACAACCATCCCAACTTCCCGGCATTTTTTATTGTTAGCTTCCACATCTTGAGATTTACGGGGGTAGCAAGGCATCTGCTGAGTGTTTCACGTGAAACCATGCAGGCAACCACTTAATCACTCACTTCAGATCTCGATCCATCTGGATGAAATGTTTCACGTGAAACCATGAAGACGCTGGTTGTCAGCTTATGACGGCATCGCTCAACGCCGCAAACGCTGCTAAATCCAATGTTTCCGGGCGAGCGCCCGGATCAACGCCGGCTGCTTCGATGCGATCAGCGTCCAACAACCCGCAAAGGCTGTTGCGCAAGGTTTTGCGACGCTGAGAGAATGCTTGGCGCACCACTTCAGCAAAGCGCTTTTCATCTTGCACGATAACAGGCAATGTTTCACGTGGAACCAGACGAACGACTGCTGACCGAACTTTTGGCGGCGGATGGAACGCTTCCGGTCCAACGGTGAACAGTGACTCTATCTGACAGCGATATTGCAGCATCACCGATAACCGGCCATAGGCCGGGTTGCCTGGTTCCGCTGCCATGCGTTCCACGACTTCTTGCTGCAACATGAAGTGCATATCGGAGAGATGTTCAGCGTAGGTCAGTAGATGGAACAATAGCGGTGTTGAGATGTTGTAGGGTAGGTTGCCGGCAACTCGCAACCGGGGTCCGTCACCATGCAGCCTGGCAAAATCAAATTCCAATGCATCTGCTTGATAGATGCGCAGTGTCCCCAAGCCAGCGCAGCGCGCATGCAATGGTTCCAGTAGATCACGATCCAGTTCTACAACATCCAGTTCGCCCACGGCCCGTAATAAAGGCCGGGTCAGTGCTCCCCGCCCAGGACCGATTTCCACCATCCGTTCACCCATCGCCGGATGAATCGCCGCGATGATGCAGGCGATGATGTCAGAATCATGTAAAAAGTGTTGACCAAAGCGCTTGCGGGGCGAGTGTCGAACCGCAGCGCCGCTCATGGCGTTGCGGTGGCAGATCGAGCCGGTTGCAAGCGGATTTCCACATAGGCTTCATCACGCAAGCGGCGCAGCCATTGTTCCCACTCTTCATCAGAACGCCGCCGGAACAGCGCCTCGCGTATCCGGGTGCGCTCTATATCAGCCGTCGCGGTTTGAGCCTCCGGGCGTGGATCGTTGCTGCCTCGGACATCCAACAGCTTGACGATGTGAAACCCGCTTGGGCTGCGGATTAATTGACTAACCTGACCAGGTTGCAATTTAAGCACGGCATCAGCAAACAAGGTAGGCAATTGATCGACACGCCGCCAACCTAGATCGCCACCTTCCAACGCCTGTTGCCCGGCGGAAACACTGGCGGCCAGCCGCCCGAAATCACCGCCTTGGCCCAGTTGCGCCAGTACGTTTTCCGCTTGACGCTTGGCCGTTGCGATTTGTTCCGGTGAAGCGCCTTCTGGCACGGCGATCAGAATTTGAGCGATATGATATTCAGTGCTGCCACTGCTACCGGCTGGATTAATTTGCCCGGCCAATTGGGTTTGCAAACTTTCCACGTCTTGATCAGAAATTTGGATCTGGCTGTCCACTGCTTTCTGTCGTAACCGGGCCACCATCAACTCCCGGCGGACGTCATCGCGGAATTTAGCGAAACTGATACCATCCTTTTCGACGGTCTGCCGCAACTGGGTCAGGCTCATATTATTGCGCCGGGCTAGGTTGTCGATGGCCGTATTCAGTGTCGTGTCATCCACGGTGATTCCGTTACGCTCAGCGGTACGCAATTCCAATTGGGACAGGATCAACCGTTCTAGTACTTGGGTTTCCAGATCGGCCCTGGGTGGAATCTGTACCTTGTTCTGGCGCATCTGGCGTTCGACAAGCGCGATAGCGGTATTGAGTTCCCTGTGAGTAATTACATCATCATTAACCACCGCTACGATCGTGTCCAATGTGCTGGCGGTTCCTTCCGTACCAGGACCAAACACCAATTGTGCTTGACCGGCAATGGGCAGGGTGCATAACGGCAGGCTCAACAGTAGGGGAAAAAGCAATTTATTCATGCGAGTCATCAGCAGTAGAAGGCTAATAGCGGATCGGTTGATAGCCAAGGATGGAATTCTGGAGCACGGTTTCAAGACCGCCGCCCAATCGGGACAATCCCTTTAATTCCAATTCGAGATAAAATCCAGTTTTTGCATCTGTATCTACCGGGCTGTCGCGATATTGGCGAGCGACTGCCCGCAATGCCCAGCAACAATCCTCGTATTCGAGTCCTGCCAGTGTTTCCAGATTCCGGTTAACATTCATGGCTTGATTCCAGCGAGCCAATACCCGCCATTGCTCAGTCAGCGGCCATAGGAAAGACACATCCAGCGAATCAATTTGATCCCTGGTATCGGGCGACTGTTCCGAGGGATCGCGATCCAGCAGGTAGGATAGATTTATCAGTTGCCGAGGATTGGCGTAGTAGCGCAGGTCGAATGCACCCCGTAAAAAATCCTGATTATCGGGTTCCAGTTGTATGCTGCCCTGTATTGACCATTGGGATGAGAGATTCAGCCGTCCTTGGGTGATCAACCCGGAATTGTCTTGGGTGGCCGGTGGAGTATCGGGGTATAACGTGACCCGGCGATCTTCGAAGTATTGAATTTGACCGATGCTGGCACGTAACCGCTCCCGGCCGCTAGGGCCGTCGATCACCCGGGTCGTTAATGCGGCGGTCAACTGATTCGCATCACCCATCCGGTCAGCGCCGGTAAAACGATTCTTACGGAACAGCCAGTCATAGTCGCGATCCATCCGGCTGCTGTCGAACAATGGGATGCCGTCCTGATTGCGGTAGGGAACATAAAGGTAGAACAGTCGAGGTTCGAGAGTCTGCGTTCCTGAAGTCACACCCAGCCAGCTGGCTTGAAGCGGCCGGTCGAAGATCAAGCCACTGTCCAGGCTGAGCACAGGGATGTCACGCGAGGGGGTGTCAGGGGTATTTGGTGCGTTGTTGTCGAGTTGATAACCGGTGTGACGGAAACCTGCTTCGGGCTTGAGGTAGCCCCAAGATTCTTGCAGCGTCCAGCCAACGGTTGGCCATAGATCCAGCCGGGTGCCAGTGACCACATCGGATTGCTCGAAATGTACGAATTCGCCGTATAGCTGGTAATCGAATCCGCCAGCACTGGTTGGCCAAGCACCATTGAACAGCAGTTGCGGTAGGCGTTGGTAAGGTTCTCCAGTAATGGCGAACAATGCTGGATTCAATATCTGGTAACCCTGTACGCGCGCCAGCGCCTGCCAGCCGTTTCCATCATAGCGGGCATCCAGGTGCCGCTCTAGGTAGTTGACGCTCAAGAACTCCAGATTATTGCTCAAATCCTGGAGATAATCGTCGTCAGAAACATACTCGTAGTGAAGATCGGTATAAAAATTTGGCAGTGGCGCGGCGCGGTCACTGATTTTGAATGAGCCACGGTCGTTCTCGTAACGCCGGTCATACGGGATATACTCGGCGCCGATTTGCCCCTGATGGTTGGGATATAGATAGCGGTATTCCAGACCCAGCAACAGCCCTCGGGCTGTCATGAGCCGAGGCGTAATCGTCATGTCGCGATTGGGTGCGATGTTCCAGTAATAAGGGATCTGTAGCTCAAAACCCGTTTCGCTCCCGTAGCCCTGGAGTGGAAACAGGAACCCCGACTGCCGTTCATCGGTAATGGGAAAAGACAGATAGGGAAAATAAAGCAGCGGGGTATCCTTAAAGGCGATACTGATATGGGCCGCTGAACCGCGCCCGGTGGCTTCATTCAATTGCATGTCGCGCGCGCGCAATTCCCAGAACTCGTGGCCTCGCGGACAGGTGGAGTAGGTGGCGTCTTCAAGTTGGCTGAGTTGTTGGCGGCGGTCTACCTTCACCTCGTCAGCATGTCCTTGAGCATTGCGGTTTGGCAGATAATAATCTGCGTCCTTGAACCAGCCGGTTTCGGTATTTAAATCGACCTCCGCTTTTTGGCCGCGGATGGCCTGATTGGGATCGCCATAGGTAAAACCCTTCTCGATGCGCGCCCGGTTGCCGGGACGCTCCAGAATAATCTGGTCGGCACGCAACCGTTGGGTGCCCATCGATAGGCTAACATTGCCTTCCAGCACCGATTGAGCCGAAGAGGATTCAATCCGGTCCGCATCGGCCTGGAGTGGTAACTTGTCTGGCGATGGCGCATTCGGCATCGGGACGATATCCCTTGCCAGCTCGTCGGGTTCGCAGCGCGCCCAAGGATTGAGGAAAGGGTTGGAAGATTGCGCCTGGACGCTGGCCAGTGGTAACAGGGCCAGCATGGCGCCGATAATGAGTGTTTGATAATACGGCGTCACGGAACAGGATTTTACGTGTTGATGAAAGTGCCCTAACATCGCATAGATTGAGCCTTGCTGCAATCGAGTATCCAGATCGGGTGTCGTGTCCAAGGATATTGTGTTCCAGATAGCAATTTTCTCAAACCGTGTGTTTCACATGAAAACCATCCCTATGTTCCAGATTTCAGGGTTGTGGCTTCTCGATTTGATGTTTCACGTGAAACCATCCCTACGTTCCAGGTTTTCGGCTCCCAGTAAAAACCTGATATCTGATTTAGAAAGGTGGAGTCAATTTCGTGAGTGATCGTGAGCAACTGTTGCGTGAGTGGCTGACTGAGGTTTTACCCATGTATCCGAGGCGGATTGCTCCCGCCTCCAGCGACGCCAGTTTCCGCAGCTATTTCCGGGTCTGGTATGACGATAGCCGGACATGCATTGTTATGGACGCGCCGCCAGACAAGGAGGATTGCCGGCCATTTGTCGCTATTGCCCAAGCTATGCGCGCGTTAGGATTGAATACGCCCGAAGTGCTGGCCAGCGATCTCAATCAAGGATTATTGCTGCTGACAGATCTTGGTACCCGCCAGTACTTGACTGAATTGGATCAGCGTAGCGTTCCCACGCTGTACGCAGATGCTTTGGAGGCGTTGGCGCGGTTGCAGGCCGGCGGCGATCCGGCTTCATCATTACTGCCGCCCTACGACTCGGCATTATTGCACCGTGAGATGGAGTTATTCCGCGAGTGGTTTTTGGGGAAGCTGCTTGGCCTGGAGTTAACAGCAGAGGAACATCATATCCTAGATCATGCTTTTGCATTGCTAGCCGATAACGCGCTGGAACAACCGCGTGTTTGGGTACATCGGGATTATCATTCCCGCAACCTGATGGTTACAGATCCGGATAACCCCGGTGTGCTGGATTTTCAGGATGCAGTGGTGGGCGCTGTCACTTACGATTTGGTTTCCCTGTTGCGCGATTGTTATATCGCTTGGCCGCGTGAGCAGGTTGAAGCTTGGGTGCTGGACTATTGGGTGCGATTGAGAGCGCTGGGTATGAAGGGTTTGGATGATGCCGGTCAGTTTCTGCGCTGGTTTGATCTGATGGGTGTGCAGCGCCATCTCAAAGCCACGGGTATCTTTTCCCGTCTTAATTTGCGGGATGGTAAGTCAGGTTATCTGCGCGATATTCCGCGGACTCTGGGTTACATTCTCGGAGTAGCGGGCCGTTATCCTGAATTGGCCAATTTGTGCAGCCTGCTGCGGCAGCGTAGCATAGATGGCTGGAGGCCACCGGTGGAGCGGTTGCGGTGAAAGCAATGATTCTGGCCGCGGGGCGCGGCGAGCGGATGCGCCCCTTAACTGACCATACCCCTAAACCGTTGCTGCCTGTTGCCGGACGCCCGCTGATTGTCCATCACCTTGAAAGATTGCAGGCAGTGGGAATCGTTGATGTTGTGATCAATACGGGCCATCTGGGCGAACAGTTGCCGGCAGTGTTGGGCAATGGCGGCGCCTGGAATATGCGCATTGCTTGGTCTCTGGAACCGCCGGCCGCATTGGAAACAGGGGGAGGTATCTTCCAGGCATTGCCCTTACTCGGGCCGGAACCGTTTATTGTGATCAATGGTGATATCTGGACGGACTATTCGTTCATTCGATTGCTGGATGCGCCTGCCGGTCTGGCGCATCTGGTGCTGGTCGATAATCCGCTGCATCACGCTGAAGGGGATTTTGCGCTCTTGGATGATGGACACGTTATGGAGCATGGGGCACCACGTTTGACCTTCAGTGGAATTAGCGTCCTGCATCCTGCATTGTTTACTGCATGTAAACCGGGCCGGTTTCCATTAGGACCGCTGTTGCGCCGGGCGATGATGCTTGGAGAAGTCAGCGGCGAGCATTACCGGGGCGGGTGGCGCGATATCGGCACCCCGGAACGGCTGGCGGAACTGGATCGGCAGCTTTCCATGGGGCGGTCTTTTACTCGCCACTAATATGCTCCATT
Organism: Proteobacteria bacterium UBA2383; assembly: GCA_002343485.1. GTDB lineage: Bacteria > Pseudomonadota > Gammaproteobacteria > Competibacterales > Competibacteraceae > UBA2383. Next base: position 16,589 of record DDST01000140.1, read on the forward strand.
GTCTTTTCGATCCAATCTTCCACCTGCTGGGTCAAATCCTGTGGTGAGCGCCCAGCACTGTCAATCAATGGGCCGAAGACGACTTGGATGGTTCCAGGACGTTTGATAAACCCCCCTCGTGGCCAAAACTCCCCAGCGTTCAGCGCGATGGGTAGAATTGAGCAGCCACTGCGTACGGCCACCACGGCCCCACCCATGCCATAGCGCTTGCGAACGCCCGGAGCGACTCGGGTGCCTTCGGGAAATACCAGCACCCACTGCCCTTGATGTAGATGTTCCACGCCCTGCCGGATCACTTGCTTAACCGCTGAGGCGCCTGCCTGACGGTTGATGGCAATTGACCGCAGTAATGCCAGCGCCCAGCCAAAAAAAGGTATCCACAGCAGCTCACGTTTGACCACCCAAGCGATCGGTGGCAGGTATTGATGAAGAAAGATCGTTTCCCAGGTTGATTGGTGTTTGGCCATCACGACAACCGGCCGGTCGGGAATGTTTTCAACGCCGCTGAGTTGATAATCGATTCGACATGTGATGTGTAACCACCAGATATTGAAACGAGACCAGAATTGGGATAAGCGATAGCGCCGGACAAAGGGTAGGGGAAAACTTAGCACGACGAGCGAGGCTACCCCGCTGGTCGAGACAATCATACCGAGTGAAAATAACAGCGAGCGTAAGAAGAGGTTCAGGGTATGGAGTTGGGCGGAGATTTGAGTAGACATATTACGAGATCGAAAATTCTTCATTGCAATGCAATGAGATAGTCAGCCACTGCGGCCAAGTCATCGAAGACTTGAACATTTGCACAACTTTCCGTCTCCTGCTCAATCGTTACAGCGCCTTTTCCCGTTCGCACGAGCAACGGCCAAGCATTGGCCGCGCGAGCGGCCCGGATATCGCGCACGCTATCACCTACGACAGGTACCCCTTGCAGTTCACATTTCAAACGGCGGCTAATCTCCAGGAACATTCCGGGATTAGGCTTGCGATAAGGATTGGCCTCGTCGGTGTCTGGACAGAAAAATACCGCATCAATCAATCCGCCGGTCTCCTGTACCAGCCGGTGCATTTTTTTGTGGATCATATTGAGTGTTTCTAAATCGAATAGTCCTCGGCTTACGCCAGATTGGTTGGTAGCGATCACGACCCGATATCCGGCGTGACTAAGCCGGGTTAATGCATTCAAACTACCAGGGATCGGTATCCACTCATCCGGGGACTTAATGAAGGCATCAGAGTCTTCGTTGATAACGCCATCGCGGTCCAAAATAATCAGCTTCATATTCATTCAAGGTAAAAGGGTGCAAGTAAAAGATGTTTCACGTGAAACCATCGCCGGATTTGCGGTTCCGGTTTTTCGAATTGATGTTTCACGTGAAACCATCACCGGCTCCAAAGCAGCCCCTCTGCTCTTTACCCCGGCCCTCTCTTACAAAGAGGCAAGGGAGGGAGGGTGGCTTAGATTTCAAGTTCCAGGCTCCAGCAAAACGCCTGCTCCTGATCGCTAACTTTAATCTTGCAGGCGTGAGAAATCCGCTACCCGTAGGAACAAACTGCTGAGTTCGTTCAGTAGAGCAATACGATTATCACGTACTGCGGTATCCCCGGCCATTACCAACACCTGGTCGAAGAAGGTGTCGACCGGCTCACGCAGGCTCGCCAAACGGTTCAGCGCCTCCCCATACAGACCGGCCTCCATCAGCGGTATCGCCTCGGAGGAGAGTTCCGCCAATCGGCCGGCCAGTGCCTGCTCTGCCTCCTCAGTCAGCAAATCAAGGCGAACTTCGAAGGGCAATACGGTATCTATTTTGCGCAGAATATTGCGAATACGCTTGTTGGCAGCAGCTAGGCTGGCGGCTTCCGGTAGCTCCCGGAAAGCACCGACCGCATGCACCCGGCGGTCAAAGTCCAGCGGCCGGGCTGGCCGGCACTCCAGCACCGCTTCAAATGTATCCGGGTGAATGCCTTGATCCAGATAATAGCCACGCAACCGGTCCATCATGAAGTCAAAAACGGTCTCGACGGCTGATTTAGCACGGAGGGCTACATCGAAGTTCGCGGCGGTGTGTTCCAGCAGGGTCCGCAGATCCAAATCCAGCTTGCCTTCGATCAGAATGCGCAGTACGCCCAGCGTAGCACGGCGTAACGCAAAGGGGTCCTTCGCACCGGAAGGCGCTTGGCCGATGGCAAATATACCGATCAAGGTGTCGAGCCGATCGGCCAGGGCGACACTGCGTCCAGTGGCAGTGGCGGGTAACCGGTCGCCAGCAAAGCGTGGCAGGTAATGTTCTTCCAGCGCCTGTGCAACTTCAGGGGCTTCCTGATCATGTAAGGCATAGTAGCGGCCCATTACACCTTGCAGCTCTGGAAATTCCTGCACCATTTGGGTCATTAGATCGCATTTGGCCAATCGTGCTGCCCGTTCCGCCCAGTCGATATTGCTGTGACCTTGTTCCGCAATGAAGCGTGCTAGACCGGCGACTCGGGCGCTCTTATCGGCCAGACTGCCGAGCCGTTGCTGGAACACCACATGCTTGAGCGTTTCCATATGCGCTGCTAGCGGTTGCTTGCGATCCTGCTTCCAGAAGAACTCTGCATCGCTAAAACGCGGGCGAATGACACGCTCATTACCGGCACGCACTTGGGCCGGGTCCTGGCTTTCCAGGTTGGTGATAGTAATGAAGTGCGGTAATAACCGGCCGTGGGTATCCACTACTGGGAAGTAGCGCTGGTTATCCTGCATGGTACTGATCAGCGCTTCGGCAGGCACTTCCAGAAAGCGCCGTTCAAAATTGCCAGCCAGCGCGACCGGCCATTCGACCAGCGCCGTGACTTCATCCAGCAGTTCCGGCTTGATAACAGCCACCCCTCCTAGTTCAGCGGCGACGGCCTCGGCCTGTACCCGGATCGCCTCACGGCGTTCGTTGAAGCTGGCAATGACCTTGCCTTCTGTCGCCAATTGCCGGGCATAGCGGATCGGTACGGTTAAACGGATCGATCGTGGATGATGGAAACGGTGGCCGCGGGTCTCCCGGCCAGTATCGACACCCATGATGGTTGCCGGGATGATGTCGTCACCGAACAGCAGCACCACCCAATGCACCGGGCGCACAAATTCATCCTCGCGATCCCCCCAACGCATCCGCTTAGGAATCGGCAGGCTGGCTAGTGCGGTTTCAACGATGCCGGGAATCAGGTCTGCTGTGGCGGCGCCTGGTTCTTGGCTGATGTGAACCAGCCAGGCACCCTTATCGGTTTTCTGCTGTTGCAATTCAGCCACGGTAACGCCACAGGAGCGGGCAAAACCTTCGGCCGCTTTCGTCGGGTGACCGTCTGAGCCAAAGGCGGCGCTTAATGCTGGACCACGACGTTCGAGTTGGCGGTCAGGCTGGCGTACCGGCAAGTGATCGATGAGTACGGCCAACCGGCGCGGGGTGGCGAAACGGTGGATTTCGCCAGCGGTCAAACCCGCTTTTTCCAAGCCCTCGCGAATACCTTGCTCGAAAGCGGCAGATAGAGCGGGCAGGGCCTTAGGGGGTAATTCCTCGGTGCCGATTTCAATCAGCAAATCGCGGATATCAGGCATGGAGGGCCTCCAAGCGCGCAGTAGCCGCCGATTGGCACATGGGGAAGCCACGAGCGGCGCGGGCATCGTAGTAGGCTTGGGCAACGGCGCGAGCGAGGGTGCGGACCCGCAGGATGAAGCGCTGGCGCTCAGTGACCGAGATGGCCTTACGGGCATCTAGCAAATTGAAGGTATGCGAGGCTTTCAACGTCATTTCATAGGCAGGCAGGGGCAGGCCCAGTTCGATCAACCGTTTGCTTTCAGCTTCGCAGGTGTCAAACCCGACAAACAGTGAAGTTGTGTCAGCATATTCGAAATTGTAGGTGGACATCTCGACTTCATTCTGGTGGAACACATCGCCGTAGGTAACGCGGCCCAAGGGTCCATCGGTCCAAACTAGATCGAAAACGCTTTCTACGCCTTGCAGATACATGGCGATACGCTCGATGCCGTAGGTGATTTCGCCAGTGACCGGCTTGCAGTCCAGGCCACCAACTTGCTGGAAGTAGGTGAATTGGGTGATTTCCATGCCATTTAGCCACACTTCCCAGCCCAAACCCCAGGCGCCCAGCGTTGGAGACTCCCAGTTGTCCTCGACAAAGCGGATGTCGTGGATGAGAGGATCAAGGCCGAGTTCTTGGAGTGAGCCGAGGTAGAGATCCTGCAAATCCAGTGGCGAAGGTTTGATGACCACTTGATATTGATAATAGTGTTGCAGGCGGTTGGGATTCTCGCCATAGCGGCCATCGGTGGGGCGGCGAGAAGGCTGCACGTAAGCAGCACTCCACGGTTCAGGGCCAATGGCGCGCAGGAAGGTGGCCGGGTGGAAGGTTCCCGCACCCACTTCCATATCGTAGGGTTGCAACAACACGCAACCTTGGCGTGCCCAGTAGTCTTGCAAGGCCAGGATCAATCCCTGGAAGGTTGAAACATCGCGCACGGGCGCCTCCAAAAGCCGAAGGGGACGACGGCGCCGCCCCCGGGTTTTCTCATCGTGATCGAAGGTCAAGTATAGCGCGGCAGCGCGGCGTGGATTCAGAAAAGGGATATCGTTCAGCCCTCACACTTGACGGATCGAACGAGCTGCGCTGCAACGTATGATTACGGACGCAATAAAAAAACCGGCGGTTAAGCCGGCTTTGTCTCACTACGCGCAACCTCTATTTGTTCCAGCAGGCCACGATGTCGCTTGCGCCGCCTGCTGTGCCATTGCCATCCGCATCACCGGAAACACCTTTTACGCCCAAGTGATTGATGGTCAAATTACCACAGGCGTCTCCCGCCATCGGGCCTGGATTGATTGGCGTTGCAGTGAGCGTATAGGCGGTCGCGGTCAGTGTCGTGGCCGAAATGGCGTAGACAGCGTCACCTTGGAGGGGTGATTGGGTATTTGGCAACGTAACAGCCGTATCGCAAGAACCATTATTGTCCGAGTCATACTGGTGATAACAATTGGACTGGGTAAAATTCCGCTCAAGATATTGGGCGTTATTTAGCAGGGCTGTTTTGGCGTCACCCCGGTAGGAACGCTGGGTGTATTGCGTGTAGGTCGGCAGCGCAATCGCCGCCAGGATGGCGACAATGCCAGCGGCTATCATCAATTCGATCAACGTAAAACCGGATTCCTGACGCGGATGGCTAGACCGCTGTTGATAGCCTCCACCCTCCCCTTGGGCAGGGGAGGAGGAAAGGCCTTGCTGGCAACTAGTTGATAAGCAACTCACTTCTTGGAACCTCACTGTATTTGCTCCCACGAGATGCGCTTAGGAGGAGTGCTGCTACCGCCAGAAGGAGTGGGAGGAGGATCATCCGATTGCTTGATGGTTTGATGTTCGCCGGTTGATCCGGTGAACCCTTTGTAGGCGCTTCCGGGAGGAAGCCCTGACCCTGGGTCTACGCTGAGCCACAAAGGAGTCTTGGTAATGCCAAGCGTACTGGATAATTGGAGTCCACTGGCTGAAGCATCACCGACAACGGCGTCGCCTGAATCATAGGAGTTATCACCGTTGAAATCAAAGGGCGAAGCACTCAGGCGACCGCAATTGGTATTCAATTCCATCAGCCAACTGGTGCCGCCTTTATCACACGGATCTTCGTTGGGGATCGCCGTGGTGACGATGACCCGGGTGTCCAGCGTCCGGAAAAATTTGACCAGGGGCGTCGAGATGACCCGCTCAGAAGGGCTGCCTGTGGTAGCAGGGAAATTCAGATAACAGCCCTTGTTAAGGCTTGTTGGCGTATTTGTGCTGACGGTCCTGACTTTATTCGAGATCCCACTGATCGTCACAGTACCTTCAGTCAGGATAGTCTGCTGTAAAAGAGCGGTACGGAGAACGGTTTCTGAAACACTGGGATCGTCCCAAATCGCATAGAGCGTCTGGACATCATCGTTGGTCAGATCCGTGGTTTCCAGATAGCGTCCGGTGCCAAAATAAATCATGACGCCGCCGCTGTAGGGCGTTTGTGCAGCAATCGCCTTGGGTTGTGAAGTAATCGCCTGCACATCGCCGTCACTGTTACGGGCGGTGAACAATGGAGCGCCGCCATTGCCAAGCACCCAACTGCCGGCGCTCTTTTCAAACTTCCAAAGGTGGCCCTGCAAGTCACCGGCATAGATCACGTCCACGATCTTGTCATTGTCGCTATCATAGAGGTACGGCGTCGACAAACCATTGGCGGTATCGGTATTCGTGGCGATCTTGGCGATTTGGTTGCCCGTCACTAGATCCACGATATACAGAAAGGCTCGGTCAGACGTGCTGTTGTAGCCATTGCCGAAAATGACGGCCCACTGGGTGGTGCTGATCGGGGCGATTTGTGGCTGACTAAACGTCAACCCTAAGTCAGCAGCATCCGTGAATTCCCATTTAACATGGGTTGCAGCAAAACTGTCGGGACTGGAAACATCGAGGGCATAGATGCTCTTGCCGCCCGCTCCCAAACCACCGGCCAGGTAGGTTTTCCAACTGCTGCTACTGGTGTCGTAGGCATCCCCCAAGGTCGGCGGGCCATCCACGAAGTACTTGTGCGATTGCAGATAGCCGGGCTCGGTGAGCGCGCTCAGGTTGCTATACACCGCCGCCGGGACGAAAGCAAACAGCTCCACACCGGCACCAGCGCCACTGGTAGTGGCCTTGAAGCCATGCAGCATGCCATCGTTGGCACCGACATAAACCATCGGGGTACGTGTGGCTTTTGCAGTGACATAGGCGGCATAGCTACTCGATTCATCTACGCCGCTGCTGGCATAGCCAAAATCTTCCTCATGGGCGTAAACCGGATCGGAATTCATGATATCGCCCAGCACGGAAGCCGTGCGGTCGCGGAAATTGGCATAGCGCACTTTGCCGCCTGCCGTAAAAGTGCCTGGATTCGTGGTCAGGGCGGCGGTAAACGAATTTGCGTTGGGTACGCTGACCACCGTATAGGTTCCGTTGTAGCCGATCGGAGTTACGCCCGATACCACGACAGAATTGCCGGTCGCCAAGCCATGTTCCGGAGCCGTAAAGGTCACCACGCTGGTGGTCCACGATGCACCGGTGATGGCGGTATAGCCGCGTAGCCAGGCCAGGCGTTGCGAGCAGAGATTGTCGATTACATGCGTGCTATCCTGATTGAGCGCTGTTGCTAGATTAGTGCCGGTCGTGCAATTCTTGAACGCCTCGACGGTGCCACTGTTTCGGGTCCAGATGTTGCGCAAGTGAGCCGACGGGATCAGTACCCCTGCTTCCCAGTAGGGTACTAGGCCAAGAGTGGCATCGCTCAAAATGGGCAGCGCTTCCAGCGTACCACTCCAATCTGCGTTGAATTTGGCCTCAAAAGCGGTCGTCAAGCTGTTGCCTTCGGCGTCAAAGGCAATTTTGGTGGTGTTCGCGCTTAAGCCAGCGCCGCCGCCGTTGGCCGCCTGCGCGCTAACCGTATCGATAATTTCCTGAAAGGCCGTATTAAGTTGTGAAGGACCCTCTACGTTATAGAACCGGCCGCGGCTGTTGATGGCGGCATGCCATAAATCAGCGGCGTTGGCGTCCGCATTACTACCAGCGGCAGGCCAGCTTTTGGTTCCGGAAACAATATCAGGGTAGCTTCCGTCATAGGTGTTGCTGCCCCAGGCCAGGCCGCTGTTAGCAAGAAAAGGGGTGAGTCCCAAGCCTACGGTGAAGTTGACCATATGTTGCCAAGTAGCGGGATCATTCTTTGCGTTGAAGTAGCGGCTGGCGGCGTTACCGGAGAGATCAACAATCGAAGGCGCAACCTTATCAGCCAAGTCGCTCCGTAGATCAGTTGCCCAGAATTTAAAGGCGATATCGGCCAGGGTGTTGGAGGTCTCGTCTCGGTAGGGGCGCTGACTTGTGTAAGTAGTGCTATCCGGCAGGGTATGATTGCTGTTGTCAATGTTGCCATAACCGCTAACTGAATCGTTCCAGATACCATCGGTCATCAATAGGTGGTAATTGGCTCGACACGTATACTCATGGTTGCTACTTCCACCTATCTCATCATCATAAGGACTGTTGACGCCGCTGGTTTGGTAATAGACGCCTACCCGCGCCGTCGCTTCTCGCAGTGGCGTGGATGATCGAGTGGGGAGGCGCGTTAGCCAAGTGTAAAAATCGCCTTTATGGGTGCCGGTGAACGGCTTAATGGCGTTGCTAGAGCCGGGAACCGTGGTGTCCCAACCCTTACAATTATTCGTGACCAGCCCGGTGCTGCCTTTGCAGTTCTTGAGATCCTGCCAGGCAACCCGAACGTCTTGTTGCAATGTAGCCATGGCCAGGGAGGTAGCGGATATCGTCATCAGGTTGCGGGTTCGATAGAAAGAATACCAGTTGGCAAAATTCTGACGCTCGTCTGCCTCAGCAGTGCTAATGGTTCCATCTCCATTACGATCTGCTCCGGATGTGCTGCTGACGATCTTGATGTCATAGCAATCATTATCTGTGGCGGTGCCATCACACCCGGCATTCGATCGATCGTAGACGTAGTAATAAGCAGGCATGGTTCGCGTCCTGCATTGGCTACTAGTATTGTTGCAATCCACAATCGGCGATTCCATGTTCACCCATGTAGCTGATCCCGATCCAACAGTCGCGTTGTATTGGCATGGGTCTGCTCCAGAAATGCTATTGCAACGCACGTCGCTGCTGTAATGCCGCATGTATTCATGGGATTTTGTAGAAGGACTCAGATAAAGTCCCGAAGAAGGTTGATAAGCAGAACTGAGGTTTACCGGGGTGCCGTAGGAGGTGTCGAATCCATTGATATAGGCGCTGGTAAAGGAGGTGCTCAGTGGAGTCCCCGCAGCGTTTACCGGAGCCGTGTAGGTCGTTGCCGGATTGTAGTAGATCGGGTTGTAATGAGCCGATTTGATATAACGGCCATCGAGGTCGGAGTCATAGTTGCCGCTATTACAAATAGCATCGGGGTTTCCGCACAAGTCCGGAGTAAACCCCCGGGACATACTGCCCGAGTCGTCCAGGGTGAGCACCAGGTTGGGCGGTACCCCGGTGGACGTCAGGAACAACGGAAAATCGGGAATCACCAGGGTCGCCCAGCTGCTCAGAGGCCACAGCAGCGTCGTGATGAGGACCGCGCGGGCGTAACGCAAGAAGGGGGATATTCGCGATGATGACATGGCATTCTCCTTACTTCGTAAACTCATACATGGCCTGCAAGATGACGATAGCGTCGCGTTCCTTGCCGACGCCTCGCGCAGTCACGCGATAGTAGTATTTATATTTATCTGCCGGACAAGGACTGCCTACTGGAGTCGCCTCGTCTACGCAATTCTCTGTCATTTTTTCGATGACATAGCAGGGTTGGGCGTAATAGCCGATCTCGTCGGATAGATCGGCAGGTGAAAGGCGGTTGCACGTTGTCCCGGCGGAGTCGCTATACCAGCTAAAAGTATCCCGCCAATAAGCAGCGGTGTTCACATGGGTTTCGCCATTGAGCACGAGACCCGTAGGCAAGGCGGGCAGGGTAGTGCTGGCGATGTGGGCATCGATGTATTGCCTAACGGTAGCGGGATTGCTATTGATAAGGACATTATCCGCAGCCTTAAGCGCATGTTCGGCTGCCTGAAACGCTAAATCCCGGTTGCGGGTATTGCCCGACATGCGTTCATTCAAGGTGTTGTTCATGACTGTGGGAATGCCATGCATCATGATCATGATGAGGATCAAGAGCGCGAGAAGCAGCGTTGCCCCGCGCTGGGTATTCGGGAATGCAATGTGAGCGTGTCTCATAACAAGCAGTTCCGGCTGGGTATTTAGGCGTGCGGCGTAAGCGTGTCTCATAGCAGGCGGTTCCGGATGGCGATGGTATTCGTAAAGCTTTTGCGCAGAAGCCGACTGTCGACCGTAGTTCCTGCCGTCCCGACGGCCTCGCCTTGCTGCGAAACCAGAGTCAGGGTAATGCGGACGCTGAGAACGCGCTTCCAGTAATCGCTGGCCGTGCTGCCAGGGATGTTTAGCGTACCATTGGTTCCCGCAGTGACCTGTGCAGCAGTCCAATAGCCATCGACGGCGAAATCAGGGGTTGCATCTGTATCGACTCCGTAAGTAACCTCCATGTCTTCGACGCCCTCAATCAACTCTTCCGCCGTGCTATTCATGGTTGCGCCACTCTGACCCAGTTTGTCCCGATACAGCGCGGGTTCGCCTGCGGAGTTCGTTCCGATGTAATAGGAGACGCCGCTTAAACGATAGAGGGCTAGTACATAGGTGCCAGCTGCGGGAGTGCTGCCATAAAAATTCCCCAGGGTGGTGCTGGAATTGCCCGGTGATCCACCTGCGCCGTAGGACACGTTAGGGCTGCTGGTTGCGGTCCCTGCCTGGAAGATGGCAGCATGGGTGTAATCGGCTGCCACGAAGACTTCACCGGCAGCGGGTGGATTGCTCGTTGGCCAGGGGGACACAGTGAAGGTGTAGGGAGATGTGCCAGTGTGAGCGGTAACCGCATATTTATTTTCGGTATCCACGCGCACCACGGTCAGAGAGTCCGTACCCGCCCGATAGCAGGCTGAAGCACACCCGCTCGGGTTGCGATTGGGGGGATAGGTGTTTTCGTAACCCACCAAAGGATTAGCTAAGTCGATCAAAGTCGATAAAGTGGTTGGGCTCGGGGTGCCGACGACATTGGTGGGCGTCGTGTCTGCGCCGGTGAACCCAGTCTGCCGTATATCCACCCCCATGATTTCAAAAGCGTAGCGCGCATTGCTCTGAATGAGGGCCAGGGCGCTTTGGGCGCGGAAGCTCTGCGCGGAATTGGTATAAACGTAGACGAGGCTAGCCAGCAGCAGCAGACCGAGAACCATGGAGATCATCAGTTCGATCAAGGTAAAGCCACTCTGGCGAGGAGTGAGCATCGGCGTCAGCCCATGAATAGATGACTTGATTTTCATAGCGTTGACTCGGTAATCCATATGTGACAGGCGGGGCCTGGAGGTGTGGTGCTGCAATCGCCCGTTTCACCTGCACCGACTGTCTCAGTCCACTGGACTTCAACCGTAACGGTATTCCCCGCAAAGGTAATCTTGCCTTTTCCGGCGGGGAGCACTGTCGACAATGCGGCTTGCCACGAATTAACATCATTAACGGCTACCGTGCTGCCCGTTAGCACATCGCCAAAGTTGCCTAGCGTATAAGCGCCTGTTGTCGCAGCGGTTCGATTGACGCGCATGCAGTCGATAATGTCGTAGGCGTATAGGGTGGCCAGACTGCGGTGCATGGCGATCCGGTTGTTTTTCCCCGATTTGACCATCATGCCCGCAAAGCCCATGAGACCCACGGCAATGATCACCAATGTGATTAAGATCTCAAGCAAAGAAAAGCCAAACTGACTGGAACGCCGGGCGTGTCTGTTCATTTTTATGGACTCTCGCAACTGGTGATGTTCGAACCATCCCCTTTATTGGGGATGCCATCATTATCCGTATCCGTGGCGATGCGCGGGCGAGTCGGAATCACAATCATGGCCCGGGCGGTGGTTTCATCACTGTCCTTGCAAAAAACAAAAGTCCCATTGTTGTTGGCCATGCCGAGCCGGTCATAGGTCACAAAATTCGTGAAACTACTATTGGCGTTCAGGGTGTAGCCGCTGGGAAGCGCCTGAAAGACGCGCAGGAGCGGTTCCTCATTCGCCCCGCCGATGTCGTCTCTGACCGCGGGAGCGTCATCGTCTCTATTCTCGAAAACAATCCAGCCATCGCTCCAGTTGCCACTGCAAGTCGATTGGTCATTACTCTTGCAAATCGAGACATAGGTGCCACGCTTGATCGCTTCGCTGCGCGCAAAAGCAATCGTTCCTTGCAATGTCTGAATCTCCCCAGAAAGCTGGTTCTTGATCATCAATTTCGTGAAAGCAGGTACACCTATTGTCAAAAGGACAGCGGCTATGGCGACCGTGATCATGAGTTCGATCAAGGTAAATCCTCTGCTCCTGAAAGCGGACATGCCCATCTCCTCGGGTAGCGATGTATTTTCTGCTCAGTACTTCATAGAGTACTTATAATTATGAAAATCCGATCTGTCGCCCTAATCTAGATCAATGGTAGCAATTTTGCGACGAGCGGCGATAAATCCTGCCTGACCGGCTGCTTACCGGGCGGCTTAAACGACACTTGATCGGCCTAGCGTTCATTCCCCAGCCCTCTGCATCTGTGGGAGAACACGAGAGGAGGGAGGAATGCTTATCCGGGTGGCAACGTCTCGCGCCCGAACCGCACCAGAACGCCAATCCGTTGTTCGCCCAGCGAATTCAGCTCAATCAGTGAAATTGTTTCGCCCGATTCCGGCGACTGAGGGGATAGCTTGATCCCAAGCCGGGTCAAGCGTAGGGTGAGGGGGCGGGCCTGCAAATAAGTCTCTGGCTGGCTGAGTACTTGCTGGATCTGTTTCAGATAATCGTCCAGTGTTCCTAATGGCTTACGTGCTGCTACCAGGTCTTTCTCGACCTGGACCAGACGCTGCTCTAACGCCGTCTCCCGGTGCATACTGGAATCCGTAGGCGATAGTAATGGTTGCAATCCTTGGGCGTGACTGCGCAACGCCCGTAACTGGGCCTGCAATCGCCGCCGTTGTTCCTCCAGCATACTGCGCTGATCGCGCAGGTTGTTAATCCGTTCCAGTGCCCGCGTCGCTAGGAATACCAGCATCCGTTGCTGCAAATCCTCCCGCAGCCGTTTTTCGTTGATCGCCGGGAAAAATAGCCGATGCCGCGAAAAACTGACTCGAATCTGCCGGACATCGCGCACCAATACATCGCCCCGCAGTGCTGTTCCAAAAAATTCGGTCTCCTGCTTGACCATCAGCATGAGGGCATAACCCCGCTCAACCCCGCTCTCCTTGAAAAAGGCCTGAATGCCAGGGGCTTCAGCCAGTAGCGCTTGCAAATCATCTGTTGTCGCAAAAAATGCATTGACTTGGGGATCACGCGACCATGCGCGGGCATCGAGAGTCGCTGCCGGCGGTAATTGCCGTAGCACCTTTTCCACATAAAGCGACGCCGTTTCCACAGCGCCTAGCAGTTTATCGGCATAATTGCCGACCAAGCGGATACGTGGCTCGCTGGCATCCACGACCTGCTCGATCGCGTCGCGCATCGCCGCTAACCGCTCTTGATGGCGGCGATGCTCCGCTAAATGCTGTTGCGCAAAAGCCGCTAATCCACCGAAGACCTGATGCAGAAACCCCTGATCGTTGGTCATTGCCTTCGCCAATTTTTCAGGACAGCCCCATTAACCGCCGGTGTAACGGGCTTGTCCGGGGAAAATGCGCACGCAGAAAATCCATCTGATCGGCCAATACCCGCTTACCTTGCAGATATACATATTCCGCGTGATTAGGCGCAAACGGGATCGCCAGCAATTGCATTCCCGCCTGCTCCGGTGTCTTGCCGCCTTTGCGGTGATTACAAGGCTTGCAAGCGGTGACTACATTATTCCAGTGATCAATACCGCCTTGCACGACAGGCCGGACGTGATCACGGGATAAATCCCGGACTGCAAACGCCTCGCCGCAATACAGACAGGTATTGCAATCACGCCGGAACAATGCAGCATTCGACAGTGGCGGCACATAGCCCTCACGCGCCCGCAGCCGGGCATAGGCGCCGCCCTGAGTGGCCAGGATGGAGTTGACGGTGACGATGCTGCGCTGACCGCTGTGGGCATTGAACCCGCCGCGCACCGTATAGAGCACAATACCGCAGGTGTAGGCGACCTGCTCGGCGCAATAAAGGCGAACTGCCTGTTGATAATTAATCCATTCCAACGGCATTCCCGTGACATCCGTGTGCAGAACCTGCTGCTCCAGCCCGTACATACATCACCTTTGCCTGTTTCCCATTTCCGCGCTGCATCGTCGCCAATCGACATGAAGCTTTATTGACATCCAACAGATAGACGTAAAAACCGCTGACGGGTTGCGCTGATCCAGATTTCTCTACGCTTGTTGTAATCATTCAGTCTTCTCACTCCCTATCAAGGGGATGAGGGCGAGAATGATGGGGTAAGTCTTTGAAACTGCTGCCCTCACTTCCCCGCCCCTCTCCCGAAAGCGGGTGAAGGGAATGAACGGTTACCGCTTGTTTTGGTTCTGCCCCTGTTGTGATGTAGCAAGTCTAGGCTACTATTCTACAAGTATGGCGCGTCTCCCGCCGCTGGCGCGCATGCCCACCTGCAAACTTTGATAGTCTGGCCGGCTTCGAGCCAGCTTTTTTCATGTCCGTTTTCGGACGGGCGGGCGTCTGGAAAAACAACCACCGTGTGAGGACAACAATATGCCTGTTCGTATGGCCGTCCCGAAAGAAATGATTTCGGGCGAACAGCGGGTCGCGCTGGACCCGACGATGGCCGAGCGTTTTACTAAGCTCGGCGTGGAAATTCTGGTGGAAAAAGGCGCAGGTCTGAGCGCCTTCTTCACTGATGAAACTTATGGTAAAAGCAGCCGGCTGGTGGACGGCGCTCAGACGCTGTATGCCGAGGCTGATGTGGTCTTTAAGGTGCAAGGACCTACTCTGGAAGAAGTCGAGTTACTCAAGGACGGTTCGGTTCTGCTGGCTGTGCTGTTGCCACATCGTAATCTGGATGTGGTCAAGCGGTTGCGCGACAAGAAGATCACCAGCTTCGCCATGGAACTGATTCCGCGCATTTCCCGCGCCCAGTCGATGGATGTGCTGTCCTCCCAGGCTGCTGTGGCTGGTTATTATGTGGCATTGCGCGCTGCGATCTTGGCCAGCGGGTTCTTTCCGATGCTGACCACCGCCGCCGGTACGATTCGTCCATCCAAGGTGGTTATCGTCGGCGCCGGCGTGGCTGGATTGCAAGCCATCGCGACGGCTAAGCGATTGGGCGCGATGGTGGAAGCCTATGACATCCGCCCAGCGGCTCGTCAGGAAATCGAATCGCTGGGTGCCAAGATGATCGACACCGGCGTCAATGCGGCTGCCGAGGGTGGTTACGCCCGTGAGTTGACGGCAGAAGAAAAGCAGAAGCAGGCCGAGGTGTTAGCCAAACATATCGCTGCTGCTCATGCAGTTATCACGACCGCTGCCATTCCTGGGCGGGCGGCGCCGAAGATTGTGACCGCCGCGATGGTGGAAAACATGAAGCGTGGCGCAGTCATCGTCGATCTGGCGGCAGAATCCGGCGGTAACTGCGACTTGACCCGCCCCGGCGAAACCTATGAGCACAACGGCGTGGTGATCGACGGTCCGCTCAATATCCCCAGCAACTTCCCGGTTCCGGCCAGCGAAATGTATGCGAAGAACCTGTACAACTTCCTGTCGCCGATGATCAAGGATGGCGCGCTGAATTTGGACTGGGACGACGAAGTGATCGCCAAGAGCGCGTTGACCCGTGATGGGCAGGTCGTTCATGAACCCACCCGCAAACTGCTCGAACAATAACCCGGAGACGCACGATGGAAGCAGTGGTTAGCTTTTTTTCTCCCATCTACATCTTGATGCTGGCCGCCATTCTCGGCTATGAAATTATCGGCAAGGTGCCGGTAATTCTGCATACCCCGCTGATGTCCGGCACCAACTTTGTCCACGGCATCGTGCTGGTCGGCGCAATGGTGGCTCTGGGCCAAGCGGAAACCCCCTTGGAGCAAGCCATCGGTTTCCTGGCCGTATTGCTGGGCGCCGGTAATGCGGTCGGCGGCTACTTCGTCACCGAGCGGATGCTGGAAATGTTCAAGAGCAGCAAGGGTCAGGAGAAGTAAGTCATGGGTTATCTGATTGAAACGATTTATTTCCTGACGGCGGTGGTGTTCATCGTCGGCCTCAAGCGGATGTCGCATCCGACGACCGCCCGTAGCGGCATCGTCTGGGCAGGCTATGGGATGGTGCTGGCAACGCTGTTCAGCTTTGCCCATCCGCAAATTCAGGCTGGACCAGGCAATTATTTCTTGATGGTGGTTGCGATTGCCATTGGCGGCGTTATCGCCTGGTATGGCGCCAAGAAAGTGGAAATGACCGCCATGCCGCAGATGATCGCTATTTACAATGGCATGGGCGGCGGCGCGGCAGCGGCGATTGCCGCAGTGGAGTTGCTCAAGGATCATGGCGGCGGTGGACCGGAAACCCACGTCCTGATCATGGCAGTGGCCGGCGCGCTGATCGGCGCGGTGGCTTTCTCCGGTTCGGTGGTCGCTTTCGGCAAGCTGCAGGAACTCAAGTTCTTCAAGGATGACGCCAAGTTTCGTTTCACTGGGCAGCAGAAGGTTAATGCGGCAATCTTCGGCGCGGCGGTTGTACTCGGTTTGGTCATTGCGCTGAGCCATAGCTCCAACGGTGCTCTGATTTCGGTGTTCTTCCTGCTGGCGCTGGCGTTTGGCGCGATGATGGCCTTACCCATCGGCGGCGCGGATATGCCGGTCGTCATCTCGCTGTTCAACGCCTTCACCGGCTTGGCGGTGGCGCTGGAAGGCTTTGTGCTCGGTAATTCGGCAATGATCATTGCCGGCATCATCGTCGGCTCGTCGGGTACCTTGTTGACCCTGATGATGGCCAAGGCGATGAACCGCTCGGTGTCGAACGTGCTGTTCAGCAACTGGGCGGCGCTGGGTAGCGGCGAGGCGCAGGCGGTGACCGGTAGTCTCAAGTCGATGGAACCGCCGGATGCGGCGATTCAGATGGCTTACGCCAGCAAGGTCATTATCGTTCCCGGTTATGGCATGGCAGTGGCTCAGGCGCAGCACAAGATTTGGGAAATGTGCAAGCTGCTGATAGAACGCGACGTCGACGTCAAATTCGCTATTCATCCGGTCGCAGGCCGGATGCCCGGCCACATGAATGTGCTGTTGGCGGAAGCCGGCGTGCCCTACGACCTGATCTTCGACATGGATGAGATCAACGAAGAATTCTCCACTGCTGACGTGGCGCTGGTCATCGGCGCGAATGACGTGGTAAATCCGGCGGCGCGCACTGACAAATCCAGCCCGATCTATGGCATGCCCATTCTGAATGTGGATTACGCCAAGAATGTGCAGGTGATCAAACGTGGCAAGGGCGTGGGCTTCGCGGGCATCGAGAACGCGCTGTTCTTCGCTGACAACACCCGGATGGTGTATGGTGACGCCCAGAAGGTGACTGCAGGGTTGATTCAAGGCATCAAAGATCTCGGCTAGACCGGCATGAGGTAATGTAGCAAGGCGGCCTGCGGGCCGCCTTGTTTTTGGCAGTGTTCAATTTAGTCAAGCAATTCCATACACAGACTCAACACCTTTTCCGCCTGGAGGCCATGAAAGCAATTCCGCTCGTGGTAGGGAATCTGTTGCGACTGGCAGGAGCAGAGGGCAGCGTCTTCGCGGGCAATGCGAAACTGCTGGCCGGTATGACCGTATTTTTCGTGGCTGGTAGGACCAAAAATTCCCACAGTCGGAGCGCTCAGCTCAAAACCTAGATGCATAATGGCACTGTCGTTCGCTAAGACCAGTGCGGCTTTGGAAAGCAGGGCGGCGGTTTCATTGATGGTGGTTTCTCCGCACAAAATAGCGGCTGTCCCCGATAATCCCCGTGCAACCGCTTCCGTAATGGGCCGCTCATTCGGCGCGCCGACTAACACAATAGCTCGGGTGGTACGGGCAGCCAGTGCGCCCAGCACGGCTTGAAAGGACTCAACAGGCCAGCGTTTCTTCTCACTGGCTGCGCCTGGCGCCACAACAATCCAGCCATTGGTGCCCGGTATACCCCTGGCTTGCAATTTCTCCAGTACCGTGCGTTCGTTAACTTCATCGAAAAATTGAAAGACCGGCGGGCTGGGAAAATCGAAACCCATCATCTCCAGGATTTCCCAGTGGCGTTCCCGCATGTTGGTTTTGCGGAAATGGCGGAATAATGGACTGTGCTGATCACAGCGCAGCAGCCAGGGAATTGGAGTGTTGCGCAAGTCGACGGCGTAATCGTAGCGATCCTTGCGCAGTTCCCGCAGCAGCCGCCCTTTCTCGCGCCAGCCGGCTTTCTTATCGTAAACCACGACCCGGTGAATATGCGGACTCTTTTCCAGCAGCGCGCTGGCTTTAGGGCCGGCCAGCACCGTTAGTTTCGCGGACGGGAACTGGGTGGCAAGCGCCATAATGACCGGGGTCGTCATGATGACATCGCCCAGGTTGCTAAGCGTCACCACCAGTATTTGTTTCATGGCTCCTGCGCCATCGTTGCTTCTTCTGTCCGCTGGCGGGAGAAGGGTTGTTCCTCTGCCTCAAACCACTTTAGCACTTCATCCCACCAAGCGGCCTGCGGGTCTACCGGCCAACTGTTGTGGCCTGCTCTCTGGAAGACCCAGTACCGCTTCGGCTCGTGCAAGGCGTCATAGAGGTGCTGGCTGTGACGGGACGGGATAATCTCATCCTGTTCAGCAGCCAATACAGCAACTGGACCGTGATAGGCATCCAAATAGAGCCGGCTTTCGTAGCGGTCACGCAGCAGCCAGTCCACCGGAAGGTACCAGTACCGCCGTTGCGCTAAATTAACCAGGCTATCCCAGGGGGTGATCAGCACCACGCCCGCTACCGGTAGCGTGCGATCGGCGGCTACACCCGCAGCAACGGCCGCGCCGAGAGACTCGCCCCAGATTAAAAGAGGTTCCCCAAATTCGGCCAGCGCCCGCCGGGCGGTTTCCCGGCCATCGCGAATCAAGGCATCTTCGCTTAGCTCGCCACTCCGTCCGCCATAGCCGGGATACTCTGCTAACACAACTCGATAACCTCGCGTTTCCAGTGCTAGCGGATAGTAAATCCGGTCACTCGCAGCGCCCGCGTTGCCGTGAAAAACGACCACTGTTCCCCGTGCTGGCGAATTTTCCGGTAAGAGATTTCCAGTATAACCCCGGAAGTCTGCGCCTTTCCCGGGCCAAGGTTCGAGATGCAAGCCATTTCCCCGATGCACAGTACTGATCGGCGGCGCAGGATCAGGAAAATACAGCATCTTGCGCTGAATCAGCCAGACGAACCCGGCTAGCAGCAGATAACCAGCTACGAGATAAAATAAAATGCGCATTAGGTGTCCCCGGATGAGAGGATGCCAATCATCATAACTCCTAATGAAGCCTTCGTGTGTCAAAGGCAACTCTCCGAATTCTAAGGCTTGTGCTCAAGGGATTTATGAAGAACGGTGGTCTGGCTTGGTTTTCTTGCCGCGTAGTCAGGACGGTGTTTTTCGACAGATACCTATCGAATTTTGCACGAGCTGGGTTGTGGGAGACTCCACGGCCCAGCCAAAATTAAAAATTGTAATCATTCAGCCCCTTCACCCTCTGCCAAGGGGGAGTAGGGCGGTTCGCCCATCAAAGGCTACTCCAGGCCGGTGTCTTCTGCGTATAATCATTTGATGCAAGAACTCAACAAATATCATGCCTTTCACGTCGTGTGATGAATGCCGCTATTGACGCGCTCCCTCTTGCCAGAGTTGGCGGTCAACCCTGGACCCGGATTCCACAGGATCTTTACATCCCGCCAGATGCCTTGGAGGTATTCCTGGATACGTTCGAAGGGCCGCTGGATTTGCTGCTGTACCTGATCCGGCGCCAAAACATCAGTATTCTTGATATCCCCATCGCCGAAATCACCCGGCAATACATGGAATACCTGACGCTGATGCAGGAATTGCAGCTGGAACTGGCAGCGGAATATTTACTGATGGCGGCCTGGCTGGCCGAGATCAAATCGCGCCTGTTATTGCCACGCCCAGCGCAAGTCGAAGCCGAGGAACTGGACCCGCGCGCTGAACTGGTGCGCCGCCTCCAGGAATACGAGCGCTTCCAGCAAGCTGCGTTGACGATGGACGCCTTGCCACGTCTGGAACGTGATGTGTTTACCGCCAGCGCCGCGCCGCCCGAACGGCAACTTCAACGCGAGCCGCCGCCGGTCAGTCTGGCGGATCTGCTGAATGCCTTGCGCGATGTCATGACTCGCGTTGAATTATTCGGCCGCCACCACATCCAGCAGGAAGCCCTGTCGGTGCGCGAACGGATGAGCGAGATCTTGGAAAGCCTGGATGCCTTGCATTTTACCCCCTTCACCGCGCTATTTTACCCCGAAGAAGGACGCCGCGGCGTGGTGGTGACTTTTATGGCGATTCTGGAATTGCTGCGTGAAGCGCTGCTGGAACTGGTCCAGGTCGAACCGTTTGCGCCTATCCATTTGCGCCGGCGCATGTGAACGATTGCCATGCCGGAACTCAAAATGATTTTGGAGGCGGTCTTGCTGGCCGCTGGTGAGCCTTTGTCACTAGAACGGCTCCTCGACATCTTTCCTGAAACCGAGCGGCCCGGACGTGATGCGTTGCGCAAGGCGCTGCTGGAATTGATGAATGGCTATGCCGGTCGCGGTATGGAGCTGATCGAAGTCGCCAACGGCTTCCGCCTGCAAGTGCCTCAGACCTTCTCCCCTTGGGTGTCGCGGCTGTGGGAAGAGCGGACCGCTCACTATTCGCGGGCGCTGCTGGAAACCTTGGCATTGATCGCTTACCGTCAGCCGGTCACCCGTGGCGAGATCGAAGAAGTCCGCGGTGTCAGTCTCAGCAGCAGTATTATGAAGACCCTGCAGGAACGCGGCTGGATCAAGGTGATCGGTCACCGCGAAGTGCCTGGCCGCCCGGCCCTCTACGCGACGACCCGTGTTTTCCTGGACTACTTTAACCTTAAGAGCCTGAGTGAACTGCCACCACTGGCCGCGCCGCGCGATCTGGACGCTATCGGTGCTGCGCTCGATCAACGCGCTATTCAGGCTCGGCCCCCAACGGAATTTCTCGATGTCTGAACGCTTGCAAAAATTTCTGGCCCGGGTTGGTTTCGGCTCCCGGCGTCAAATCGAAGACTGGATTCGCCAGGGCCGCATCACGGTAAACGGCGTGCCTGCGCAACTAGGCCTTCAAGTCAATGGCGCGGAACGCATCGCCATCGATGGCCAGTTAGTGCAGGTTCGCGCCTTCGGCCAACGGCGGCGAGTGCTAGCTTATTACAAGCCGGTCGGTGAAGTGACCAGCCGCCGTGATGATGCCGAGCGGCCTACAGTGTTTGAAAAGCTTCCCCGGTTAGGTGATGGGCGCTGGGTCGCGGTTGGCCGGCTGGATCTCAACACCCAGGGCTTGCTGCTGCTGACCAATGACGGTGAATTGGCCAATCGCTTGATGCATCCTTCTTCACAGATTGAGCGCGAGTATGCCGTGCGCATTTTGGGTGAGGTCACACCGGCTATGCTGCAACAACTGCGGCAAGGCGTTGCGCTGGAGGACGGCACCGCACACTTTGACGAGATTATCGAGGCGGGCGGAGGGGGCGCGAATCACTGGTATCACGTCATTTTGCGCGAAGGCCGCAATCGTGAGGTGCGCCGGTTATGGGAATCCCAGGGTGTTGCTGTCAGCCGGCTGATCCGGGTGCGCTACGGACCGGTAGCTCTACGGCGGGGCCTGCATCCGGGGCGTTGGGACGAATTGGATGAGGCACAGATGAATGAATTGTTGCAGGCGGCTGGATTGCCGCCGAAACATGCGCCTGCACAGCCACCCAGCCATTCACGCCGTTCGGACGCACATGCACCGCGTGCTCCTTGGCCTTCCCCCCGGCAAGGGGCGGGGTCTGGGACAGCGCGAGGGAAGGGCCGAGGGCCTTTCAATCCTGCGCGTGGAAGACCTGCCCGGTAATGCCTTTGCTGTCTGGACCCAGCAGATAAAGGTAAGCATCCATCACTGCGTCCGGTGTGGGCCATTGCGCTGGCTCGCGGCCTGGATAGATCTTCAAGGTCATTGGTGTGCGCACCCGGCCTGGATCGATGCTGTTCACACGAATCGGGGTGTTGGTTTCCAGTTCGCTGGCCAGTATTTTCATCAGAGTCTGCGCACCGCCTTTGGCCACTGCATAAGCACCCCAGTAGGCTTGCCCCTTCTCACTGACTTGATCAGCGGTGAAGACGATCGAGGCATCGGTGGAACGATTCAGCAGGCCCAGTAACGCCTGGGTCAGCAAAAGAGGGGCGTTGAGGTTAACTTGCAGGACGCGGTACCAAAGTTCGATGTCGTAATTAGCGATAGGTGTCAACCCTTCGAACAAGGCCGCGTTATGCAGCAATCCGTCCAGGCGGCCAAATTCAGTTTCTAGCACCTGCGCCAGATCGGCGTAGTCCTTGGGCGTTGCTCCTTCCAGATTCATGGGATAAATGGCTGGTTGGGGAGTACCCGCCTGTTCTAAGCTATCATAGACTTGTTCCAGCTTGCGGATAGTGCGCCCAAGAAGGATCACGGTTGCTCCGTGCATGCCTAGCTGATGCGCGACAGTTCGACCGATGCCATCTCCGGCGCCAGTCACCAGAATCACTCGATCTTTCAACAAATCAGGGGCGGGTTGATAATCCTTCATGGCAGTATCCTATCCGGAAGAAATTGATTAACTGGCAGTTTATACCAAAGACATCCTTCGCCGGTAGCGCCGTTGTTCGCGACCACGCAACCGCCAAGCTATCCAAAGTTTACGCAAGGGAGTCAGATAGGTTTGCTGCTCCAGCAACCGGTAACCTTCCTCGGCAATTTCCGCCAGCAGGGACATCGTTAGTTCCAGGCGGATCAATAGATGACATTGAGTATGGCGGTCAGCCTCAGGTAGCGCATCCAATGCTCGACGATAGTACTCGTGAATGCGCTCGGCCTGGAAAGCAAATAATTGCCGGACCCGGCCGGTGGTTTGCGCCGCCAACAGATCGCCTGGGCCGACGCCGAAGCGTTGCATCTCATCCTCAGGCAAGTAGAAATGGCCTTGCTGAGTATGGCAGCGTGACTCGTACAGCAACTCAAACAACTGTAATAATGCGCCCGCTTCGTGGGCAAAACGCGGCGTGGCGCGCCGATCCTGGTAACCGGTGATTTCCGCCATCAGTAGAGCGGGGATGCTGCCATGCCGATGGAGATACAAGGTTAGCTCGGTGAAACTTGGATAAGCATCATAGTCGATATCCATTGCGACCCCATCCAGTATTTCCCGGAAATACTCTTCAGGCAAATTAAAAGTAGCCAGTCTGGGATGCAGCGCGCAAGTGATTGGATGTTCCGGGTTGTCTGCGAATAACCGGCTAATCTCAGCGCGCCACCAGTCCAATTTGACTCGGGCGACACTGGAATCGCGACACTCTTCGGGAATTTGAGTGACTTCCAAATAAAAAGCGTGGACCGCGACCAAAGTTTGACGCTGCACGAGAGGCAAGCCAAGCAGGCTATAGCGGAAATCCTTGCTGCCTTGGACTGCCAAATCATGACAATAGTCATCTGCAATCATGATCAGAACCCTTGAATGGAAGGTGAGTCATCATATTAACGTATATCGGCACACATTATGCTTATTCTAAAACCAGAAAACCGGAAACCAACGTCCTGTTTTCCCCAAGAAAGCTGGAGGTATGACATGATGACCATTCGCGATATCGAGAAGTTGCCAAGAGGCGAGCGTGCGGTCACGCGCGCATCCCATCAGTACTACCGCGCGTTGTTGCATGGCGCATCCGAGGGGACACGCCAGAATCTGAGACGCCAATGGCTGGTTGAGATCCAACGCCGCTGGCCGGATACCTGGAAAAATGATTAAGTCCGGGTTTTCATGGAATGCCGTCGTGACGGGTGTTGCCATTAACGCCGTTGCCATTCACGCAATAGCTGCTTCTCTCCCTCACGCAATTTACTGGCGTGAATGGTGGATAGCGAACCATCGTCCTCCTTGAGTTCCTTGGCGGCAACATGGGGTGGCGGGTGAGCGCCATATTGAACGTTGCCTTCAGCATCAGTCCAGGTATAGATGCGGTCGCTGGGCTGCACGGAAATTCGGGTAGCCTCCTGTCCTTCAGGCGGACGGTTACCGTAATGAACCTGCCCAGCGGCGTCTTTCCAAGTAAAGGCTTCATCGCCAGCGAGTACCAACCCGCCCGGCACCATCACCAGCAGTAAACACAGCAATTTTGACCACCATCCCCTAGCAGGGTGGCTGTCTTGTGATCGTGGAAACGGCTTCTTCAGCTTGGGTAAAGCGTTTCGGTTATTCATGACGCGGTTACCTGACTAATGCCCTGCTATGGATATAGTTAAGCCTAATTCCAGTATCTGCGCACTAAGTTTCGCATGGACCCTATTCAGGCCTTCATGGCCATTTTCTGATTTCAATAGCCGTAAAGATTTTTCCACCATAGCCGATACCCTAACTAGATTGTGCTTACCGTTGCCCGTCCTGCGATCGCCCTGCTGGCGGGAGCCGCTTAAGAGGTATCCGCCATGAAAATAGAAAGTTCGAACATTCAATTAGCCAGCCAGCATGTGGCTGTCACCCAGCGCGAAACCAGAGAATCGCTGCGGATGTGGGTTGGCGATCGCCGGCCGGATTTCGAAGATAGGGACCGGCTAATTTCACCAGGGCAAGTGCGGCCGGATGCCGTGCATCTTTCCCAGGCAGCCCGTGAAGCCCAGCCCAGCAAGGAGCTAGCACCGGACGATGCCGGGTTGCTGCCGGAAGATGAACTCAAACTGGGGGTTTTGCTGCGCATGATCGAAGCGCTGACGGGCAAGAAAATCAAGTTGGTTTCCCCTAAGGAATTACGTGAGGCAATGGGCAAAATTCAGGAGCAGATCCAGGAAACCGCCCCGTCTTTACAGAAGGCGCAACCGCAGCCGCAAGCCTCGGAACGGGCGGGCTTCGGCATTGAGTATGACTACTATGAGCGTCATTACGAAGCTGAGAAGACTACGTTTTCCGCAGATGGAATCATCAAGACTCAGGACGGCAAGGAGATCGCTTTTGCTGTCGATCTAAGCATGAGCCGGCAATTCCTCCAGGAGCAAAGTGTCAGTCTACGTGCCGGCGATGCAAAGCTTAAAGATCCGCTGGTGCTTAATTTTGGTGGTAATGCAGCGGAACTAACGACCCAGCGTTTCAATTTTGATATCGATTCCGATGGCCGGCAGGATCAAATTGCCTTTGTTGGTCCTAACAGCGGTTTTCTCGCATTGGATCGCAATAACGATGGGATTATCAATGATGGCCGGGAGCTGTTCGGACCCGCTACGGGACAAGGTTTTTCTGAACTTGCTCAATATGATGAGGATGGCAATCAGTGGATCGACGAGAACGATTCCATCTACCAGAATCTGCGTATCTGGTCGAAGGACGCTGAAGGGCATGATCAGCTGGTTGGACTCGGTCAGCGCGGGGTCGGTGCTATTTACTTGGGCCATGTCACTACGCCGTTCGCGCTCAAGGATGATCAAAATGCTCTGTTGGGCCAGATTCGTGAATCTGGCGTTTTTCTTCATGAAAATGGCGTGGCGGGAACTATTCAACAAATCGATCTCCGTGTCTGAGCGCCTGGTTACGCAAGTATTTTCTTCAAAATTTTCTCTTTTACTTTCTTGATTGGTACAGCTAGCCCAGAAAAGTTAATATTTAACTATACTCCCTTAAGAGAAGAGGCAATGATCGTGAAAGACAGTGACCCTAAAGCTCGGAAACGGAGTTATAAATTATGTTTAAAAACTTAAAGCTAAGAACCCAGCTAAATTTGGGGTTCGCGATCAGCTTTGTGCTGTTAGTCGTCGTAGCGGCGACAGCGGGGTGGGGTCTGCAGAGTGCCTTGGATGGTTTTACCGAATACCGCCGGTTGGCACGATCCTCCAACCGGGTAGCTGATTTCCAGGATGACATGCTGAACGTGCGGCTGGCGGTCAAGAATTTCGTCATCAGTGGCGATGACAACGCGGTGCAAGCCTATCGTCAGCGCTTCAGTATGATGGAAACAGTGCTCAAGGAGCTCAAAGAAAATGTGCATCATCCGGAACGGGCCAAGCAAATAGCACTGATCGGAGAGCAGAAGCAGCAATACAACCAGGCTTTTGACCAGACAGTAGCCGCAAGGACACAGCAAAATGAACTGCTCTCACAATTGAGGATTTCGGGTGCTGAAGCACTCAACACGCTGATTAGCTTGAGCAGCCAGACCGGTATTGATCAAAACACAGTGGTGCTGGAACGCACCGGCGCATTGCTGGCCGAGTTCCTAAAAGCACGGATCGCCGTGCTGAACTACCTTCTCTCCCACCAGCCTGAGCATTTCGAGCAGGTCCGGGAAGCGATGGCCGACAAAGTCAACAAGGAAAAAGAGAGGCTGATCGAGAGTGCCCAAGGCGCCTATCAGAGCCAACTGGAGACGTTTACCAAAGCCCATGAAGCCTATGTTGCGCTGTTGCCAGCGCTGCGGGAAGCCATCGAAAAAGGCGATGACCTGGTTAAAAACACCCTGGATCGGATCGGGCCGGAAATTGCCAAAGCTACTGAAGAAGTCAAGGCGTCATACCGGGCCGAACAAGAGGCGCTTGGCCCCGAAGTCCAGCGCACCACTACCCTGGCGGTGAATGTCGTGACCGGGCTATCGATCGCAGCCGTGATACTGGGTGTGATATTAGCCTGGCTCATGGCGCGGCTCATTCAGCGGCCCATCGGCGGCGAACCGGCTGACATGGCGGCGATGACCGGCCAGATTGCCTCGGGAGACTTAGCGGTTCACTTTACCGATACCGGCAAGGAAACCGGTATCTACGCTGCTATGCACGCTATGGTACGGCAACTGCGGGAGATGGTCAGCCAAGTCACGCAAGCCACCAATCAAGTCAGTTCCGCGGCAGCGGAAATTGCCCGGGGCAGCGCCGATCTCTCCCAGCGCACCGAAGAACAAGCCTCGGCCTTGGAAGAAACGGCCTCCTCGATGGAAGAACTGACCTCGACGGTGAAGCAAAGCGCTGACAACGCCGGACAAGCAGCAATTCCCGCTCTCTTTATTTAGGCTTGCTTTTGAATAGAGTAATTAATGATTATAGAATAACTTAAAAGAAAGACAAGACATTCTCTTAAGTGTTCAAGACACTTAATGACATTATATAATAAAGACACCTTGATAATCAGACTAAAGAAACGGAACATACCTACAGACTCGCGAGAG
>DDST01000092.1 GCA_002343485.1 Proteobacteria bacterium UBA2383
CGCCGGGAGAGATCGGCGCTGCCCTGAGCGATTTCCGCTGCCGCCGAACTGACTTGATTGGTGGCTTGCGTGACTTGGCTGACCGTGTTTTTCAACTGAGTAACCATCGCTTGCATGGCACGGGCTTGATCGCCAATCTCATCCCGGCGGGCTACCAGCTCGGCAGACACGTCATGGCTCATGTCACCCTCGGCGAGCACGCCACAAATTCCGCCACACCGGCGAAGTGGAGCGGTCACACTGCGGGTAATAAGCCAGCCTAACA
Source organism: Proteobacteria bacterium UBA2383 (assembly GCA_002343485.1). Taxonomy (GTDB): domain Bacteria; phylum Pseudomonadota; class Gammaproteobacteria; order Competibacterales; family Competibacteraceae; genus UBA2383. Next base: position 266 of record DDST01000092.1, read on the forward strand.
GTGCAGCAATTACGACACTCAGGGCTGTGGCTATAATTGACCGGATCTCCAGCTTCTGCGCCATATTACGATCCTCTTCGACCATCCTGGTCGTTACCATGGCGTTTTGCTCGATCAACGCATCAAAAGATTTCCCCATCGTGTTAGAAATAGGCACCATGCGGTCAACTGTCTCGCGGTATTGATCATAGAGTACACGCCGCTGGCCAGCATCAGCGGCGTCGATAAGGCGGGCGATGAGGCCATCCAATTCTACATAGATGGCCCGCCAGGACTGATATTCCCCTTTAAGCTGCTCAACGATTATCCGGCCCTGTTCACTGCCCCGTGGGATCTTGGAAAATTTATCCCACGCGTCATCAACGTGTTGCCAGCTTTTTTGGCGCTCTGCCTGGATATCGCGAAAATGCTCGATGGGGTCAGCTTGCGTCTCCTGCGCTAGGATCGCTAATGTCTGAGCACGAATTACCATACGCTCGCGGTTGAGTTCAGCCAGCAATAACATTGCTGGAAAACGATTGCTGGTAAGGTTATGCATACTGGCCGACAGTGTTTGCAAGCCGAATACCGCCATGACGCCAAGCAGTAATGCGATAGCCACCACTGCACCAAAGCCCATTCCCAGCCGCGCGCCGATTTTTAAATTGATTATGTTCATCACGATGCCATATCTAAAATTGGTTTATGGTTCTGTATGGTCGCTAAAACTCTTCCTATTCCTTGGATACAATAGGAGCCGCTGCAGATTCTATTGTATGGGTAAGGACTGAGCCGCCACCCATGAACTTGTTTGCATGGCCTGCAACAACGGGCCGGTTTCGTCTTTGGCAGCCATTTAGGCTGTTGAGATTCAGCATCAAAATGCAATCTTATTATTTCAATAAGATTACATTTTGATTATTTACAAACAAAGACTGTAGTCAACATTTAAAGGATAAAACATCTAGATTAACTTGTCCTGCATCAGATCAACAACATCCGGGTACCGATGATAGCCAGGAAAACCGCAAATACTTTTTTCAACACGTCAGTCGGCAGAGTATGTGCCAACCGGGCCCCCAGTGGAGCTAACAACATGCTAGTCACCGCAATGCCTAGCAGTGCTGGACCATAAACATAACCCAGGCTCCAGGCAGGCAGATCAGGCGTATTCAACCCAGTCACGATGAAGCCGAGCGCACCGGCGAGCGCAATAGGCAAGCCGCAGGCGGCGGAGGTTGCGACCGCCTGGCGAATCGCTGTGTTGCACCAAGTCAGAAACGGCACGGTCAGCGAACCGCCGCCAATCCCAACAATAGCCGATACCGCACCGATGAGTGCGCCAGCGGCGGCCATGCCCACCGTACCTGGCAACTCACGATGCGGAGCCGGCTTAGCGCCAAAACCCATTTGCACCGCTACGGTAAGCACGAAGACCGCAAAGACCTTGCTCAGAATCGCACTGGGCAGCGCATCAGCGATGGCTGCCCCTACCCAGGCACCCATGACAATGCCCGGCGTCAACCGCCAAAACACAGGCCATAGCACAGCCCCGCGTCGATGGTGCGCGCGGATTGAAGAAATGGAAGTCACCACAATGGTCGCGAGCGAGGTGCCAATCGCCAGGTGCATAGTGACTGCATCGCTGACCTGCTGGTGATGAAAAATCCACGCCAGCACCGGCACAATGATCAGGCCACCACCCACGCCAAGCATTCCAGCCATGATCCCGGCGAACGCGCCCAACGTCAAATACAGCAGTAAAGTCGATAACAGGGATTCCACTGGTAGGTTATCCTTGTGGGTTAGAGATTTCAGTGTTTTCGGCGGGAAGCGCGCAAACGATCTATGGTAAATTTTGCCGTGGAACAATTGCCAAGCACGATTCATGCGAATGGCTATTGTAAAGGGTAGTTCACTGGGCATTCTCTGTCCCGATCACACACCATTTCACGGCGCTCGGTCCGCAGTGGACAGCACAAGAACAGTGAGGAGCAGGCAAGGCATGAACATTAAAAAAATCTGCGTATTGGGTGGCACCGGTTTCGTTGGCCAGCATCTGGTGGCGCGGCTGGCGAATCGGGGGTATACGGTCCGGGTGCCGACCCGTCATCCACAACGGCATCGGGAAATTGCGGTTTTACCCGGTGCGGAGCTGGTCAGCGGAAACATCCACGAGCCGCAGGTGCTTCAGGAACAGCTGGCTGGCTGCGACGCTGTGATTAATCTGGCCGGCATCCTGCACGAATACGCGAACCAAGGCTTTCGCACCGTCCATGCCGAATTGCCCAGCAAGATCGTGGACGCCTGCCGGGCGACTGGCATTAAGCGGCTGCTGCACATGAGCGCACTGAACGCCGATGCTGCTAAAGGCCCGAGTCAGTACCTGCTCACGAAGGGCGAAGGCGAGCAAATGGTACTGCAAGCCAAGGATCTGGCAGTCACGGTCTTCAAGCCTTCTATCATCTTCGGACCGGATGACAACTTCTACAATCAGTTCGCCAATCTATTGAAATTTAGCCGGGTGCTGCCCCTGGCCTGCCCGAACAGCCGTTTTGCGCCGGTCTACGTGGGTGATGTGGCGCAAGCATTCGAGACCGCGCTGGAGAATGATGCAACCATCGGCCAGAGCTATGAACTGTGCGGGCCACGCATTTACACGTTCAAGGATCTCGTCGAGGACATTGCCCGGATGTTGGGCAAAAAACGGCTCGTGGTCGGTCTGCCCGACTCAATGGCGCGGTTGCAGGCAAAGATCTTTGGGATGCTGCCAGTGAAAATTTTCACCACCGATAATTATCTCTCCTTGCAAGTTGACAGCGTCTGCTCCTGCAATGGGCTTGAAGCGCTTGGCATCACCCCGCATTCGGTTGAAGGGATCATGCCCGCCCATTTTGCTATGGCCCCCTATGACACGCTGCGCCGGGCAGCAAGACGGGGTTGAGGCTGAACAAGCCACCCAGGGCGTTGCCCTGGGTTAAATTAGAATCTCCTTTTGGGAATTATCCCGCTGCCATTCACTTAAGCGTTTGTGGGAAATGTGTCCCATGAAAAGGTATGCAATGCGTACCGCTACGACCAAACTCATCACGCGTAGCGATGGATACGGAAGTGATCCGCCTCGCGGATGATGTCGCCCACATGCAGGCGAAAAACGCCGGTCTGCCGCTCAGCGAAGTACTGCCGCAAAGTCTCATGCACGACGGTGAAGGCGACTTCCTCCCAAGGGATTTCGTGTTCGGCGTATAAACCCACTTCCAGGCTCTCTTCGCCGGGACTGGCCTGCCCATCCTTGAGCTGGCCGCGAAACATTAAGTAAACCTGACTGACGTGGAGCAGCGAGTACACACCGTACAAACTGAGGTTTTCGACGACCGCGTTGGCTTCTTCCAGTGCTTCGCGCGCTGCCGCGGTCACGGCTGATTCATGATTTTCCATGAACCCTGCCGGCAGCGTCCACAGACCATAGCGGGGTTCAATCGCACGCCGGCATAGGAGAATCCGTCCCTCCCATTCAGAAATGCAGCCAGCAACGATTTTTGGATTCTGATAGTGGATCGTATCGCACGATTCACAGACATGCCGGGGCAGGTTATCGCCTGCGGGAACGCGCAAAATAACGGGAGCGCCGCATTGACTGCAAAATTTCATGAGGCAGGTTCCTTGGAAAAGAGGTCTTGATTCCGGAAAGGAAGTATTTGAACATTCTTCGTATGAATACCACACCTTTTGATTCTCAACCTGTGACTGAATCCCGGTCCGCCGGTGAACGCCAACGCCGCTGGCGGCTCATTTTGGGTGGTGGCGCGGCAGATGGCGTGGGTTGTTCCCTGACCACCGCTGATCTGGGCATGGACCGGTGTTTGGAATGTCTCTACGATGAGGACCGCAAGGGTGGATTGGGCAGTTCAGCACCGAAAGCTGCTCGCTGGCTGGGCGATATCCGCCGCTATTTCCCTACCTCCGTGGTCCGTGTGCTGCAACAGGATGCGCTGGATCGCTATGGCCTGCAACGAATGCTGCTGGAGCCGGAGATGCTCGAAGCAGTCGAGCCGGATATCCATTTGGTTGCTACGCTGCTGTCATTGAGCGGGGTCATGCCGGCCAAGGTCAAAGATGCGGCCCGGCGCGTCGTGCGCCAGGTTGTTACGGAGCTGGAGCGTAAATTAGCCAGTCCCCTGCGCCAGGCAATCACGGGCAGTCTCAATCGCAGCACCCGCAACCGCCGCCCGCGTCATGCCGAAATTGACTGGCATCGCACCATCCGCGCTAACTTGCGCCATTATCAACCCGAGTACCGTACCGTCATTCCGGCGGTCCGGATCGGTTTTGGCCGCCGCACTGCAGCTCTGCGCGACATTATTCTCTGTGTCGACCAAAGCGGGTCAATGGCCGCATCGGTCGTTTACGCCAGCATCATGGCGGCGGTCATGGCCTCGATTCGCTCGGTGCGCACGGCGCTGGTGGTTTTTGACACCGCTGTCGTTGATCTGACCGAGCAACTGGACGACCCCGTGGAGGTGCTGTTCGGGACGCAACTGGGCGGCGGCACGGATATTCATCGGGCATTGAGCTATTGCCAAGGTCTGGTGCGCACGCCTCACGACACCATTCTGGTGTTGATCAGCGATTTGTACGAAGGCGGCGATCATCAGCAATTGCTGAAACGCGCCGCTAATCTGACCGCTTCCGGGGTGCAGATGATCGCCTTGCTGGCATTGTCGGATAAAGGGGCCCCCGCCTACGATCACAGCATCGCCGGTGCGCTGGCCGGGATGGGCGTACCGGCATTTGCCTGTACACCCGATCAGTTTCCCGATCTTATGGCCGCCGCCATTGAACGGCGCGATCTGGCGCAATGGGCGGCAACACGGGGTATTGTCACTGCGGGGCATGAGGCGGGACAGCCCTTGTGAAGTGATGGAAAATCCCCACCGGGGGATAGCGGCTCAAGACCTGCAAAGCAAGCTGTGAGCATTTACAGTGCATTCAATTGTCTAAATGCATCGTTTTGGTGCATTGCGTGCAATAATCCCAATATAACTATTTAATAAATATAAATTTAATTTATGGAACATGGTTTGCTTCCAGGGGGCGGTTCATTCCCCGGGAGGACTCATGGAAGCTTACAAGTGGAGCAGCGATACCCTGTTCATTTTATCCGGCGCGGTTATGGTGCTCGCCATGCATGCCGGCTTTGCTTTTCTCGAACTGGGCACCGTGCGCAAGAAAAACCAGGTCAATGCTCTGGTTAAGATTCTCTGTGATTTTGCGATGTCGACCATCGCTTACTTTTTCATTGGCTATAGCATCGCCTATGGCGTCAATTTCTTCTCCGGCGCTGAGACGCTTTTGCAGAAGAATGGTTATGAGCTTACCAAGTTCTTCTTCCTGCTGACATTTGCAGCGGCGGTTCCAGCGATTATTTCAGGAGGCATCGCCGAGCGTGCCCGGTTCAATCCGCAACTGATAGCAACCTTCCTGCTGGTCGGTTTCCTCTATCCCTTCTTTGAAGGAATCGCCTGGAACCAGCATTTCGGTATTCAGGCTTGGTTAAAAGCCAGTTTTGGCGCGGAATTTCATGATTTCGCCGGTTCAGTCGTGGTGCATACCATGGGTGGATGGATCGCATTGCCGGCGGTATTACTGCTTGGCGCCCGCCGGGGCCGCTATGGTAACGATGGACAGATTTCTGCCCATCCGCCGTCTTCGATTCCGTTTCTCGCGCTTGGCGCATGGATTCTGACTGTCGGCTGGTTCGGTTTTAACGTGATGAGCGCGCAAACATTGGAGAAAATCAGTGGCTTAGTTGCACTCAATTCACTGATGGCTATGGTGGGCGGCACTTTGGTTGCCCTATGGGTAGGCCGCAATGATCCAGGTTTCGTGCATAACGGCCCGCTGGCTGGACTGGTGGCGGTCTGCGCTGGCTCCGATGTTATGCACCCGATTGGTGCATTGATCGTTGGCGGTATTGCAGGCGCACTGTTCGTGGTCATGTTCACGCTGACCCAGAACCGCTGGAAAATCGATGACGTGTTGGGGGTATGGCCGCTGCATGGTCTTTGCGGGGCTTGGGGAGGCATCGCTGCCGGCATCTTTGGTCTTCCCGCGTTGGGCGGCGCCGGCGGCATCGCATTCCTGCCGCAATTGCTGATGACCGCTATGGCGATTGCCGTGGCGCTGGGTGGAAGCGTGATCGTCTATGGGGTGCTGAAGCAGGTATTGGGGCTGCGCCTTAGTCCTGAAGAGGAGTTTAATGGCGCTGACCTGACGATTCACAAGATCACGGCAACTCCGGATCGTGAGTCAAGCTGGTAGGAAGCGGACGGACTGTAGGGTAAGCGCTGATTCCCTCCCCCTTGCGGGGGAGGGGGCGCCAGATCACATATTCCTGCGATATTGTCCACCGACCTCAAACAGCGCGTGGGTGATTTGCCCCAGCGAACAACACTGCACTGCATCCACCAGCACCGCGAATAGGTTCTCGTTGTTGATTGCCGCCTCTTTCAATCGATTGAGCATCCGGTCGCTATCTGGGCGATTCCGCGCCTGGAATTCCCGCAGCCGCCGCAATTGGCTTTGTTTCTCCTCCTCGGTGGAGCGAGCCAGCTCAATCTTGACCTGACCGGACTTGGCGTTGGGATTGCGGAAGGTGTTGACGCCAACGATAGGCAACGAGCCATCGTGCTTCAGCGTTTCGTAGTGCAGCGATTCTTCCTGAATCTTGCCGCGCTGATAGCCGGTTTCCATCGCACCCAACACGCCACCGCGCTCGCTGATCCGTTCGAACTCCTGCAAGACCGCTTCTTCCACCAGGCCGGTCAATTCCTCGATGATGAACGCGCCCTGATTGGGATTTTCGTTCTTGGTCAAGCCCCACTCCTTGTTGATAATCAACTGCACGGCCATGGCCCGCCGCACCGATTCCTCGGTCGGCGTAGTAATCGCCTCATCGTACGCATTGGTGTGCAGGGAATTGCAGTTGTCGTAGATGGCGATCAACGCCTGCAAAGTGGTGCGGATGTCGTTGAAATCCATTTCCTGGGCGTGCAAGGAACGGCCCGAGGTCTGGATGTGGTATTTCAGCTTCTGGCTGCG
>DDST01000122.1 GCA_002343485.1 Proteobacteria bacterium UBA2383
AACGCGGTGACCTATACACCCAATGTGAATTTTGCCGGCACCGACACCTTCACCTACACGATTGTTGACAGTTTCCAGCAGACTGACACGGCGACGGTGACCGTAACAGTCACCCCACCGGGGCTGAATGCGGTGGATGATACCGCCAGCACCCCCTCCGGCACGCCGGTCACCGTCAACGTGCTAGCCAATGACACCGGAACCCAACTGACGGTGACGCAGGTCAGCGCACNNTACACCCAATGTGAATTTTGCCGGTACGGATACGTTTACTTACACAATTCGCGACAGCTTCGGTCAGTTGGATACGGCCACCGTGCGGATCAGCGTCATCGCCCCGGCGCTTGAAGCGCTAGACGACACAGCATCGACAACGGCTGGCGCATTAATCGCTATCGCTGTTCTGGCGAATGATATAGGCACGAACTTGACTATCATCCAAGTGGGTAATCCAACGCATGGCCATGCCGTAACCGGTGCGGGCGGCGTGATTAATTACACGCCAGTACCGGATTTCACTGGTACAGATGCCTTTGTTTACACCATCACCGATGGTATTAGCACTGACTCAGCGACAGTCACTGTCGAGATTACACGCAGTAAGAAAGATGTCCAGAAACTCCTTGAGGACACAACCGATGATCCTGCAGCAAAGACGGTGGGCCACGCCATTGGGGGCCTGTGCTTCGATCGGTCGGCTAGCGCTAATTTTCTACGAGACTGTGATGCACTCATCAACGCTGCTGAAAACAATGACCCCAATACAGGCCCGGCTTTGGAGCAAATCACTCCCAAGAGTCTGACCACCGCTGTTAATGCCTCACAAACCAGCGTACAGTCCCAGATGTTGAGTATTCGAACCCGCATGGCTGCCTTACGCACTGGCGTGATGGGCATTAATATCGATCAATTAAACATCCAGCGTGGCGGATGGACATTGTCTGGCCGGGATTTGCGTTACCTGTTGGCCAGTGCGGGAGAAGAGGCCGGCCTTCCAGCAAATGAAGGCATCATGAATTCAGGCCCATTTGGCGTGTTCGTTAACGGCGCAATTAATCTTGGGAATCAGGATCAGACGGAGAATCAAACCGGATTTGATTTCAGGACCCTTGAACTGACATTAGGCGCTGATTATCGATTCAGTGATCAATTCATTTTGGGCGCTGCTCTTTCATACACCTCCATCGACACGGATATCGATAGCAATGGCGGTTCTTTGGATACCCAAGGTCTCGGTCTGACCTTATATGGTGTTTATTACCCCTCTGACCGGTTCTACATCGAGGGAATGGTCAATTATGGCCAGAATGATTACGATCAGCGACGCAATGTGGCCTACCAGTTGCAAAATTTTGCTGATGTTAATCAGCGTTTTGATAGTAGCTACGAAGGCCATCAATTTTTTGCTGATGTGGGTGCTGGTTATCAATTCACTCGCGGTAACTTAACCTTTGGTCCTGAAACTCATCTTAGCTATCTTGATTTGCAAGTCGACCCGTTCCAGGAACAGATCCCTGGCAATAATCCTGGTTCGAGCTGGGCTGTCGCTATCGATAAACAAAGCCTGGAATCACTGGTTTTTAGCTTAGGCGGAAAGGCCAGCTATCTGCTGGATCAGTCTTGGGGGACACTAGAGCCGCAGGTCGAATTCAGTTGGTTGCACGAATTCAAGGATAATAATCAGGTAGTCAATGGACGTTTTGTGGAAGGCGCTGTTGTCCCTGACAATATCTTCCAGATTTTTACCGATCCAGTGGACAAGAACTACTTTAGATTTGGCCTTGGGCTACAGGCACGATTTGATCGAGGGCCGTCTGTTCTGATCCAATATCGCACACTGTTCGACTACAAGCATCTTGAGATGAATACTATTTCAACGCAGTTACGCTGGGATTTTTAGCGGTAGCGCCAAATCTAAATTTTCTCTTCCTCTAAGATAGGAAGAGAAAAAGGATTGAGGCACATCTGGCAGGTATCGAGAAATGTATCCAATAATTGCGTGGGTGAGTATTGATGTCGCATCCTGACAATGTGAAGCCTTATGGCAATAAAGATATTGATATAAACAATATCATCAAAGTAATCGATACCGTTCCTGTCATCCCTGGCTATAAGGTTGAAAAACTAATTAGCGGGGGTGCCATGGGTCAAGTGTATTTGGCGATTCAGGAAGCGCTCGAACGCCCAGTAGCTATCAAGGTTATTAATCCTTCCCTAAGTATTGACGCTACATTTCGCCAGCGTTTCCTTAAAGAAGGAAAGATTGTTGCTCGATTACGACACCCGTATATTTTAACGATTCACGATATTGGTGAGTGTCTGAACCAATACTATATGGTCATGGAATATGTGGAAGGGGGTACGTTAAAGAATCGCATTCAAAAAGGTTTATCTGCGGAACAGGCCGTCAATATTCTACGCCAAATCGCTAGTGCCTTGGGGCACGCCCACCGTCAAGGTTTTATTCATCGGGATATCAAACCCGCCAATATTTTATTTCGTGACGATAATAATGCAGTGCTCTCCGACTTTGGAATTGCTAAGGCTTGCGAGGATAGTGCGCCTCTTACAGCGACTGGCTTGGCGATTGGCACTATCCTGTATATGAGTCCAGAGCAAGCTCAAGGCAAAACGCTTGATAGTCGTAGCGATTTATATTCTTTGGGACTGGTATTCTTCGAGATGCTGACTGGATTCCGGCCTGATCGAACGCCAGACGGCGCGACAGAGCTTTTGCCAGCAGAACTAAGCCATTATCAACGCATTCTGGATAGGTTACTGGCGCGTAATCCAAATGATCGTTTTAATACGGCGGAACAGCTGATTGAAGCCATCGATGATAGAAATGAAAATAAGATAATTAATAATAAGAGGAACGATAGAACTGTCGTTTTGTCCTCGGTTAAGGAAGAGAAAAAATTTGATCATCGCTTCAATAAATACTCCATCGGTTTCGTATTTCTGCTAACAGTTATTTTGCTGGCTGGATTAGGATACATGATGAGGGAGCGCTCACTCGATAATGCCCTTTCTATTGATATTGCCTATTCTTACCGGCCTATCGATCAGCTTAATTTCCGGTCATTGCCGAATGGTGGCATATTGCGTTCCGGGGATTATTACCAGATCCGTTTTACACCTGACCAGGACAGCTATATCTATATTTTTCAAATCGATAGTAGCGGAGAAATTTACCGTCTGTTCCCATCCGATAGTAATAATCTTTCGCAAACGACCATTATCACAAATCCTGTACAGGCCAAGACAACCTACTTCATACCAGCACAAGATGAAGCTTTTCAACTAGATGACCAAATTGGTCAAGAGCAAATTTATGTTTTAGCCTTTCAAGAACGCAACATCAACCTGGAAAACCAGTACATAGCGCTTATTGAGGCACGTCGCTTGCAAAACCATTCGCAAATCCTGGCGCTGCAAGCTCAGTTGACTGATGGCTTGAAGAAAACCCAAGTGGGCGTCATGTCCGTGTTAAATTTCAAACACACATCGAGAGGCAGTCATGATCTCTAAGATCCATTGGTGTAATCCATTAGCACTGTTGTTCCTTAGCAGCAGCCTATTGCTAGGCATCGCCCGCGTTGCTGGCGCAACCGGACCCTCGTCTGACAACGGCCTGACGACCCGAGGACCGGCTGGAACAGTCAAAATTACTCCCGAACCAGGTAGCGCAACCCCAAAACCAGCATCCATCACCCCTCAAGCTGCGGCCGAGCCGTTAAACTTTAAAGTTAATTATGTGTATCGGCCTGGGGGCCAAGGGTCCTTGAAGCCCTTAGTCGAAGGGAGTGTATTGAATTCCGGCGACCATTATAAAATCCAATTCACCCCTGAAGAAAATAGTTATGTTTACATTTTTCAAGTCGATAGCAGCAAGGCCATTTTCCAGCTCTTCCCGATGAGCAGTTTTGGCAATGTCAGGGTTGATAACTTTAACCCAGTGAAAGCCGGTGTTACTTATCACTTACCTGCCAAGGATAAATCTTTCAAGCTCGATAATAGTGTTGGTTCGGAAAGCATTCTTTTTCTAGCATTCCGGCAACGGAATCAAGCATTAGAACAGCAATACGAAGCCTTGATCAAAGCCCGGTTGTCTCGAGATAAAACTAAAGAAGATAACCTGCAAACAGCAATTAAAAGTAATTTTAAAACTCGGGGTTTAGCCGGTATTGTAGATGATCCCGCGAAAAAAACTGCTACAGTACCGTGGACATCAACCGAGTCTTTCACTGTGCCCGCCCAGCAGTTGAACAATCTGTGCGCTGACTGCATTAATATGGTGACTTTTGAGCATCGTTAAGATGATAAGGATCTAACGCATATTGGAGGAAGAGACACAAGAATAGGGAGGGGACTCAAGGTAAAGTCATCGTCATCACGCTGCGATCCCCGTTAGCCTCTAGCATTTCCACGCGATCGATCCAGGCCTCCTGCCCCCCCACCGTAATGAAGGTCAGGTATTCGGTGATGCGCGGATCGCGAGGCGTCAAACGCAAATGCCAGTCATTGAGGGTGCCGGCAAACTCCAGCCGGTAATAGCGTTCCAAGGTGGCTTGATCGCCACCTTGGGTAGCACGCACTGCTTCCACAAAAGCGCGCAGTTGCGGATGCCCGTTCAGATTGAACTCCTGACGATCCTGGTCAGATATCTTGATTGTCAACCAGTCGCCATCCGCCTGAAAATCTTCCGGTTGTGGCTCCAGAGTTTGTTTACGTAAGTATGCGGGCGCGTGGTAGTACAACATGCCGTGAGTGACCAATGGTTCCTGAAGCATAGCCAACGTTTTCTCTTCCTGGAAAACCGCTTTGACCGACTGCACGGCTGCCAGAGCCTGCATAACCTTAGATAAAGCACTATCGCTGGCGAGAACCGCCAGCGGCTGCAACAGCAGGCACCATAATACCCAACGCTTCATGAGTGATCTCCTATGACGGGTCGCGGCACGATAGTGACACGAGCTTCCGCCAGCAACTGTCCGGCAGCGCGAATGCGGATTGTATAGATGCAATGCGCGGCTTCGCCTAACAACCGGCGGGCAGTCACCTCCAGTGGCGCGGCGTTTTCATCCAATTCAGCAGCAAACCAGCGAGCATCACGCAAGGCTGCCAGATAACCCGCTGGCGCGGTTTCTCCGGCTGCACGGGCGCGCAGTCCACCATGAATCGCTGCCGCCTGGGCGCCGTACTCGAAGGCGGTGATTACCGGTAATCGCCCTTGCCGGCGCAGTGGATTGGCGGGATCGCGATGGGTGTCAGTCAGGCACTGAATAAAGTCATCATCCCAAGCAACGACCGCATCGAGCAGACACATGGCGCCAGTGTGCGGGATCAGTTCCTGGATGCGCGCTTTATCGGTCAGCATGGTTCCGCCTGGAGTTCCAGTCCACAGTTTGGTAAATAAGGCAATGTGATCAAGTGAGTTTGGCGTATAGCGATTTGGCGCAGGAGGGGTAAGCCGCGGGCTGCTGGATTACTCAGCCGTAATTGTTCCCATCTAGGTTCACTTTTTCCTTGAGGGGCAGGTCTGGATGGAGGGGAATGCATAGTGACCCGCCATTCCCGCAAGCAGGCTAAGCTATTAGCCAGCCGTGCCGGCGTCAGCAGCAGCGCCATGCCAAACGGTGTCGATACTGACCGGAAGGGTTGTAAGGCGAATGGCGGTGGTGTATCGAAGGCAACCAGTAACACCCGCCGGTTTTCAATCTGGGCCAGGGCAGCCGCTTCCAGCAACCCAGCAGCGAACGAAGCATCATAGGCACCGATACTGGACGCCGATTCCTGTGAGCCAGCAGCAATACTCCAGTAACCTAATGGAGCATTGTGGATCGAGTTATTAAACTGGTTAGGCGAAATCAGCCACCCCGGTTCAATCAACGCACGGCACAAGGCATCCAGCGCTTCGGTGTTGCCGCCGGAGCAGGCAAACACGGCACTGCATGATCTGGCATCCATTTCAGCTTGGTCGAGAGCTTCCATAGCGGCTTGCAGCGCTAGTCGAACGGTCGGTGACGCACGGCGCGCCTCGTTGCGTGGTAACCGCACCCGATCGAAATTCAGCGGCTCCTCCAGCCGATACGGTTGTTGGCCCGCTAACACCGCCCGGCCAGTGGGCCAGTCTGGCAGACCAGGGGCGCAGAGACCGATACCATTCAGGTATACTTCCACGGTTTAAGTAATCCTTGCCAAACTGTGACAATGGCCCGTCCAGAGCGCCCAGGCCCGGCCAACTTTGTACCAGTGCAGATAGCCCGCTTCCAGCGCCAACTGCCACAGCACCAATGGATCAAGGCGCAGGCGCTCTTCGGCGGCGCACAATACCGGGTGTAAGCCCAGACCGCGCGCCAGGATTTCACTGCGTGCCAAGTGATAACGGCTGGTCACCAGCACTACCGGTTGCGCCCGATCTTCCCCCAGTACCTGCCGAGCGCGACGCAGATTGTCCAGGGTGTGCAGCGATTGGTCCTCAATCGACAGGAGATCGATGGGCAGACCCATTTTTACAAGAAATTGCCGGCCTCGTTCGGCCTCGCTGACACTGCCTCCCGTCTGACCACCGACCAGCAGGATACGCCGCTGAGGATCAGCGCGGCACAACGCAGCGGCTCGTTCCAGCCGGCAAGCATAGTCGCTGCTCACTTGGTCACCCTGCAGGCGTACCCCTAGCACCACGACCCACCCGCTTTCGACAACCTGGAAAGGCGTATCCCGGGCAATTTGCCAAACCTGA
>DDST01000007.1 GCA_002343485.1 Proteobacteria bacterium UBA2383
GTAATTGTATTGCCATAAAATTTTATCAAATGTAATTTTTATATAACAAATTGGTACATAAATTGTCCAAATTGTAATAATTAATTATTTTAGCGTGTTGCAATTTTAGTATTTACGGTAAATATTAAGGTTAATCACCGGAAAATACCGGTGGTTTATGGCGTCATCGCATACTCCCCCTGCAGTTTATCATTGCTTCCCAGCACCGTTTTAGCTGGGGGACGATAAAGCTGATTGATGCGCCATATTGTGTTGTTAACACCAAAGGTTGAGGAGGAAATATGTCAGCGAAAGTTATCTGGCTATTTGCTTTCGTGGCGCTCTACTGGACCTACTGCATTTACTGGGGTATCCGGGGCGCCCGTATGGCTAAGACAGCAAGCGATTACTTTATTGCCGGTCGCCAACTCTCTCTATGGGTATTTGTATTGGCCGCCACGGCGACTTCGTTCTCCGGTTGGACCTTCATGGGTCATCCGGGCCTGGTCTACCGCGATGGCTTTCAATATGCCTACGCTTCGTTCTATACCATCACCATTCCTTTTACTGGGGTCATTTTCCTCAAACGGCAATGGATGCTAGGCAAGCGCTTTGGTTATGTCACGCCGGGCGAAATGCTGGCGGATTATTTCCGCGGTGACTTCATCCGCATTCTAACGGTGATCGTGGCGCTGTTTTTCTCGATCCCCTATCTGGGTGTGCAGTTGGGCGCCTCGGGGTTCCTGTTCAACGTACTGACCGATGGGCTGGTCAACGAAAACTTCGGGATGTGGGTATTGTCGATCGTGGTGCTCGTCTACGTCGCCTCGGGTGGGTTGCGCGCGGTGGCTTATGTGGACACTGTGCAATGCATCCTGCTGGCGTTGGGCATCATCGTTACCGGCATCATTGCCCTCAATGCCGTCGGCGGCTGGGATGCATTGAACGGCTTGATGGCCAAGCTCGGCCAGACGGATATCGGTAAGTGGGGAACGACCAAGGGTTACGGCGGTGGCGATTACAGCGCCTATTTGGCCGTGCCGGGCGTCATCCAGTGGACCGCCGGCCTGGGTAAGGAAACGCCAGTGGGCGGTTTATGGACTGGCATCATGGTGTTGACCTACATGTTTGCATTGATGGGAATTCAATCGGCTCCGGCATTCACCATGTGGTCGTTCGCCAACACCAACCCGAGACCGTTCGCGGCTCAGCAGGTGTGGGCGTCGTCCTTCGCCATTGGCTTGATTCTGTTCTTCTTCACTGCTTTTCAGGGTATGTCGGCTCATTTCCTCGGTGCGAGTCCGCGGTTCAACGACGCGGGGATCGCGATTCTCAACATCATTCCCGACACGGTGGCGGCGAAGCCCGACTCGCTGGTGCCGCATTACTTCAACCTGATCGGCGATACCATGCCCTGGCTGGTAGGCCTGCTCGCCGTGTGTGCATTGGCGGCCATGCAATCAACCGGGGCGGCCTATATGTCCACCGCCGGCGGCATGCTGACGCGCGATCTCTACAAGCGCTATCTCAACCCCGAGGCAAGCCATGTCACCCAGAAGTTGTTCGGCCGGTTCGGCGTTGCCTTCATCGTTATTTCTGCGCTGTTGGTGGCGACCTTTTCCAAGGATGCGCTGGTGCTGCTAGGCGGCTTGGCCGTTGCTTTCGGCTTACAGATGTGGGTGCCGCTGGCCGCGGTCTGCTATTTTCCGTGGATCACCCGTGCTGGGGCGAGTTGGGGACTGGTGGCAGGCTTGATCGGTGTGGCGATGACTGATTCGATCGGAGTGGACCTCTTTGGCGCCGCACTGCCATGGGGCCGTTGGCCGTGGACCATTCACTCGGCCGGCTGGGGTATCTTCCTCAACATCGGTGTTTGCGCCGCCATTTCGGCGATGACGCAAAACGCGGAAGATCACGCCCATAAGATGAAGTTCCACAACTTTCTGCACGAGCATGCCGGGCTGCCAGAGTCGAAGCGTGGTCTGATCCCGATCGCCTGGGGCATTACGCTGGCTTGGTTCTTCTTTGGTATCGGCCCTGGTTGCGTCATCGGCAACTGGATCTTCGGAGCGCCCAATGCCGGTATCGAGAATTGGACATTCGGCATCCCATCGATTTGGGCCTGGCAGATTCTGTTCTGGCTGCTTGGGGTCGGCATGATGTGGTTCCTCGCCTATAAAATGGAGATGTCGACAGTGCCGACTACCGAGGTGAAAGCCCTCATCGAGGACATCGGCGATACCAAACGTGGAGAGGCGGCTAGTTCATGATGTCGTTGTGATGAGCTTGTAGGTTGGGGGAAGGCGGTTCTTCCTTCCCCCATTGCCAGATTTACCGTCGAGTACTCTCAATCTATTCAGGCTAATATCGATGGCGTTTCTATTCGGGCCGGAAGGACGGTGGTTTTGGACCGCTGTCTTAGCGGTTGCCCTGTTCTTTCCGGTGCGCCAACTGATCTGGGTAGTTTCCGTTCGCCGCCAGGAGCGGAAGCAGAGACGGCAAATGGATGATGCCGAACGCGTTGCGCTGAAGCGGCGTGCGGGCTTTACCGCGACCTTGCTTTGCTTCATTTTTTCGCTTTTTTACGTCCAAGCGATGATCAGCAAGCTGTACCTTCTCCCATGAATCCACATATCCTTCGACGATTTATTATCTTCTGCGCCATCGCCACCGTTGTGATGTTCTCCTTGTGGGCGGTCATCGATTATTTCACCGCATCCCTGCCGGGCGACTACGAGGTTCGCCAGGGCGACATTCTGTTGACCGATAAAAAGTATGACTTGGCCCTGGAGCGCTTCGATGCGGCTCTGAAGGTGTCTCCGGACCATCGGGGAGCGCTGATGGGTCGTGCCATTACCTTCCTCCAGTCCGGGCGCCATGACGACGCGGAAGCCGAATTTACTTATCTGATCGATTACTTGACAAAAACACTCGGCGCGGACGATCCGACCGGTCATGGGGTGCTTGCCGGCGCCTATGCCAATCGCGGCATTCTTTATGATCGCAGCAACCGCCCTGAAAAAGCGTTGGCTGACTACAAACAGGCGCTGCGCATCGACGCGGGTGCGGTCGAAGGCCCCGGTTTGGCTCACCGGATTATCTACGGCAACTCACGCCCCGCGACCGTAAGAGATCGAGCTATGTACCTCGAGCAGCAGTTGGCTTTGCCAGAATCGGAGCGATTGTTAAGAGTACCTGAGCTGGACGAGCGCCAGCGTACCTATAAACCGTAAGCTTGTATTAGAAGCGGACGATATTGAGGACGTCCTGAAATAGCACCATGAAAAAGAAAACGGCGGCAATACAACCGAATAGCAGGTGTATGGCGTCAGTATTACCGGCTTCATCACGGAAGCGGATGCCATGCCAGGCGATGAAGCCGGTGACGATGAGAAAAATAATATTGATGGCAGGCTCAAGATCGCCGGCGAACTCAAACATCGCGTTACCTTTTTAGTTGAATTGCTAGCTGATCATGCCACGGGTAGAGGCGCTGGTGCCTTAACGCTCAACCCGTTGGGTTGGAGGGCAATTCTTTTCGTTCGAAATAAGGCGGCAGAATTGAGGTCACTTCTTTTTTTACCGTAGATGCTACGAAGATCGAAGCGAGCATAATGAGCACAATCAAAACGGTGACCAAGAAAAAACGGTTCGATCCGGCCGGCCGTTGCTGGATGTAATCATTATCGTAGCGATGATATGCCGGGTTGTTGATATTGAGTTTTCCGCTACGATGGCGCTCAAGAATCGAATGCGCGTAATGGCGGACCCAGGGCGGTACTTGGTGGTGCATCATATAGGTAGTGAAAAGACGTGAAACCAGTTCTTGCGGAAGATCCTGGCCAAACCATGCATGATAAGCCAGTTGCAATAGCTGAAATTCACCCACCTGCAATAGATTGGCGGCGGAACTAACGAGCTTGCGGTCGAGGTGTTCGGTCTCTTCTGACTCGGGATTGAGCAGTACCCGAAAAAAATTCATCCAGGCTCCCCTTCAACATGTCCTGCAGCGACGCATAATCCAGTGACCGGGTTGCTGTCATCGTTGGGTTGAAATGAAAACGATATTCGCATTTTGATGATTGAATTACGGCAATGATTCCCTCTTAGGAAGGACTTTGCGGGTCCGATTTTCAAAATCGAGCTGCGTGAAGTCAACGTAATCATTCACTCTCCTTGCCCCTGGCCTTCACCCCCAGCCCCTCTCCCGCAAGCGGGCGAAGGGAGTGAGCGGTTACAAGTCAACAAAATCATGGGCTTTCAGGAGCGCTGCTGGGACGCCGGCCCAGAATTGCTGGACTACAATTGCCGTTGCCGTTCCTTCGCTTCGATCATTTTTGAAGAGACCGCGATAGCCTGGCTCAAGGTGGTCACGTTCATTTCCTCTAGCAGTTCCAACATACGCATGAAGATACCTGCAGTGACTAAGGCATCGCCGAGAGCGGTGTGACGAGCAGATGTCTGCACACCAAAACGATCAGCGATAGCATCCAAATGATGCGCGGGCGTATGGTCATGAAGAAATACCGATAGTAGCAGAGTATCGAGCACCGGATTGTCAAAATGGATTCCACTATCTGCTTCTTTCATCTGAATAAACTTCAGGTCGAATGCAGCATCGTGAGCGATTAGCACCGCATCGCCAACAAACTGGTGGAACTGGGGCAGTACCAGATGGATAGGTGGCTTGCTTTGGA
The DNA here is from genome assembly GCA_002343485.1 of Proteobacteria bacterium UBA2383. Lineage (GTDB taxonomy): Bacteria > Pseudomonadota > Gammaproteobacteria > Competibacterales > Competibacteraceae > UBA2383. The sequence goes on from DDST01000007.1 coordinate 4,677, forward strand.
CCATCTCATCAGTAATCCCGTGGAAGCGAGTAGATGTTTTGGGAATAAGGCGACCAGGATTGACCAGACGATCGAAGATCTCCCCAGTTAGAATACGGCCATTGACAATGCGTACCCCAGCGATGGAGACAATCTCGTCGCCTTCTGATGGCTTGAGTCCCGTGGTTTCCAGATCGAACACTACATAATCGAGCGACTTGAGGGGGCGCTCGGCGATATGGCTGCTCGATGTTGGTTGTTGGAGTAGGCTGAAATCGTAAAATTCGGGGCGTGGCGGCAATTCACTTTCAGTTTGCACGATCTGTCCTCGTATCATCGGTACTCGCAGACGGGCCAGCCCATTGCTGCGGCGGTCGCTCCAAATCTCACTCTGGTGATGATCGAGCACATCGCGCGCGGTCAGGTTGCCAGGGGTGCCAGGCAGGATGATGTTGAGCCAGCCGTCGAGCAGGGCTGCCAGTACAGGGTCACCTTGCCATGCAATATCGATGTAAATCTGCCGGGGTCCGGCTTCGACGCCAATATCGAACGTCTTTATTTTGGTACAATCACTAATACAGCGAATAAGATATTCCAACAGCAGGACCACCGAATGGCTATCGCAGCGTACCCATTGCGGTAGATCGACCACGGTCACGGTGATTTCCGCAGCTTCCCGGAAACGCAAAGCTACCAATTCTAGCAAGGTAGCGGACGATCCATCGGTCATTGGCCAATGGCCGGTGATCGCATCACGATACTTGCGGCACAGCTGGTTCACCGTTTCACTTAGTGCGGCGCTCTCCTTGAACACTACATCATCAAAACTACGGCGCGATGTAACGTCCATATCGGGATTAGCAGCTTGCATCTCGACCGCCGCACACAGGTTAGCTACCGGCGCTCGTAGTCCCTCGGTCGCTTCGCGCAACAGGCGGTCGCGTTTGCCGAGTGCGGTTAATTCCTCAGTGATGTCGTCAAGGGTAATAACATAGCCGGCTGGCGTGCCGGCATCATCAAGGATCAGAGTCATTTGGGCGTGCAGAGTATGCCGGCCATCAATGGTGGCGCAAACGAAGCGGGTCGTCGCACCCATTGGATGTTGATGATGCCGGCCTTCAGCGACCCGCAGACGAAGACGCCGGAAAGCGGTGGCGATGGGCTCGGGCGTGACGACTGTCAGTAGCGATCGGCCAAGTCCGAAATCGGTACTGATATGCAAGACTTTCAGCGTATGTTGGTTGTAGAGCAACACCTGATTATTGAGATTGCAGACCACCACGCCTTCCTGCAAATTCATCAGGATGGCCTCTAACTGGTGCTTCTGTTTCTCGACCTGGGCGGTGGCTGCGGCCATGGCGTCCAGCAGTTCTTGGCGGTGAGCAGCAAGCCGGCGCAAGATTTCGTTGGCGGCTCGAAACAAGTGGTTGAGTTGGGTGGGTCCCTCGTGTTGGGCTTGATACTCAGGATTAGCGTGCAAGGCAGTCAACAGGCCACGGGTCAGGCTGGTCAATGGCAACGCGACCAGCAAGTCGAAGAAGGACCATGCAGCGGCGGTTATAGCAATCAGGAGTAACCCGGCGCTGGCGCCGTAACTCGTCAGATAGCTCCACCCATCAAACACTTCAGGGTTGGCCAATTCACCGCGTTGTGCCATCTCGTCGAATATCAGCCACAACAGTGCAAGTATTATCGCTACTGTTACCAAGGCAAAGACGGCGAACGCCAGTGCAAAGATGAGTCGCAGTTTCATTAACCTGAATTCTGCCGGAGGAAAGACGTTGAAGCAAAAATGGAAGCCAGTCTTTAGGCACGATGGCCAGCCAATTCAGCACGGACGCGGTCACGCAACCGGTCAATAGCCTTCATAGCGTCTGCCAGATGCTCTTTAGCCCGCTTCGACAGACTATCGGGATGGAGGAAGTAGGTGATTTTCCTGCCTGTCCGGAAATCAGCAATCTGCTGACCCAATAATAGATTAGTAATTTGGACGAAACTGCCCTTGAGATCTTCGCGTTCGGTAGCGTCAAAAATGCCGAGACTGTGCAGAGCATCGATCCGCGCTAGCGTTCCGGTTTGCTCCACACCTTCACGGAGACTGAACAGCCGCGCGCCCTCGATCAGAGGCAATAGCGCATGGTGCTTAAGGTTGATCTGGCCTCGATAGTAGGGATCTTCCTTTTCAGTGACGAAGCCACCGAATAAACCCAGACCAACATTGTGATCACTGGTTTCGTCATACATTGCCCGCAAAAACGCCCGATCTTTATGCAACATAGCGGTCACATGGCTGCGCAGGCGGCGGGCCAAATCCGGATTGTGTCCCCACACCGGCTGGAAATCGAAAAAGATATCCGACAACTGAAGGGCAATTCGATTGCGCTTGCGTCCCCAGCCATCCAGTTGCCGGAACCATTGTGATAACGTCTTGCGCCACATCGGGTTGATCGCCATGCAGTAACCGCGGCACAGCGGCAGACCGACAGTATCCAGCGTTGCTACCAGCCGGCTGGCTAGTTCCATAAAATAGCCATCGATACGGCTGTGCTCTTCGTCAGGGTAGTCCTCGATGATGAAACCGTTGTCCTGATCAGGACCAATGAAATTTTCACCCCGGCCACCTGAACCCATAACGATGACCGAGAAATCGGCGGGTGGTTTACCCCAGCCCTCGGTAGCGAGACTGGCGATGCACATATCGGTGACGCGCCGGTAGATATCGTTATTAATATGGGTCAGCAACGCCTGAATCTCAGGTGCAGGTAATCCATCATCCAGCAATTCAGCGGCGAGTTCGACCTGCGCTGTCTTGACCTTCTGAAGTCCTTCAAGAGTTCCTTCGTGGGTAATCAAGTCGATTTGCTGCACCATCTGTGCGGATGCCTCGGACAGCGCATCATACATATCGAGAATGCCGATTACGGCTCGATCCTCATTAAGTACCGGTAAATGACGTAGGTTATAGCGCCGCATCCGGCCAATGGCATTGTAGAGGTATTCGCCAGCAGAAATGGTCAGCACCCGGCGAGTCATAACCTGATCGACAGGCGTTTCAGGGGGGATTTGAAAAGCGATGCGCCGTGTCACATCCTGTTCGGTCAAAAGACCCAGTAAGCGTCCATTGACATCGGTGACAATAACACTGGATGCATGATCACCGGACATCTGCTGGATAGCTTCGGCACAGGTTGTGCCCGATAGCACGGTTGGCGGACGGTCGCGCATGAAGCCGCAAACGAGTTTGCTGAAAATCGCCGTTTGAGATCGCACCCGCTACCTCCGCAATGGCTGATATGCGTCAATGAACGGATAAGAGTATCAGGCCAGACTGAGGATCGAAACCGAGAAAGCGGCGAATAAAGCAACGGCAAATAGGGTGCGGGTGGGTGGGAAGTTTTGAGTGACACGAAACACGTGGTAGAGACCCGCGAGAAACAAGGCTGTGCCGAAAACAGCCAGTGCTTGATAGATCAGTGGTATCGGTCCAGCAGAATGGGCGGTCGTGGTCGTCACGGCGACTGTGAATGCCACTGCTGGCAATGCTGGCAGAGTTAACGGTAACAGATAGCCGCCCGCCCGGTAGAGCAACCCTAGTTCACCCCGGCCACCTAATGCCTTGGCCATGAGCCAAGCTACTAGCATGATGCCGATGTGGATCATGATTGTAATCACAATACCTGGCAAAATATTACCTAGCATTAGAACCCAGAATGGGATATGAGCAACCGGGATTCCTTGTAACTCGCCGCCGATGGAGCGTTGCAGCAAGGCGACCAGAATGCCATAAATCACCCCAACTAGGATGATAAAGGCGCTGATCCAGAGCGGGGCGCGCCGGTTTTCGCAGGCATGTACATAAGCATCTGGTTTAAGCAGAAAAATGTCGATAATGGGCAATTTTCACCTCCCCCCCAGCCCTCCCCCTTGGGGGGGAGGTGATTTTAGGGAGAGTGTAATAGCTACTGTTGACCAGAAGCTGGTTGAGTTGTTGGAGTTTCTGCCGCCGGTGCTTCCGCCGCGGTATCCGTGGCTGCT